>NZ_JAOWES010000086.1:0-86532 GCF_030334095.1 Citrobacter sp. Cf118 | reverse complement strand
GGAGGATTCGAACCTCCGACCGCTCGGTTCGTAGCCGAGTACTCTATCCAGCTGAGCTACGGATGCATCGGGAATTGCTGTTTACTACTGATACTGCGAAGAAGATGGTGCATCCGGGAGGATTACTCGGCTGCGCCTCGCCCTGCGGGCCGTTGCTGAAGCAACGTTATCCTCCCTGGTGCTCGCGATTATCTCACAGACCATGAAACAACAGTTTTGCTGTTATCTCGGAGAATATGGTGCATCCGGGAGGATTCGAACCTCCGACCGCTCGGTTCGTAGCCGAGTACTCTATCCAGCTGAGCTACGGATGCATCAGGAAAACTTACTTACTGCAGATTTGATATCGCTGCTAAAGTGATATCGATTTCCGTAACAACGCTAATGCGTTATTGCAGAGAAGATGGTGCATCCGGGAGGATTCGAACCTCCGACCGCTCGGTTCGTAGCCGAGTACTCTATCCAGCTGAGCTACGGATGCAAATGGCGGTGAGGCGGGGATTCGAACCCCGGATGCAGCTTTTGACCGCATACTCCCTTAGCAGGGGAGCGCCTTCAGCCTCTCGGCCACCTCACCAACACGCCTCTTGCGAGTGCTTCGAAGAACTTGTTTCTGCTCATCGTCGCTGCGTGGCGCACATATTACTTTCTGGGACTTATAAGTCAAACAATTTTTCCAGAGCTTTTATCGTTTGCACATTTCACGCGCAATTAGTCTGCAAAAACGGCAAAAAGAGTGTTTTATCAACAGATAAATTGGCAATTTCCTGAAGCAGTGAACAAACGGAAACTTCGTCGGGAAAGGCATTACGCCCAGTGGAATCGAAAAAATGGGGAGGACGAAGAAGAAAAGAGAAGAAAAAGGGTAACTCAATCAGGTTGCGCCTCACCAGAAAGGTGAGACGCGAAAACCTTAGTAACTGGACTGCTGGGATTTTTCAGCCTGGATACGCTGGTAGATCTCTTCACGATGGACAGAAACTTCTTTCGGGGCGTTTACGCCAATGCGCACCTGGTTGCCCTTCACCCCTAAAACTGTCACGGTGACCTCATCGCCTATCATGAGGGTCTCACCAACTCGACGAGTCAGAATCAGCATTCTTTGCTCCTTGAAAGATTAAAAGAGTCGGGTCTCTCTGTATCCCGGCATTATCCATCATATAACGCCAAAAAGTAAGCGATGACAAACACCTAAGTGTAAGCAGTCACGGCATCACATTCTGTTAAACCTAAGTTTAGCCGATATACACAACTTCAACCTGACTTTATCATTGTCGATAGCGTTGATTCGCATGCCGTAACTTAGGGTTTCGGCATGCGCTGACGCTTATAGTTATTACAGTTTTGCGCTGACCCAGCCTTTCACACTGGCTAACGCTGCAGGCAGAGCCGCTGCATCCGTACCACCGGCTTGCGCCATGTCCGGACGACCGCCACCCTTACCGCCGACCTGCTGAGCGACCATTCCAACCAGTTCCCCTGCTTTCACGCGATCTGTCACGTCCTTAGACACACCCGCAATCAGAGAAACCTTACCTTCCACTACCGTTGCCAGAACGATAACGGTAGACCCCAGTTGATTTTTCAGATCATCAACCATGGTACGCAACATTTTCGGCTCAACGTCCGCGAGTTCACTGACCAGCAGCTTCACACCGTTGATATCAACCGCTTTGCTGGAAAGATTTGCACTCTCCTGCGCCGCAGCCTGTTCCTTCAATTGCTGCAATTCTTTTTCCAGTTGACGTGTACGCTCCAGCACGGAACGAACTTTGTCAGCGATATTCTGGCTATCGCCTTTCAGCAGCTGCGCAACATCGCTTAAGCGATCGCTCTCAGCATGCACGGTTTGGATAGCGCCTTCACCGGTTACCGCTTCGATACGACGAACGCCTGCCGCAGTACCTGACTCGGACACTATGCGGAACAGACCGATATCACCCGTACGGCTGGCGTGAGTACCGCCACACAGTTCGGTAGAGAAATCACCCATGCTCAGAACGCGCACATGGTCGTCATATTTCTCGCCAAACAGGGCCATTGCGCCTTTGGCTTTTGCCGCTTCGAGATCCATGATGTTCGTTTCAATCGGCAAGTTGCGACGGATTTGCGCATTCACCAGATCTTCAACAGCACGGATTTCAGCAGGCTTCATCGCTTCGGTATGAGAGAAGTCGAAGCGCAGCAGTTTATCGTTAACCAGCGAGCCTTTCTGTGCCACATGTGTGCCCAGAACCTGGCGCAGCGCCGCGTGCATCAGATGCGTTGCGGAGTGGTTCAGGCGAATACGCGCACGACGTGCTTCATCCACATCAGCCTGTACTGCATCACCAATTTTCAGAGAACCCGCAGACAGCTTGCCAATGTGACCAATGGCCTGGCCATATTTCTGTGTGTCGCTAACGGCAAACGCAAAACCTGCGCCTTTCAGTTCACCCTTATCGCCAACCTGACCACCAGACTCCGCATAGAACGGCGTCTGATCCAGTACGACAACAGCGTCCTGACCTGCGTTAATTGCGTCTACCGCTTTACCATCAACAAACAGCGCGGTGACTTTGCCGTTCAGTTCCAGGTGCTCGTAGCCTTTAAATTCAGAGGCGCCATCAACACGAATCATTGCATTGTAGTCTGCGCCAAAACCGCTGGCTTCACGTGCGCGACGGCGCTGTTCTTCCATTGCAGCTTCAAAGCCAGCTTCATCAACCTTGATGTTACGCTCGCGGCAAACGTCTGCCGTCAGGTCAACCGGGAAACCGTAAGTGTCATACAGACGGAATGCGGTTTCGCCGTCCAGCGTATCGCCAGACAGTTTTGCCAGTTCTTCATCCAGCAGCGCCAGACCACGCTCCAGAGTACGTGCAAACTGCTCTTCTTCGGTTTTCAGAACCTGCTCAACCATAGCCTGCTGACGCTTCAGTTCTTCACCTGCAGAGCCCATGACGTCCACCAACGGACCAACCAGCTTGTAGAAGAAGGTATCCTTCGCGCCCAGCATGTTGCCATGACGTACCGCGCGACGAATGATACGGCGCAACACATAGCCACGGTTTTCATTCGACGGCACAACGCCATCAGCAATCAGGAACGCACAGGAACGGATATGGTCGGCGATAACGCGCAGCGACTTGTTGCTCAGATCGGTCGCGCCGGTGACTTTCGCCACGGACTCAATCAGTGAACGGAACAGGTCGATTTCATAGTTGGAGTTAACGTGTTGCAGCACGGCCGCAATACGCTCCAGACCCATACCGGTATCCACGGACGGTTTCGGCAGCGGTTCCATGGTGCCGTCAGCCTGACGGTTGAACTGCATGAAGACGATGTTCCAAATCTCAATGTAGCGATCGCCATCTTCTTCTGCGCTTCCCGGAGGCCCACCCCAGATATGGTCGCCGTGGTCGTAGAAAATTTCGGTGCATGGACCGCAAGGACCGGTATCACCCATCTGCCAGAAGTTATCGGAAGCATAAGCCGCACCTTTGTTATCACCGATGCGGATGATACGTTCGCGCGGAATACCGACTTCTTTTTCCCAGATTTCATAGGCTTCATCGTCAGTTTCATAGACGGTGACCCACAGACGCTCTTTTGGCAGGGCAAACCAGTTTTCACCGGTCAGCAGTTCCCATGCATATTGAATAGCATCGTGTTTGAAGTAATCGCCGAAGCTGAAGTTGCCCAGCATTTCGAAGAAAGTGTGGTGACGTGCAGTGTAACCGACGTTTTCCAGGTCATTGTGCTTACCACCCGCACGTACACAACGCTGCGAGGTGGTTGCGCGGGAATAATTACGCTTGTCGAGGCCAAGGAAAACATCCTTGAACTGGTTCATCCCGGCGTTGGTAAACAACAAAGTAGGGTCATTGTTCGGTACCAGGGAGCTGCTGGCAACTACCTGGTGTCCTTTACTATGGAAAAAATCGAGAAACGCCTGACGGATCTCAGCGGTGCTCTTGCTCATAATTATCCTGAAGAAATCAAGCTAACGAAATGTCATTACCAGCATCGGCAAGCAAACTGCGCCTCTGGCAATCGAAAAGTGGGAATAAGATAAGTTTTCTTTACTGGGAAGTAAAATCCCGTATGCGGTCAATCGTCAAAATTTCGCCATATTGCCTGAATATCTTCCATCAGATAGCCGCGATAGAGCAAAAAACGCTGGACCTTTACCTTATCTGAAAAATCGACAGGTAAAGGTTCACCGTACTTCCGAATGGCCTGCTCACGCGCAAGCACTGCCCAGTCAATTTCGCACTCACGCATGGCCCGCTCGATAGCTTCACGCGTGATCCCTTTTTGGTTTAATTCCTGGCGCACCCGGGCAGGTCCATAACCTTTGCGGCTACGGCTGGCGATAAACTGTTGCACGAAGCGATCATCATCCAGATAACGACTTTCAATACACCATGCGATGACCTTGTCGTAATCCTCCGGCGTGGCATCAATTTCTTCTGGTCCATTTTTCCCCATCACCGGAGCGGCCAGCTTGCGCCGCAGTTCCTGCTCGCTGTGATCGCGCATCGCCAGAATACGTACGGCGCGGTCAAGCAGTCGGGAATAAGCGGAACGGCGGGAAGTTGCTTCTGTCATAGTAAACCTTCAGAAATGAAAAAGGGCTGCATGATATGCAGCCCTTTACTATATGCGATTCAAAACATGCGATTCAAAACAGATTATCAGAAATCTTCGTTCGTTTCTTTTACGTCTTCGCCGCTGTCATCAACGGAGAAATCAGGCGTTGAATCCTGGTTATTGAGCAGTAGCTCACGTAATTTCTTCTCAATTTCTTTCGCAGTTGCCGGGTTTTCTTTCAGCCAGTTGGTCGCATTCGCTTTACCCTGACCGATTTTCTCACCGTTGTAGCTGTACCATGCACCAGCTTTTTCAATCAGCTTCTCTTTCACGCCCAGGTCAACCAGTTCGCCGTAGAAGTTGATGCCTTCACCGTAAAGGATCTGGAATTCAGCCTGTTTGAACGGCGCTGCAATTTTATTTTTCACAACCTTAACGCGGGTTTCGCTGCCAACCACGTTGTCACCTTCTTTCACCGCACCAATACGACGGATATCCAGACGAACAGACGCATAGAATTTCAGGGCGTTACCACCGGTGGTGGTTTCCGGGTTACCGAACATAACGCCAATCTTCATACGGATCTGGTTGATGAAAATCAGCAGCGTGTTGGACTGCTTCAGATTACCGGCCAGCTTACGCATCGCCTGGCTCATCATACGCGCCGCAAGGCCCATGTGAGAGTCGCCAATCTCGCCTTCGATTTCTGCCTTCGGCGTCAATGCGGCAACGGAGTCGACAACGATAACGTCAACCGCACCGGAGCGCGCCAGCGCATCACAGATTTCCAGCGCTTGCTCACCGGTATCCGGCTGAGAACACAGCAGGTTATCAATATCAACGCCAAGCTTACGGGCATAGACCGGGTCCAGTGCGTGTTCTGCATCGATAAATGCACAGGTTTTACCTTCACGCTGCGCAGCGGCAATAACCTGCAGGGTCAGCGTTGTTTTACCGGAGGATTCAGGCCCGTAGATTTCGACGATACGGCCCATTGGCAAACCGCCCGCGCCCAATGCGATATCCAGAGAAAGCGAACCGGTGGAGATAGTTTCCACATCCATGGAACGGTCTTCACCCAGGCGCATGATGGAGCCTTTACCGAATTGCTTTTCGATCTGACCCAGCGCTGCCGCCAACGCTTTCTGTTTGTTTTCGTCGATAGCCATTAATTACTCCTGTCATGCCGCTTTCGGGTTAAACCGCGAAACGTGATAGATAATGTTCTGTTGAGGTAATTATACTGTATGCTCATACAGTATCAAGTATTTTGTAGAAATTGTTGCCACAGGGTTTGTAACGCGTAGGCGGTCGCCTGTCGACGGACCGCATCGCGATCGCCGCTAAAGCATTCCCGGCGGGTAATCCCCTCGCCGCTCGCGCTGGCAAAGGCAAACCATACCGTTCCCACGGGTTTTTCTTCACTACCGCCATCCGGCCCCGCAATACCGCTTATCGAAACAGCGAAATGCGCGCGGGCGGCTTTTAACGCGCCTATCGCCATCTCCACCACCACAGGCTCACTCACCGCGCCATGCTGGGCCAGCGTCTCTTCGCGCACGCCAATCATCTGCGCTTTGGCTTCATTGCTGTAGGTCACAAACCCACGTTCAAACCAGGCGGAGCTTCCGGCAATATCCGTAATCGCTTTGGCTACCCAGCCGCCGGTGCAGGATTCCGCCGTCGTCATGGTTGCCCCGCGCGCTTTCAGCGCCAGGCCAACCTGCTCGCTTAACTGCATCAGTTCACTGTCGGTCATTTCAGCCTCTGTCAGTTAAAAAAATATGCCGGACAAGATAGCACTTTCATGACCAATGTGGGGATGGGGAGAACGTTTTACGAGGGGGATTCCAAAAATTGCTCCGTTGCACAAATAAGACCTGCCGGATGGCGATGCCAGGACATCTTATCCGGCCTACCAGAGATATCTTCCGGTAGGCCGGTGGAGCGATTACTGTACGCGCGCCAGCGCCACCGCCTGACCTAACTGCCAGACTGCCATCGCGTAATGCGTGCTGTGGTTATAGCGGGTAATCGTGTAGAAGTTCGGCAGTCCGTACCAGTACTGATAACCCGTGCCAATATCCAGGCGCAGCAGGCTGGCCTGCTGATGATTCCCCAACGACTGCTGCGGCGTCAGACCCGCGGCAGCAAGCTGAGAAATGCTGTACTGGGTTTTAAAGCCGTTCGCAAGCCCAGGTGCCTGACCATTTGCCGGAACCGCGACCGTATCGCCTTTCACCCAGCCGTGGCCCTTGAAGTAGTTCGCCACACTACCGATGGCATCAACCGGATCCCACAGGTTAATGTGTCCATCGCCATTGAAATCAACGGCATATTGTTTATAGGAAGACGGCATAAACTGGCCGTATCCCATTGCCCCCGCGAAAGAACCTTTCAAATCGAGCGGATCGTCGCTTTCATCTCGCGCCATCAGCAGGAAGGTT
The DNA here is from genome assembly GCF_030334095.1 of Citrobacter sp. Cf118. Classification (NCBI taxonomy): domain Bacteria; kingdom Pseudomonadati; phylum Pseudomonadota; class Gammaproteobacteria; order Enterobacterales; family Enterobacteriaceae; genus Citrobacter; species Citrobacter sp. Cf118. Next base: position 79,510 of record NZ_JAOWES010000086.1, on the reverse strand, counting down.
TCCAGTTCACCAGAGAAGTATTCCGCACGACGAGGATAGTTAAACGACAACGTCGCCAGCGCATCCAGAATCCGCGTTTTACCCATCACGCGGCCCCAGCGAGTCTCTACACCAATAATACCGACAATAATTTCCGGCGGAACTCCGTAGACCTGCCACGCACGGTTCAGCGCATCTTCATATTGATTCCAGAAAGCCACGCCGTTTTGCACGTTGTCAGGTGTGATGAACTGTTTGCGATAGCGCAGCCATGCGCCGTTAGGTCCGGCTGGCGGTTGAGTCGTCGGTGCCTGGCGGTCCATCAAACGCAATACCGAGTCCAGACGCTTGGCCTGCGACAGGATCTCCTGCAGCTGCTGGCGGTCAAAGCCGTGCTTGTTCACCATTTTCTCGATGAACTGCTGCGCGTTCGGATTATTGGCAAAATCGCCGCCCGTTTGCATGACGTTGTGCTGTGGCTCAAGCAGGAAGCCGCCGGATGGCGCACCCGTAGTCGTTTGAGTCTCTGAAGGTTTAGGTTTGCTGCTACAGGCAGCGAGCAGTACGAAAAGGGGGAGTAACGCTACATAACGACGCTTGAACATGAGACATCCATTAAACAAATTCAGCCTGGGAGAAGTATGGTAAAGCATCCTCCGCCATACAAGGAAGCGGTAGTCGCTCTCCTTCACAGAATTTACATCCCCTTTCATCTCTGACCATCACATTTGCGAGCTTTCACGCAAAAACTTTCAAATTAAAATATTTATCTTTTATTTTGAGATCAAAATAACACTTTTATATCTTTCAATCTGATTAAAATCAGCCACCGTTTGGCAAGATAACTAAAAATCCCTACAGGAGAGAATAATGATCGACACCATCACACTCGGTGCTGAGTGGTTTATCGGGCTGTTCCAGAAAGGCGGAGAAGTGTTTACCGGCATGGTGACCGGTATTCTGCCCCTGCTGATCAGTCTGCTGGTCATCATGAATGCGCTGATTAACTTTATCGGTCAGCAGCGCATTGAACGTTTTGCCCAGCGTTGCGCCGGAAACCCGCTGTCCCGCTATTTGCTACTGCCGTGCATCGGCACATTTGTATTTTGTAACCCAATGACGCTGAGTCTGGGTCGCTTTATGCCAGAAAAATACAAGCCCAGTTACTACGCCGCCGCGTCTTACAGTTGCCATTCCATGAACGGCTTATTCCCGCACATCAACCCCGGCGAACTGTTTGTCTATCTGGGGATCGCCAGCGGACTGACCACGCTGGGGCTTCCGCTTGGCCCACTGGCGGTGAGCTATTTACTGGTCGGTCTGGTGACCAACTTCTTCCGTGGCTGGGTGACCGATTTCACCACCACTATCTTCGAGAAAAAAATGGGCATTCAACTTGAGCAGAAGGTACATCTGGCGGGAGCAACATCATGACACGTATTCGTATTGAAAAAGGCACCGGCGGCTGGGGTGGCCCGCTTGAACTGGATGCCGTTCCGGGCAAGAAAATTGTCTATATCACCGCAGGAACTCGCCCCGCGATCGTCGACAGGATAGCAAGCCTGACCGGCTGGCAGGCCGTTGATGGCTTCAAAGAGGGCGAGCCGCCGGAGAGCGAAATTGGTGTGGCGATCATCGACTGCGGCGGCACGCTGCGCTGTGGGATCTACCCTAAACGCCGTATACCGACGGTGAATATTCACGCTACGGGTAAATCCGGCCCACTGGCTCAGTACATTGTCGAAGATATCTATGTCTCTGGCGTAAAAGAAGAAAATATTACTGTTGTCGGCGAAGCGTCCGCCACGCCAACGCCCGCAAGCAGCAGCATGGGACGCGATTACGACACCAGCAAGAAAATTACCGAGCAAAGTGATGGTCTGTTGGCAAAAGTGGGGATGGGCATGGGTTCAGCCGTTGCGGTTCTGTTCCAGGCCGGGCGCGACACCATCGATACCGTCCTGAAAACTATTTTGCCATTTATGGCGTTCGTCTCAGCACTGATCGGCATCATTATGGCTTCGGGTCTGGGGGACTGGATTGCCCATGGACTTGCACCACTGGCCAGCCATCCGCTGGGATTGGTCACTCTGGCACTTATCTGCTCTTTCCCACTGCTGTCGCCTTTCCTCGGCCCCGGTGCGGTTATCGCCCAGGTTATCGGCGTGCTAATCGGTGTACAGATTGGTTTGGGGAATATTCCCCCACATCTGGCGCTACCAGCCCTGTTCGCCATTAACGCCCAGGCCGCATGTGACTTTATTCCTGTCGGGTTGTCGCTGGCCGAAGCGCGTCAGGACACGGTCCGCGTCGGCGTGCCATCTGTTCTGGTGAGCCGCTTTCTGACCGGCGCGCCAACCGTTCTCATCGCCTGGTTTGTTTCCGGCTTTATTTACCAATAAGAGGCACTCAAAAATGACCGTGATTTATCAAACCACCATCACCCGTATCGGCCAGAGCGCCCCGGATGCATTGTGCGACCAGATGCTGATTACCTTTCGTGAAGGCGCGCCCGCGGATATCGAGGAGTTTTGCTTCATCCATTGCCACGGCGAGCTGAACGGTTCGTTGCAAGCTGGGATCCAGTTTGAACTAGGCCAGCATCACTACCCGGTCACCGCCGTTGGCAGCGTGGCGGAACAAAACTTACGTGAACTCGGGCATATCACTCTGCGCTTTGACGGACTGAGTGAAGCGGAATTCCCCGGTACCGTACATGTTGCAGGTCCCGTACCGGACGGTATTGCGCCGGGCTGTATTTTGAAGTTTGTTGCTTAAGATTGAAGGAGATAAAGATGAATCAGGTTGCCGTTGTCATTGGTGGAGGCCAGACCCTTGGGGCATTCCTTTGCCGTGGGCTTGCGACAGAAGGATACCGCGTCGCGGTGGTGGATATTCAAAGCGATAAAGCCGCCAACGTGGCGCAGGAAATTAACGCCGAGTTTGGCGAAGGTACAGCCTACGGTTTTGGCGCAGATGCCACCAGCGAACAGAGCGTGCTGGCGCTGTCGCGCGGAGTGGATGAAATATTCGGTCGTGTTGATCTGCTGGTTTACAGCGCGGGTATCGCTAAAGCCGCGTTTATCAGCGACTTTCAGCTTGGGGATTTCGACCGCTCGCTGCAGGTCAATCTGGTTGGCTACTTCCTCTGTGCACGTGAATTCTCACGCCTGATGATCCGCGATGGCGTGCAGGGACGCATTATCCAGATCAACTCCAAATCAGGGAAAGTGGGCAGCAAACACAATTCAGGCTACAGTGCGGCAAAATTTGGCGGCGTGGGCTTAACCCAGTCACTGGCGCTGGATCTGGCGGAATACGGCATTACCGTGCATTCACTGATGCTCGGCAATCTGTTGAAATCACCGATGTTCCAGTCGTTATTACCGCAATATGCAACCAAACTTGGCCTTAAGCCAGATGAAGTTGAGCAGTACTACATTGATAAGGTTCCGCTTAAGCGCGGCTGCGATTATCAGGACGTGCTAAACATGCTGCTGTTTTACGCCAGTCCGAAAGCCTCTTACTGTACCGGGCAGTCCATCAACGTCACCGGCGGTCAGGTGATGTTTTAATGTTGAATTGCCGGATGGCGTCTGCGCTTATCCGGCAAAATCAAAGGAGTACATAATGGTTTCCGCACTGATTACCGTCGCCGCTATCGCCTGGTGCCTGCAACTGGCGCTTGGTGGCTGGCAAATATCCCGCTTTAACCGGGCGTTTGATAGGCTTTGCCAACAGGGTCGGGTTGGTGTTGGTCGCTCCGGTGGGCGTTTTAAGCCGCGCGTGGTAGTGGCCATCGCGCTGAATGAGCAGCAGCGAGTTACAGACACGTTATTTATGAAAGGTCTTACGGTATTCGCCAGACCCGGCAAAATTGCCACGATAACCGGCAAACATCTTGATGATTTACAGCCTGATGTGATCTTTCCCCATGATCCGTTAGCACAGAATGCACTATCATTGGCGCTTAAACTGAAACATGGGTAATTTCGTTGTGAATGCTAATAGCTTGCGAAATTATCATTTTGCAACCTATACCCCAAATAATTCGAGTTGCAGGAAGACCAACGCACATGCAGCTTGAAGTATGACGGGTAAATACATAAGTCAGGGTAATCACGCCTATGAAACCTCGTCAGCGTCAGGCTGCCATATTGGAGCACCTGCAAAAGCAGGGAAAATGCTCGGTTGAAGAACTGGCCCACTACTTTGACACGACTGGCACGACCATTCGCAAAGACCTGGTCATTCTGGAGAACGCCGGAACCGTCATTCGTACCTATGGCGGCGTGGTATTAAATAAAGACGAATCCGATCCGCCAATCGATCACAAAACGCTAATTAATACGCATAAAAAAGAGCAGATTGCCGAAGCTGCCGTCCGTTTTATACACGATGGAGACTCTATTATCCTGGATGCGGGCAGCACCGTACTGCAGATGGTGCCGATGCTCACGCGCTTTAGCAATATCACCGTCATGACCAACAGTCTGCACATTGTTAACGCCCTTTCGGAGCTGGACAACGAGCAAACCATCCTGATGCCGGGCGGGACCTTTCGCAAAAAATCTGCGTCATTTCACGGTCAGCTGGCAGAAAACGCCTTTGAGCAGTTCAGCTTTGATAAACTCTTCATGGGCACCGACGGCATTGACCTCAATGCCGGCGTGACCACTTTTAATGAGGTGTTTAGCGTCAGTAAAGCGATGTGTAATGCCGCTCGCGAAGTGATTCTGATGGCTGACTCGTCAAAATTTGGGCGCAAAAGCCCTAATGTTGTATGCAGTCTGGAAAGCGTCGACAAGCTGATTACCGATGCGGGTATCGACCCTGCATTTCGTCAGGCGCTGGAAGCAAAAGGGATTGAAGTGATCATAACCGGAGAAACCAATGAGTGATGCACTACTGAACGCGGGCCGTCAGACGTTAATGCTGGAACTACAGGAAGCCAGCCGTTTGCCTGAGCGACTGGGCGATGATTTTGTCCGCGCCGCCAATACTATCATCCACTGTGAAGGCAAAGTCATTGTCTCCGGTATTGGTAAATCAGGTCATATTGGCAAAAAAATTGCGGCGACCCTCGCCAGTACCGGCACGCCTGCCTTTTTTGTGCATCCGGCGGAAGCGCTGCACGGTGACTTAGGGATGATCGAAAGCCGTGATGTCATGCTGTTTATCTCCTACTCCGGCGGTGCGAAAGAGCTGGATCTCATCATTCCGCGCCTGGAAGACAAATCCGTCGCCCTGCTGGCAATGACCGGAAAACCGACCTCACCGTTGGGCCTGGCCGCCAAAGCCGTGCTGGATATTTCCGTTGAGCGCGAAGCCTGTCCGATGCGCCTGGCACCGACGTCCAGTACCGTAAATACGTTGATGATGGGCGATGCGCTGGCAATCGCCGTAATGCAGGCGCGCGGCTTTAACGAGGAAGATTTTGCCCGCTCGCATCCGGCAGGTGCGCTGGGCGCTCGTCTGTTAAATAAAGTGCATCATCTGATGCGCCGTGACGATGCCATCCCGCAGGTGACGCTTACCACCAGCGTCATGGACGCGATGCTGGAGCTCAGCCGCACGGGTCTTGGCCTGGTCGCTGTCTGCGACGACCAGTCACTGGTGAAAGGGGTCTTTACCGACGGCGACCTGCGCCGCTGGCTGGTTGGCGGCGGAGCGCTCACCACTCAGGTTAGCGAAGCAATGACCCAGAATGGCATTACACTGCAGGCGCAGAGCCGCGCGATTGACGCCAAAGAGATCCTGATGAAGCGCAAAATCACTGCCGCACCGGTGGTCGATGAAAACGGTAAACTCACCGGTGCTATCAACCTGCAGGATTTCTATCAGGCCGGTATTATCTAATCCTTCAACCCCAGACGCTTCGCCAGCCGGTGCAGGTTGGCGACGTCTGTTTCCAGCGCCCGCGCACTTGCCGCCCAACTATGGTTATTTTGTGCCAGCGCCCGGCGGATCATCTCCCGCTGGAACGACGCTGTTGCTTCACGCAGGTTGTGATGCTGTGGGATCTCCGCAACAACTTCCGCCGCCGGTGTTACTGTCGCTTCATCCTGCAGGGCAAAATGCTGCGCCTCCAGCACCACTTCATCCCCTGCTCTGGTCGCCCTTGCCAGAACCACCGCGCGGTGAATGGCATGTTCCAGCTCGCGCACATTCCCGGGCCAGGCGTAGCTCAACAGATGACTACGCGCACCGGGGCTTAACACCACGCGGGACAGTCCCAGCCGCAGCCGACATTGCTCGCAAAAATAGCCTGCCAGCAGCACCACGTCTTCACCGCGTTCACGAAGAGGCGGTACCGAAAGGGGAAAGACGCTCAGCCGGTGGAACAAATCCGCACGGAAATTACCGGCCAACACCTCTTCGCGTAAATCACGGTTCGTCGCCGCCAGCACTCGCACATCCACGCGCAAGCTGCGATCGTCACCCACGCGCTGAATATCACCGTACTGCAATACGCGCAGCAGCTTAGCCTGTAGCGCCAGCGAGAGTTCGCCTATCTCGTCGAGAAATAGCGTTCCATTGTCGGCCATTTCAAACTTACCGCTACGATTGCTGATAGCCCCGGTAAACGCGCCTTTTACGTGACCAAACAGTTCGCTTTCGGCAACGCTTTCCGGCAACGCCGCGCAGTTCAGATACACCAGTGGATTCACCGCGCGCGGTGAACCTTCATGGATAGCTTTAGCCACCAGCTCCTTCCCGGTCCCTGTTTCGCCGCTAATCAGCACGTTGAGATCGGACCCCGCCACAATCTCAATCTCTTTTTTCAACTGCATCATATTGGGCGACAGGCCAATCATCTGGGTTTCCGTCACCTGCTCGAAAGCCGTCGACGAACCTGGCAGCATATTCTGGCTTTCCAGCTGTTCAATCAGCAACGCATTGCTCAATGCGCCAGCCGCCAGCGCGGCAATCAGCCTAAGCTCCTCATCGCTGAAAACATCGAACTGATCAGGCTCCATGCCATCCAGAGTTAACGCACCAATCAAATTTTGACCGGCGAACAACGGCAGCCCAATACAGGCATGCACCTTCAGACTCTCTTGCCCCGGAATCAGACCATCATACGGATCTGGCAAATCGCTGTCGGCAGGGAAACGAACCACGTCCCCGGCGCGGGCAATCGCCTCCAGACGCGGATGCCCTTCCAGAGTAAAGCGTCTGCCGAGAACATCCTGCGCCAGCCCATCGATCGCCAGCGGAATAAACTGTCGCGACTCGTAGCGCAGCAGTGCCGACGCGTCGCACTCCAGCACCTGACGCAAGGTGGTTATCAGTCGTTGAAAACGGTCCTGATGCCCAATACCGCTTTGTAATTCAATGGCGATGCCCGCCAGCACGTCTACGGAAAAGCTCATGGCTACCTCATTGTCATTTTGACAATTCATATTGTCATATTGACAATAAAACATATAGTCATTTTGACTACCACCTTATAGGTGGTAAAACAACTAATCCTTTAAAATCAACCAAATAAAAAGTTGGCACGCAACCTGCAATTAGCAAAACATCTTTTTTGAAAAACGCTGAATTAATTGAGGTTGTTATGTCTATTCTGGTTAAAAATAACATTCATTGGGTTGGCCAACGTGACTGGGAAGTGCGTGATTTCCACGGAACTGAATACAAAACGCTGCGCGGCAGCAGCTACAACAGCTATCTCATCCGTGAAGAAAAAAATGTTCTGATTGATACAGTAGACCACAAGTTTAGTCGTGAATTCGTGCAGAACCTGCGCAGTGAAATTGACCTCGCGGATATCGACTACATCATCATTAACCACGCTGAAGAAGACCATGCCGGGGCGCTGACCGAGCTGATGTCCTGCATCCCGGACACGCCGATTTACTGCACCGCCAACGCCATTGACTCTATCAACGGGCACCACCATCACCCGGAATGGAACTTTAACGTAGTGAAAACCGGTGATTCGCTGGACATTGGTAACGGCAAGCAGCTGATCTTCGTTGAAACGCCGATGCTGCACTGGCCGGACAGTATGATGACCTACATGACCGGCGATGCGGTGCTGTTCAGTAACGACGCCTTCGGTCAGCACTACTGCGACGAACGTCTGTTTAACGACGAAGTTGACCAGACTGAACTGTTCGAACAGTGCCAGCGTTACTACGCCAACATCCTGACGCCATTCAGCCGTCTGGTTACACCGAAAATTACTGAGATCCTCGGCTTCAACCTGCCGGTCGATATGATTGCCACTTCCCATGGCGTGGTATGGCGCGACAACCCGACACAAATCGTTGAGCTGTACCTGAAATGGGCGGCGGATTATCAGGAAGACCGCATCACCATTTTCTACGACACCATGTCCAACAACACCCGCATGATGGCGGACGCGATTGCCCAGGGCATCAACGAAGTCGACCCAAACGTGGCGGTAAAAATCTTTAACGTCGCCCGCAGCGACAAAAACGAAGTTTTGACCAACGTCTTCCGCTCTAAAGGCGTGCTGGTCGGGACTTCCACAATGAACAACGTGATGATGCCGAAAATCGCCGGTCTGGTGGAAGAGATGACCGGCCTGCGTTTTCGTAACAAGCGTGCCAGCGCCTTTGGTTCACACGGCTGGAGCGGCGGTGCAGTAGACCGTTTGTCCACGCGTTTGCAGGATGCAGGTTTCGAGATGTCACTGAGCCTGAAAGCGAAATGGCGTCCGGACCTGGATGCACTGGAACTGTGCCGCCAGCACGGCCGTGAAATCGCGCGTCAGTGGGCGCTGGCTCCATTGCCGGAAACAACCGTGAAAGCCGTCGCCCAGGAAGAAGCCTGTGCATGTGCCGCTGCGGCTGCCGCCGATCTTGGTCCAAGCATGCAGTGCAGCGTGTGCCAGTGGATTTACGATCCGGCGAAAGGCGAACCGTTGCAGGACGTTGCACCGGGTACGCCATGGAGCGAAGTTCCGGACAACTTCCTGTGCCCGGAATGCTCACTAGGTAAAGACGTCTTCGACGTACTGGCAACGGAGGCAAAATGAGTCACGGCATTGTCATCATTGGTTCGGGCTTCGCCGCCCGCCAGTTAGTCAAAAATATCCGTAAGCAGGATGCGAATGTTCCGCTGACCTTGATTGCCGCGGACAGCATGGATGAGTACAACAAGCCCGATCTCAGCCATGTTATCAGTCAGTCGCAGCGTGCAGACGACCTCACCCGCCAGTCGGCGGGGGAGTTTGCCGAACAGTTTAATTTGCGCCTGTTCCCACATACCTGGGTAACCGACATCAACGCCGATGCCCACGTAGTGAAAAGTCAGGACAAGCAGTGGCAGTACGACAAGCTGGTGCTGGCGACGGGCGCTTCAGCCTTTGTACCGCCGGTTACCGGACGTGAGTTAATGCTCACGTTGAACAGCCAACAAGAGTATCGCGCTTGTGAAACGCAATTGCGTGACGCCCAGCGGGTGCTGATTGTCGGCGGCGGCTTGATTGGTAGTGAACTGGCGATGGATTTTTGTCGTGCCGGTAAAGCGGTAACGCTTATCGACAACGCCGCCAGCATTCTGGCTTCGCTGATGCCGCCAGAAGTCAGCAGTCGCTTACAGCATCGTCTGACCGATATGGGCGTACACCTGCTGCTGAAATCACAGCTTCAGAGCCTGGAGAAAACCAGCACCGGTATTCGCGCCACGCTCGATCGTAGCCGCAACGTAGAAGTCGATGCGGTGATTGCCGCCACCGGACTGCGACCGGAAACCGCACTGGCGCGTCGCGCCGGATTGAACATCAATCGTGGCGTCTGCGTCGACAGCTACCTGCAAACCAGCCACCCGGACATTTATGCTCTCGGCGACTGTGCGGAGATTAACGGTCAGGTGCTCCCGTTCCTGCAGCCGATTCAGCTGAGCGCCATGTATCTGGCGAAAAACCTGCTCGGCGGCAATGCGCCATTGAAACTGCCAGCCATGCTGGTAAAAGTCAAAACGCCAGAACTGCCTTTACATTTGGCCGGGGAAACCCAGCGCCGCGATCTGAACTGGCACATCACCGCCGAAGCACAGGGAATGGTCGCCAGAGGGATGAACGATGAAGGCCAGCTGTGTGCGTTTGTCGTCAGTGAAGACCGCATGAAAGAGGCCTTTGCGCTGCTGAAAACGTTGCCCGTGTAAGTCTGTGATGCCGGATGGCGCCGCTTCGCGTCTTATCCGGCCTATGACTTTGCCCGGCAACGCTGCTACTGATTTATTAACCTCACACACATGGATGTGCGTTGCCACTTGTCGGTATGCCCCGACATGTTTTTCTTGCCCCGCCAGTCCCGGGGCTTTTTTTATTTTTGCATCAACACCCGCGCCGCGGCAATCACGCCCTGCCCCAATGACAACCCGCCGTCGCCCGCCGGTAAACGCTGCGGGAACAGTAAGGTAAAATCACGCAGATAAATCGCCAGCCGGGATGACAGCAAGCGGTTATGCATCACGCCACCACTGAATACTAACGTTTTAATTCCGCGCGCTTCGGCCTGCTCACGCATCAGCGTGGCAAAACCACACGCCAGCGCGTCGTGAAACGCCCACGCTCTTTCTGCAGGGGCGGTCTGCCAGGCCAGCCATTGCTGCCAAAAAATTGCTAAGTCCAGTTGATTGCCATTAAGCGGCACCGTAACAGGGTGATCAACACCTGCACACTGCGATGCCAGCGCCTCCAGCGCACAGGCCGCCTCACCTTCATAACTCAACGATTCCGGCGCACAATGCAACGCGGCGGCAACCGCATCAAACAGTCGTCCGCACGACGATGCCAGCGGGGCATTGATTCCCCGCTCGATGGCGCGCGCCAGTACGTTCCAGTTTTGATGCTGTAGCCCCGATGTTTCTGGGTAACGCTGCCAGTCAGGAACAAAACGCAGGCACTGCGCGAGCAGATTGCGCCATGGCTGTTTTGCCGCTAAATCGCCGCCCGCCAGCGCTACCGCCGGTAAGCCGCCAAGGTGTTCGCATTCACGATAGTTGACCCGCAGACATTCGCCGCCCCACAGCTCGCCATTTTCCCCCATGCCGATACCGTCCAGCGTCAGAGCAATCACATCGCCGCCATCGAGCGGCCAGCCGTGCTCGGCAAGACATGCAGCGGCATGAGCATGGTGATGCAATACCGTTTCGGTTGGCAGATTCATTTCGCTGGCCCACTGGCTGGAAACATAGCCAGGGTGGGCATCATGCACGATACGCTGTGGCGTAAAATCATAAATATTCTGGATCAGGCGTAGCGCATCACGCCACTGCTGCTGAATGCCGTCATCGCTGAGATCGCCTAAATGCTGGCTGATAACCGCCTGTTCGCCACGCACCAGGCAGAAGGTATTTTTCAGATCCGCGCCTAAGCACAGCATCGGTGGCACGTCGCGAAATCCTGGCGGCAGCGCGACCGCATCCGGCACGTAACCCCGGGAACGACGCAGCATTTCCCCACTGTCACGCACCACGGAGTCATCCATCCGCTGCACAATTTCGCGGTTATGCAGCAGGAAACCATCAGCAATCGCACTTAAATCTTCCAGCGCCTGGGCGTTGGTAATGGCCGGAGGCCTGCCGCTGAGGTTGCCGGAGGTCATCACCAGTGGACAATTCATCTCTTGTAAGAGCAAATGCTGCAACGGATTCGCGGGCAGCATAACTCCAACCTCCGTTAACCCTGGCGCAATGCCCTCGCTCAATGCAGCGACATAGCGTTTCTGCACCAGCACGATCGGTGCGGCGGGGGTTGTGAGTAAACGACGCGCGGGTTCAGGCAGTCCGTCATCACCTGGCAGCATTACCGCCAGCGGTTTCGCCGGACGGTGTTTACGCAGCCTGAGCAGCGTGACGGCGTCATCATTGCGCGCATCGCACACCAGATGAAACCCACCAATGCCTTTAACCGCCACAATACCGCCGGCTTTCAGTCGCGATACCGCCGCCTGCAGCGCCTCTTCTTTCTCCGCCCGCTCATCCGTGCTGAACCACTCAAGATGAGGGCCGCACGCCGGACAGGCAACGGGCTGGGCATGGAAGCGACGATCATACGGGTCACGATACTCTTTGTCGCATTGCGCACAGAGTGGGAACGACGCCATCACGGTGAACGGGCGGTCATAGGGCATGGCGCGGATAATCGTAAAGCGTGGACCACAGTGGGTGCAGTTGATAAAGGGGTATCGGTAGCGACGTTCGCCGGGGGTATTCATTTCAACAAGGCATTCGGGACAAGTCGCGGCATCCGGAACGATTTGCGTATTCATCGTACCGCCAGCACTTTGACGAATCGAGAAATCGGCAGGCTGCTGCGTCCAGGCGATTGCTTCGCTCTCAACGCTGTCAATGCGCGCCAGCGGTGGGCAGTGTTGATGTAACTGCGCAATAAATTCCGCCGGATCTTCCTGTAAACGCACAACCACACCATCACCGTCGTTACACACATCGCCATGCAGTTGTAACCGCTGCGCCAGTTGCCAGACGTAGGGGCGAAATCCGACGCCCTGTACTTTGCCGCGAATACGCAACTGTACGCCGGAGAGGGTGTTTATTGTCATTAGATTATTCCCGCAGTCATCAATCCCGGTTAGCCTGATGGCGCGATGCTTATCAGGCCTACGGGGATGCAAACAGTAGGCCGGATAAGGCGAAGCCGCCATCCGGCATAAGTACTACCGTATTTTACGCGGATTTTCAGATATCAGAACAGCAAAGATGCGGTGGAATCCAGCGCCGCGCGACGGCGTTTTTCCGCACTAAGTTGCTCAAGCTTATTGCGATCGACATAAATCAGCGCGTGAGTCGGGCACACTTCCATACAGGCAGGACCGGCCTCGCGATGGTGGCACAGGTCGCACTTATTGGCTTCAGCTTTTTCTGCACGGACGTTCAGACCCGCGCCGCTGTTACGCACAACCGGACGCACGACTACTTCCATTGCGCCGTAAGGACAAGCCACAACGCAAGTTTTACAGCCAATGCAGCGTTCCTGCATTACGTGAACAAAACCTTTATCACGGCTGATCGCACCGTTCGGGCAGACGTTAGCGCACGGCGCGTCTTCACACTGGCGGCACAGCGTCGCCGTGGAGACATTAACGCCTTTGATGACGTGAATGCGGGGTAAAAAAGTTTCAGGGGTCAGCGATGCGCAGTCCTGGTTATCCTGATGGGATACCACGCAGGCCACTTCACAGGTACGGCAACCAATGCATTTATTGGCGTCTGCAATGATGAAACGGTTCATCAATTTCTCCAGCAATGACAGAATATCTGCCGAAGCATTCATAAATCGTGCCAGAATTTAATTTACTGTTATTAAAGGGATTTTATTTTGAAGAACGCAAGAAGAGCGTGTCATCGTCACTAGTGACGATGACAAATGACAGCCGTCAGCGCGAAGCGGGCGGCGCAACTGAGTCGCGCTGGATGAGTTCACCGGTGAAAGTCTTTGGCGGCGTAAACGCCCCGTCACCCAACATAAAGATCAGGCGCCCAATCGTTTCCTGAATCATTTCTGTTACCGGAATTTTAACGCTGGAAAGCGCCGGAATAGTGTATGCCGCGAGGGCGATATCATCAAAGCCAATCACCGACACCTGTGCAGGAACGCTCACGCCATGCTCGTGCAACTGCTTCATCGCGCCGATCGCCATATCGTCATTACTAGCCACCAGCGCGGTAAAATTGACCTTGCGCGAAAGCAAAGTATCCACACCCGCTGCACCGCAGGCTGGCGTCCATTTCCCTTTAACAATCAGATCATTATTTAGCGCGATACCTTGATGTGCCAGCGCGTCTTTATAACCTGAAAGTCGCTCCACGCCGGTTGGAGAATCCATCGAGCCGGTAATAAAACCAATCTCTTTATGCCCGGCGGCAATGAGCTGAGTAACGGCGTTAAAGCTGGTCTGCTTTTGATCACACCATACGCTGTGGCTACTGTTTTTCCGCAGGCGTCGATTAAGCACCATAATCGGCTGGCTGTGGGCATCGATGATATCGTCTATCTCATCCACGCTGAGAAAACGCGGATAAATCATAATCGCGTCACAGCGCAGGTCGAGCAGGTACTGGATCGCCTGACGCTCTTCCTCAGCGCTGTGCTTACCGTCAGCCAGCAACAACTGGCGTCCTTTATCTTCCGCCATCCGCGCGGTATGAAACAGCAGCTCGCTGAAATAGACGCCGTGATAAAGGGTATTTGTTACCACCAGGCCCAGCGTCTGCGTGGTTTTCGCCGCCAGACTGCGCGCCAGCAAGTTTGGGCGGTAACCACTCTCTTCAATGGCCTGAAACACGCGGTCTTTGGTCTCCTGGCTGACGTAGCCGTTCCCGGAAAGCACCCGGGAAACTGTCGCTTTCGACACCCCGGCACGCTTCGCCACCTCCAGCATCGTGGTCATATTACTCATCCCTATTCTCTCAATGTGACGCAGTGTACTGCACCGTTTCACCGCTGTCCTTGCTGCTAAATCGCAAACGCTGACATCTGGTGATCGGAATCACAATTACAAAAAATTATCAAAATTAAATCTTGCTCATTACTCATATTTTAAACATGATTTTGTGGAACCGGTTTCCTATCTGCGTTTCATAACCCAGAAAAGCGACCCAACGTAAACGGATAAAACATAACGTACCCTACTGATAAAACAGGATTAAATCCGATGTCCAAGAATTATGCAGCGCTGGCGCGCTCCGTTGTGACGGCTCTGGGAGGCGTCGACAACATCACAGCAGTGACCCACTGTATGACCCGTTTGCGTTTCGTTATCAAAGATGACTCGCAAGTCGACAGCGCGACGCTGAAGACGCTTTCTGGCGTACTTGGCGTGGTGCGTAGCGATAACCAGTGCCAGGTGATCATCGGCAACACCGTTTCGCAGGCGTATCGCGAAGTGGTCAGCCTGTTGCCTGCCAATATGCAGCCTGCTGAGCCGCAAACCAAACCCCGACTGACGCTGAAGCGGATTGGCGCGGGGATCCTCGACGCGCTGATCGGCACCATGTCGCCGTTGATCCCGGCAATTATCGGCGGATCAATGCTCAAGCTGCTGGCAATGATCCTCGAAATGACCGGCGTGCTGGAGAAAGGATCGTCCACGCTCACCATTCTGACCGTTATCGGTGACGGCGCATTTTTCTTCCTGCCGCTGATGGTCGCCGCGTCGGCCGCTATCAAATTCAAAACCAACATGTCGCTGGCAATCGCCATCGCGGGCGTACTGGTGCATCCCAGCTTCATCGATCTGATGGCGAAGGCTGCGCAGGGTGAGCACGTTGAGTTTGCCCTGATCCCGGTGACTGCAGTGAAATACACCTACACGGTGATCCCGGCGCTGGTGATGACCTGGTGCCTGTCATACATCGAACGTTGGGTCGATCGCATCACTCCGGCGGTAACCAAAAACTTCCTTAAACCAATGCTAATCGTGCTGATCGCCGCGCCGCTCGCCATCGTCATCATTGGCCCGATCGGCATCTGGATCGGTAGCGCAATTTCAGCGCTGGTCTATACCATCCACGGCTATCTCGGCTGGCTGTCGGTGGCCATTATGGGCGCACTGTGGCCGCTGCTGGTAATGACCGGTATGCACCGTGTCTTTACGCCAACCATTATTCAGACCATTGCCGAAACCGGAAAAGAAGGCATGGTGATGCCGTCGGAAATCGGCGCCAACTTGTCGTTAGGTGGTTCATCGCTGGCAGTGGCATGGAAAACCAAAAACCCGGAACTGCGTCAGACGGCGTTAGCGGCAGCCGCCTCCGCCATCATGGCGGGGATTTCCGAACCTGCGCTTTATGGCGTAGCGATCCGCCTGAAACGACCACTGATTGCAAGTCTTATCAGCGGTTTTATCTGCGGTGCCGTTGCCGGAATGGCCGGACTTGCAAGCCACTCCATGGCAGCTCCTGGTCTGTTCACCAGCGTCCAGTTTTTCGATCCGGCCAATCCGATGACTATCGTTTGGGTATTTGGCGTGATGGCGCTGGCGGTAGTGCTTTCCTTTGTATTAACGCTGATTCTCGGCTTTGAAGATATCCCTGTCGAAGATGCAGCCGCGCAGGCCAGAAAAAACCTGGCCGCACAACCGGGCAATATCAATGGAGCCAGCATTTGACTGGTATGAACTGAGGTTAATTATGTCTGTTTTTCCGCAAGGATTTTTATGGGGCGGCGCACTGGCCGCCAACCAGTCTGAAGGGGCATACCGGGAAGGCGGCAAAGGACTTACTACCGTCGATATGATCCCCCACGGTACACACCGGATGCCCGTCAAGCTGGGTCAGGAAAAGCGCTTTGCGCTGCGGGATAACGAATTTTATCCCAGCCATCAGGCGATCGACTTTTATCATCGCTATAAAGAAGATATCGCGCTGATGGCGGAAATGGGGTTTACGGTATTTCGTACTTCCATTGCCTGGAGCCGTCTCTACCCTAACGGCGATGAGCTGACGCCTAATAAAGAGGGCATCGCGTTTTACCAGAACGTGTTTGCCGAGTGTAAAAAATACGGTATTGAGCCATTAGTCACGCTGTGTCACTTCGATGTGCCAATGCATCTGGTCACCGAGTACGGCTCCTGGCGTAACCGCAAAATGGTTGAGTTCTTTACCCGCTATGCCCGTACCTGCTTCGAGGCCTTTGACGGTCTGGTGAAGTACTGGCTAACGTTCAACGAAATCAACATTATGCTACACAGCCCCTTTTCAGGCGCCGGACTGGTATTTGAAGAAGGTGAAAATCAGGATCAGGTGAAATATCAGTCCGCTCACCACGAACTGATAGCCAGCGCCCTGGCGACTAAAATAGCCCATGAAATTAATCCGCAAAACCAGGTCGGTTGTATGCTGGCTGGCGGTAATTTTTATCCTTATTCCTGTAAACCAGAAGATGTGTGGACCGCGCTGGAAAAAGACCGCGAAAACCTGTTCTTTATTGACGTGCAGGCGCGCGGGGCCTACCCGGCTTATTCTGCCCGCGTGTTTCGCGAAAAAGGCGTGGTCATAGAAAAAGCCCCAGAAGATGACGACATCCTGAAAAACACCGTCGATTTCGTCTCGTTCAGCTATTACGCATCGCGCTGCGCCTCGGCGGAAATGAACACCGGCAATACCAGCGCCGCCAACGTGGTGAAGTCGCTGCGTAATCCGTATATTGCGGCCAGCGAATGGGGCTGGGGCATCGATCCGCTTGGTCTGCGCATCACCATGAATATGATGTATGACCGCTACCAGAAACCGCTATTTCTGGTGGAGAACGGGCTGGGAGCGAAGGATGAAATCGATGCCAATGGTGAGATCAATGACGACTATCGCATTAGCTATTTACGCGAACATATTCGCGCCATGGCAGACGCGATTGAAGATGGCGTGCCCCTGATGGGTTACACCACCTGGGGCTGTATCGATCTGGTTTCTGCCTCAACCGGTGAGATGAGCAAACGCTACGGTTTTGTGTATGTGGACCGCGATGACGCGGGCAACGGCACGCTGGCGCGCACCCGTAAGAAATCTTTCTGGTGGTACAAAAAAGTGATCGCCAGCAACGGCGCCGATCTGGCATAACAGATCTGCCGGAGGGGATTACAGTCTTCCGGCAGAATTACATATTTTCATTTATTACATTCCAGATGTGGAATCGTCCTTCCAGTTTCAGGTTTGCCCTCATCCTTTTTTACTGGCATTTTATTCAGTAGTTTTTAATCCTGGCCGTTCACCACAAGGAAGCGTGCATGTTTGATAAAAAGGGTAAATCAGCAGAGGTAATCACCAAACCGGTACGTCGCTTGAAAGTCAGCTATGTCAGAAAACGCCATGAAGATCCAAAAACGGGTTACACGCGACGAATCAGTCGGCACGCCTCGCTCACGCTGAACGGCGACTGGCTGGAACAAGCTGGATTTCCGACCGGTACAGCAGTGAATGTATCAGTGATGCAGGGGAAATTAATTATTGAACAGGCAATTAAATGACGAGGATACACTGCGAAAACAGGCCGGATGTCGTTCACATCCGGCACTGATACGGTTTACTCTTCTGGCGCTTCCAGCTCGGAGAATCCACCGTGTCCTTCCCAACCGGCTAATCGCTGATAGACGGTATCAACAGCATCTTTGATCGGCTGTGTCATCGGGTAGTAAAAACCGACGATGTCCGGTTGAATGCCGAGGAAAATCACCTCACCAACGTCGTCTTTCAGCTGATCGACCAGGTAATTCAGCGGCATGTTATGGGTGGTCATCATGAACATCTCGGCAATGTCATCGGGATCGATAATGCGGATTTCACCAGGGTTTAGCCCCATATCGGTAGCATCAACAATCAACAAACGTTGCGGACGCAGTTCACGGATGGCGACAATATCGTTCTCTGGCGCACTGCCGCCGTCGATGACAACCCAGTTGCCTTGAGGATTTGCAGCACACATTTCAGCCAGCAGCGGGCCCGCGCCGTCATCGCCCATCATGCTGTTACCCACACATAATAAAACGTCAGTCACGGTGTCTCCTCACCATCAGATAGATGGCGCTTTCCTGGTGTATGTCGTGCAGCATGCTAAGCATCAGCTTGCTCCACTCCTGCTGCTGCGGGGTCTGTACGGCACGCGCATCATCGAACGCGCGTGCCAGCATTTGCACATGGTTGAAATCGATAACGATCTCGCCGTATTTCGGCACACCTTCCATTTTCCGGCGGGCTTCGCTTCCCTCAGCAAGGGTAGCAATCCATGCCAGATATTCGTCCCATGGACAAGTTAACTCCGCTTCCAGGCAATCGATGATCCCAAGGTGGTGACCAATCGCCAGGCTGTAATAGACAACCTGCTGCGCCTCAGCGGGCGTCGCATCGTTCTCATCAATAAACTTACGGCTCAGTTGACTGAACACCACCGTTTCACTCATCGGATACGCGCCTCTTCGACAACATGGTTAAGATGCGTGACGATCTCGGTCAGACGCGGATCGTTTTCCGCCTCCAGCCAGCGCGCCACCTGATGCTCGCCCTGCCCTAACTGCGTCATATAGTCATCAGCAATCTGGCGACCGTAGCGGTATCCCGCCAGACGGCGAGCTTCGCGATCCACCTTCACTCGCAGCGGCTGAACCATATCCGGATGCAGAATTTCGGCGGGCTGTTCGTCCAGTTCACCCGGCGCACGCGCGTGAATTTTTTGTTCCAGCAGACCCAGCGCCATGGCAAAACCATACAGCGTGGCTGCAGGCGTTGGCGGGCAGCCAGGGATATAGACATCCACCGGTACGATTTTGTCCGTGCCGCCCCATACGCAGTATAAGTCGTGGAAAATACCGCCGCTGTTACCGCAAGCACCGTAAGAGATACAAATTTTCGGGTCTGGCGCAGACTGCCAGGCGCGTAGCGCCGGAGAGCGCATGGCACGGGTTACCGCGCCGGTAAACAGCAGGATATCCGCATGACGCGGGGACGGTACCACTTTGATGCCAAAACGTTCGGCGTCAAACAGCGGAGAAAGCGTGGCGAAGATTTCGATTTCGCAACCGTTGCAGCCGCCGCAGTCCACACGGTAAACGTACGCTGAACGCTTGATGCTTTTTAGCAGCGACGCTTTCATGCTGGCAATGGATTCATCCACCGTCATCGGTACCGGAATACCGTTGGCGTCACGTGGGCCTAATAAATTGCTCATCAGCTGGCCTCTTTCATATGGCGAGTCAGTTCAATACGATCAGACGGCACCAGGCATTTCTGGCGCTTACAGTCCGGGCAGGTCTCAAAGCTTTCACGGTGGTTTTCCGCGCGGCTATCACCGTTGTGCTTAAGCAGCGCAATGGCGTAATCAATCTCTTTTTGTACCGCAAACGGACGGTTACATACGCGGCAATTACACAGCGCAAAGCGGGACTGCTGCAGGAAATCCTCTTTCTTCCACACCGCCAGCTCATACTCCTGCGACAGCTTGATCGCCGCCGTCGGGCAAACTTCTTCGCAACGGGCGCAGAAGATGCAGCGACCGAGGTTGAACTGCCACGCCAGTTCATTGGTGGCCAGATCGGTTTCGACCGTCAGCGCGTTCGACGGGCACGCATTTACACAGGCCGCGCAGCCAATACACTGCTGCGGATTATGTTCCGGTTTGCCACGGAAGTTTTTATCGACCGCGATCGGCTCCAGCGGATACGACGACGTCGGAGCCCCGGTTTTGATGACTTTTTTGATAAAGGTAAACATGGCGATTCCTTATTTCAGCGGCGAGTTTTTACGCTCGATGCTGTAGCGCTCAAGTTCTTTGTACGGCACGACTTTGCTCTTCTTCTTACGTACATCGACCACGGTCATACGGTCAGTACAGGAGTAGCAAGGATCGAGGCTACCGATAATCAGCGGCGCATCGGAAACGGTATTACCACGCAGCATGTAGCGCAGCGTCGGCCAGTTGGCGTAGGTCGCCGCACGGCAGCGCCAGCGATACAGTTTCTGGTTGTCGCCGGTCATGCTCCAGTGAATGTCATCTCCGCGCGGCGCTTCAGCAAAGCCCAGTGCGAAACGGTGAGGAATGTAGGTAAAGCCTTCCACCATCAGCGGGCCGCCCGGCAGGTTATCCAGACCAAAGTCGATCATATTCAGTGCGGTGTAGACTTCATTAATACGAACTTTCAGACGAGAAATAACGTCGCAGCCTTGCTCGCTATGAACTTCCATCGGCAGCAGACCATAGCCGACAAATGGGTGATCGGCGCGGGTATCGCGCGCGTGGCCGCTGGCGCGAACCATCGGGCCGACGTTACTGAAGTCACGGGCAATTTCCGGATCCAGACGACCAATACCAACAGTACGCTGTTCCATATTCGGCGTACTGAGCAGCATATCGACCAGTTCCTGCACGTCACGACGCATCTGCTGCGCCAGTTGACGGGTCTGGATCATATCTTCTTTCAGCAGATCACGACGGATACCGCCGATCAGGTTCAGACCGTAAGTTTTACGTGCCCCGGTGAGGATCTCCGCCATCTTCATCGACGTTTCACGCACGCGGAAGAACTGCATAAAGCCGGAGTCAAAACCGGTGAAGTGACAGGCCAGGCCGAGGTTCAGCAGGTGCGAGTGCAGACGCTCAACTTCCAGTAGAATGGCACGGATCATCTGCGCACGTTCCGGCACCACGATGCCCATCGCATTCTCAACGGAAGTGGTATAGGCGGTGCTATGCGCAAAGCCGCAGATACCACACACGCGATCTGACAGGAACGTCACTTCGTTGTAACCCATACGGGTTTCCGCCAGTTTCTCCATGCCGCGGTGGACATAGAACAGACGGTAGTCGGCATCGATAATGTTCTCGCCGTCCACGAACAGGCGGAAGTGACCAGGTTCATCGGAGGTGACGTGCAACGGGCCAATCGGCACCACGTTATTTTTCTTGTCGCCCAGTTCGTTGATGAACTCGTAGGTTTCAGCATCGGTAGTCGGCGCCGGGCGCTGACGATAATCCATGCTGTCTTTACGCAGCGGATAGAGTTCGTCCGGCCAGTCATCGGGCAGTACCAAACGGCGCTCATCCGGCAAACCAACCGGGATCAAACCGTACATATCGCGCACTTCGCGCTCGCCCCAGACCGCAGCCGGAACGCGCGGCGTGACGGACGGGAACTCCAGCTTGTTGGCATCGACTTCAACGCGGACGGTTATCCAGCATTTGGTGCCCTGCTCCATCGACATCACGTAATAAACAGCGTAATGGCCGCACAGCTGGCGTTCGTCGTTACCAAACAACACGGACAACCAGCCGCCCTGTTTGTAGTACAGGAACTCCACCACTTCCGGCAGGTAGTTCACCTTGACGGTGATCGTCAGCTGATCTTTGGTCTGCCAGGCTTCATCCAGTACCACGCCCGGAAAGGCCTGATGCAGCGCAGCGAGATATTGTTGACCTAATTTTTCTTCAGACATGCTCAAACTCTCTTAAATCACGCCACCAGCAAGGAGACGAACGCTAAAAACGCAAACCCAAAACCGGCCCAGGTCACGCGTGAAGTGGCGCAAAAACGCAGACGCGCCATGCTGTTTTCGAACAGGGCGATGACCAGCACGCCGAGGACCAGCTTGACGACGGCAATCACCAGCGCCAGCAGCAGCCCACCCGCGGTGAAGGTTTCCATCTGTCCCCACGGCAGGAACACACCAACGAACATTTGCAGAACGACCAGTTGCTTGAGGCTAATGCCCCATTTCAGCACGGCAAAACCGCTGCCGCTGTATTCAGTCAATGGACCTTCCTGCAGCTCTTGCTCTGCTTCTGCCAGATCGAATGGCAGTTTGCCCATTTCGATAAAGGTGGCGAAAGCACAGGCACACAGTGCCAGAATCAGCGGGATGCTGTGCGCAGCAGGCCAGTGGTAAATGGTATCGGCGATATTGCTGATATGGGTTGAACCCGCAACCTGTGCCGCTACCCACAGCCCCAGCAGCAGGATAGGTTCAACCAGCACGCCAAGCATTGCTTCACGGCTGGCACCAATGGCGGTAAACGGGCTACCGGTATCCAGCCCCGCGATAGAGAAGAAGAAACGGGCAATGGCGAACAGGTAAATTAAGGTGATCAGATCGCCAAGTTGTGGCAGCGGTGAGCCAACGGTCACTACCGGCAAGGCAGTGGCGATAGTCAGCATCACGCCCACCATCACAAACGGCGTCAGGCGGAAAACCCAGCTGGAATCCGCAGGCGCAATGCTCTGACGACCCAGCAGTTTGATAATGTCGCGGTATTCCTGCAAAACGCCCGGACCGCGGCGATTGTGCAAACGCGCACGCGCCACGCGGGTAACGCCGGACAGCAGCGGCGCAACGGCAAACAGCACCAGCGCCTGAATTAACGGATATAAAACACTCATTTTCAGGCTCCTCGTGAAACCACAATCACCACCAGCACCGCCAGCTCAATCAGCGCCAGGCGACGGAACAGCACCGGCGCAGCCGCATTCTGCCAGCCCGGAACCAGTGATACCGGATTCAACCACTTACGCAGTTTGAGTACCGGGGCAAAGGCTTCTTTCACCGGAATGGCAAAACCGTGCGCGGTAATGACCATTGACTGCTCGTGATCGTAACCACACACCCATGCCGCACCGCGTGAACGCGACGGCAGACGGTTGCCTTTGAAAATTGCCATGATGATGAACGGCAGCAGCGGACATGCGATCAGCAGCAGCGTGATCATTGGCTGAGAAACGGTGGTGTTCGCAGTTTTCAGCGGCAGCGGAACGGCAGAGGAGATCATCGGCAGTAGCCACGGCGCAGCCACGCCGCCAATCACACAGCAGATAGCCAGCGCAACGACGCTCACGCTCATCAGGATTGGTGCGCAGCAGGCATTCTCAGCTTCCTTCGTACGCGGTGCGCCAAGGAACGTTACGCCATAGACTTTCGCCATACACATCACCGCCAGCGCGCCAGTAATTGCCAGCCCAACCGCCAGCAACGGCCCTAACAGACGACCGACAAACGCCCCGCTGTTACCCAGCTTGAAGAAGGATTGATAGATAACCCACTCACCGGCAAAACCGTTCAGCGGCGGCAGCGCGGCCATCGCCATCAGGCCAACCAACATCGCCAGAGAGATAACCGGCATGCGTTTGCCGATACCGCCCAGTTTTTCGATATCACGATGACCGGTACGGAACCAGATGCTGCCTGCGCCCAGGAACAGAACGCTTTTGAACAGGCTGTGGTTTACCAGGTGGTACAGACCGCCGGTCAAACCCAGCGCAATCAGCGCCGGTTGATTTAGGGAAATCCCGGTCACGCCAGCGCCTAACCCCAGCAGAATAATGCCGATGTTTTCCAGCGTGTGGTACGCCAGCAGGCGCTGGATATTGTGTTCCATCAGCGCATACAGACCGCCAACAAATGCGGTGATCATGCCCAACACCAGCAGCGTAACCCCCCACCACAGCGGTGCATTACCGCCCAGCAGCGACAGGGAGAGAATACCCAGTAGACCAACCTTCATGACGACGGTAGAGAACAGTGCCGCAGCCGGTGCGCTGGCATTGGCGTGTGCCTGTGGCACCCAACCATGCAGAGGAATAATCCCGGCCAGCAGGCCAAAACCTGCCACGCCCAGCA
Source organism: Citrobacter sp. Cf118 (assembly GCF_030334095.1). Classification (NCBI taxonomy): domain Bacteria; kingdom Pseudomonadati; phylum Pseudomonadota; class Gammaproteobacteria; order Enterobacterales; family Enterobacteriaceae; genus Citrobacter; species Citrobacter sp. Cf118. Next base: position 55,435 of record NZ_JAOWES010000086.1, on the reverse strand, counting down.
GCCAGATGTCAGACCCGAGCGGCAGCTCCTGGGTGCGCAGGTCTAGCAGACGCAGCTCCAGAGTGCCGTAACGTTGCCACACAAGGTAGCAGGCAACCGCCAGCAGCAGCGTACCAATACGCCCCAGCGCAAACCACAGTTTGCCTTCTTTACTGCAGCCGGTGAGGAACACGGCACACAGCGCCATGATTTCCGCCATCACCACCAGCGTACCGAGGTTGCTGGCAACCACCGCACATACCGCTGCGGCCATCAGCAGATTCACCAGCAGGCCGTTAGCTTTCACCTGCGGATGACGATGCCAGTCAATGTTGTACAGGCTGACAAACAGGCCGCACAGTCCCAGCGTAATCAGCCAGATAGCATTCAGCGGAGTAATTTGCAGACTGTGCCCAATAAACGGCATCACGCCGCTCACCGCCAGCGCATTAGTCAGAACGGTAAAACCAGCGGCTGCCGTACACAAGCTGCCGACCGCACCGCCAACTCCAGCAATCCAGCCGCTCAGCGATTTATGAAATGAAAACAGAAATGCCAGAACCGCAGCCGCTGTAAACCAGGCCACGCCGCTGTTAATCAGTGAAATTGCGCTCATTTTGCATCCCCACTCTGAGCCTGCTGAAACAAGGTGAGATCGCCGAAATCGGTATTGAAAGTCAGCTCACGCTTACGTTTGCTGGCGCGGGCGATATCCATGTTGCTCACCAGGTGCAGGGCTTTGGTCGGACACATGCGCACGCAGGCCGGACCAAGCTCGTCAAAACTGCACAGATCGCATTTCACCGCGATGGCACGAACGCCTGGAACCCAGTCCAACAGCGAACTCACGCGAGCAGGCGCTGGCGGAGCCGGAGGCGCTTTTGGCGTATTGGCGTTTGCCGGGATATGCAGCGGACGGCTACCAGAAAACTCTATCGCGCCAAACGGACAAGCGATCCCGCACAGTTTGCAGCTTACGCACAGGCTTTCATTCAGCTGTACGGCGCCATCAACGCGGTTAATGGCATTAACCGGACACACGGTGGCGCAAGGCGCATCTTCACACTGGTGGCAAAGCTGCGGCGCGGATTCTTTTTCATTTAACATCACTTTCAGGCGCGGCATTGACTGCAGGCCATGCTGGCGATGTGTCTCTGAGCAGGCGGCTTCACAGGTGTGGCAGCCAATACAAAGAGTGGAGTCAGCAATTACAAAACGATTCACCAGGCATTCCTCAGGTGATAGTCATTTTTGACGAAAACATGTCTGCAAAATGTCATTTCGACATTTTTCGACATGCCCATTCCCTAAAACATCGTGACGCAGTATGTAAACCGCATCATGACAAAGTGGACAGCACCTGAGGCTTAAGCCGGGCTATGTCCCTCAACCAGTTGGCTTAAATTCACCGGCATATTGTTCTCAACCGCGGTGTACAGGCTGTCGTAGACGGTGGCGATTTTCTCGAGATAGTGCTCCAGCACCTGTTCGCGATCGCGGTTACTGAAACGCTCATCGACTTGACCGTCGATGGTCAACTGTGCCTGTGCAATCAGTTGCTTATCATCACCATCTTTTGTTTCGACGTAGTACTCGATGGTGTGGCTATTGAAGCCATCCGCCAGCGTGACGTAGATAGTGAAGTGTTCAAAAAGGACAAAGCAGAGATCTTTGTCCGGCGCACAGCTCATTGCATGATGCAAACGCGCTTTCGACAGGGTGATCCCCTGAACCAGCGAGTTACAGTAAATACGCCACTGGTCCTGTAGGCGACGATGCCGTTCAGCGATGTAATCGGCTTTTTCGCTTATTTCCCAAATAGTCATGTCAGGTTACCCGTTTAGCAGAGATGAACAGCCTTAAGCACATTTCATGCCAAAATTAAATTTCTTAATTTTCATATAGATAAAAAATTAAAGGCGGGTGACGACATGTCATTTCGTCATTGTCGTCATTGTCACGAATGAAAAAAATCAACCTGGCATGCTTATTGCTTTTGATACGGCAACTTCACAGGAGGCGGTATGCACGAAATAACCCTCTGCCAACGGGCACTGGAATTGATTGAACAACAGGCCACGCAACACGGTGCTCAGCGAGTAACTGGGGTCTGGCTCAAAATTGGCGCATTTTCTTGCGTAGAAACCAGCGCTCTCTCCTTTTGTTTTGATCTGGTATGCCGCGGGACCCTTGCAGAAGGTTGTAAACTCCACCTCGAAGAACAAGAAGCCGAATGTTGGTGCGAATCTTGTCAACAATACGTCACATTACTGACGCAACGCGTGCGCCGATGTCCGCAATGCAACAGCGATATGCTGAGAATTGTGGCCGATGACGGCTTACAGATTCGACGTATTGAAATAGATCAGACTCCAGCGCCGGATGGCGACGCTTAAGCGTTTTATCCAGCCTACAGAAAGAGCTCGTTTGTAGGCCGGATAAGGCAACGCAGTCATCCGGCAACAGATGTATCGCAAGTAAAAAGATCAGGAGTGAGCGATGTGTACGACATGTGGTTGCGCTGAAGGCAACCTATATATAGAGGGTGATGAGCATAATCCCCACTCGGCGTTTCGCAGCGCGCCATTTGCCCCAGCGGCTCGTCCAGCGCTGAATATTACCGGTGTGAAGACCTCAAATTTCACACCGAGCCAGACCGAAGAAGGCGATTTGCACTACGGTCACGGTGAGGCAGGAACCCACGCACCAGGTATGAGCCAACGCCGTATGCTGGAAGTGGAAATTGACGTACTGGACAAAAACAACCGTCTGGCCGAACGCAACCGTGCCCGCTTTGCGGCCCGTCAGCATCTGGTGCTGAACCTTGTTTCAAGCCCGGGCTCCGGTAAAACCACGCTGCTGACCGAAACGCTGATGAAGCTGAAAGATAGCGTGCCGTGCGCCGTTATTGAAGGTGACCAGCAGACGGTGAACGATGCTGCCCGTATTCGCGCCACAGGCACGCCCGCCATTCAGGTCAACACCGGTAAAGGTTGCCACCTTGACGCACAAATGATCGCTGACGCCGCGCCGCGTTTGCCGCTTGACGATAACGGCATTCTGTTCATTGAAAACGTCGGCAACCTGGTCTGCCCGGCCAGCTTCGACCTCGGCGAGCGCCATAAAGTGGCCGTGCTTTCCGTCACCGAAGGTGAAGACAAACCGCTGAAATATCCACATATGTTTGCCGCCGCATCGCTGATGCTGCTCAACAAAGTGGATCTGCTACCGTACCTCAATTTTGACGTTGAAAAATGCATCGCCAGCGCCCGGGAAGTGAACCCGGGAATTGAGATTATCCTGATTTCCGCCACCAGTGGTGAAGGGATGGATCAATGGCTCTCCTGGCTGGAGACGCAGCGATGTGCATAGGTGTTCCGGGTCAAATCCGCACCATTGATGGCAACCAGGCCAAAGTCGACGTTTGCGGTATTCAGCGCGACGTCGACCTGACGCTGGTCGGTAGCTGTGATGAACATGGCCAACCGCGCCTCGGCCAGTGGGTACTGGTCCACGTCGGTTTTGCCATGAGCATCATTAATGAAGCTGAAGCGCGCGATACGCTCGACGCGCTGCAAAACATGTTTGACGTTGAGCCGGATGTCGGCGCGTTGCTGTACGGCGAGGAAAAATAAATGCGTTTTGTTGACGAATACCGCGCACCAGAGCAGGTGATGCAACTGATAGAGCACCTGTCTGAACGTGCCGCCCACCTCCCCTACACGGCTGAACGCCCACTGCGCATCATGGAAGTTTGTGGTGGTCATACCCACGCTATCTTCAAATTCGGCCTCGACCAGTTGCTACCGGAAAACGTGGAGTTTATTCATGGTCCGGGTTGCCCGGTTTGCGTTCTGCCGATGGGTAGAATCGACAGCTGTGTAGAAATCGCCAGCCATCCAGAAGTGATTTTCTGCACCTTTGGCGATGCGATGCGCGTCCCGGGTAAGCAAGGCTCCCTGCTGCAAGCCAAGGCGCGCGGTGCAGATATCCGTATCGTCTATTCACCGATGGATGCGCTGAAGCTGGCACAGGAAAACCCAACGCGTAAGGTGGTGTTCTTTGGTCTGGGTTTTGAAACCACAATGCCAACGACCGCTATCACTCTGCAACAGGCAAAGCAGCGTGACGTGCAGAACTTTTACTTTTTCTGCCAGCACATCACGCTTATCCCTACGCTGCGCAGCCTGCTGGAACAGCCGGACAACGGTATTGACGCCTTTTTAGCACCAGGCCACGTCAGCATGGTGATTGGCACAGATGCCTATAATTTCATTGCTTCAGACTTCCATCGTCCGTTAGTGGTCGCCGGTTTTGAACCGCTCGATCTCCTGCAAGGCGTGGTGATGTTAATTGAGCAGAAAATTGCCGCGCACAGCCAGGTAGAAAACCAGTACCGTCGCGTGGTACCGGACGCCGGTAACGCGTTAGCGCAACAGGCCATCGCCGAGGTGTTCTGCGTCAATGGCGACAGCGAATGGCGCGGTCTGGGCGTTATCGAATCCTCTGGCGTTCACCTGACGCCTGACTATCAGCGCTTTGATGCCGAAGCCCATTTCCAGCCAGCGCCGCAGCAGGTGTATGACGATCCGCGCGCGCGTTGTGGGGAAGTGCTGACGGGCAGATGTAAACCACATCAGTGCCCATTATTTGGCAAAACGTGTAACCCGGAGACAGCGTTTGGCGCCCTGATGGTCTCCTCAGAAGGCGCATGTGCCGCCTGGTATCAGTATCGTCAGCAGGAGTGTGAAGCATGAGCAGCGTACAACTCGCCCACGGTAGCGGCGGTCAGGCTATGCAGCAGTTGATCAACAGTCTGTTTATGGAGGCATTCGCGAATCCGTGGCTGGCGGAACAAGAAGATCAGGCACGTCTGGAACTGGCGCAACTGGTCGCTGAAGGCGATCGTCTGGCGTTTTCAACCGACAGCTATGTTATCGATCCGTTGTTCTTCCCGGGCGGTAATATCGGCAAGCTGGCTATCTGTGGTACGGCTAACGACGTGGCGGTCAGCGGCGCGATCCCGCGCTATCTCTCCTGCGGTTTTATCCTCGAAGAAGGTTTACCAATGGAGACGCTGAAAACCGTCGTTAACAGCATGGCGGCAACCGCGCGCGAAGCGGGTATCGCCATCGTCACCGGCGACACCAAGGTTGTACAGCGCGGCGCGGCAGACAAGCTTTTTATCAACACCGCCGGAATGGGCGCGATCCCCGCCAACATTCACTGGGGCGCACAAACCCTGAGCGTGGGCGATGTGCTGCTGGTCAGCGGTACGCTTGGCGATCACGGCGCAACCATCCTTAACCTACGCGAACAGTTGGGTCTGGATGGCGAACTGGTCAGCGACTGTGCCGTATTGACGCCGCTTATCCAGACGCTACGTGATATTCCCGGCGTCAAGGCGCTGCGTGATGCCACCCGTGGCGGCGTGAATGCGGTAACGCATGAATTTGCCGCATCATGCGGGTTTGGCATTGAGCTGTCTGAAGCGGCCCTGCCCGTGAAGCCCGCGGTGCGTGGCGTTTGCGAACTGCTGGGACTGGATGCGCTCAACTTTGCTAACGAAGGTAAGCTGGTGATTGCCGTTGAGCGTCAGGCCGCTGAAACGGCGCTTGCCGCGCTGCGCGCGCATCCATTAGGACGCGATGCCGCAATGATTGGCGAAGTGGTAGAACGCAAAGGTGTGCGTCTGGCCGGACTTTACGGCGTGAAACGAACCCTCGATTTACCACACGCCGAACCTTTACCTCGTATATGCTAACTGCCCATTAGCAGCAACGTGTAGGCCGGATAAGCGAAATCGCTATCCGGCAATAATTTACGACTTATACCTATAATTCATTTACCGTTTTCGCACCGTTCTGCGGTGCTTTTCCTGGAAAAGCAATATGTCGTATACACCGATGAGTGACCTCGGACAGCAAGGCCTGTTCGATATTACTCGTACATTATTACAGCAGCCCGATCTCCCGTCTCTTAGCGAGGCGCTTTCGCAGCTGGTCAAGCGTTCAGCGCTGGCCGACTGTGCGGCTATTGTCTTATGGCAGGCACAAACGCAGCGTGCGCGTTATTTTGCGACGCGTGAAAATGGTAAACCCATCGATTATGAAGACGAAACGGTACTGGCCCATGGCCCGGTACGCCGTATTTTGTCTCGCCCCGATGCGCTGCACTGCAACTATCATGAGTTTACGGAAACCTGGCCACAGCTGGCTTCAGGTGGACTGTATTCTGAATTTGGCCACTACTGCCTGCTGCCGCTGGCGGCAGATGGGCGCATCTTTGGCGGTTGCGAGTTCATCCGTAACGAGGATCGTCCGTGGAGTGAAAAAGAATATAACCGTCTACAGACCTTCACCCAGATAGTCGGCGTCGTTGCTGAACAAATTCAAAGCAGGGTCAGCAACAACGTCGATTACGATCTGTTGTGCCGCGAGCGTGATAACTTTCGCATCCTGGTCGCCATCACCAATGCGGTACTCTCCCGCCTGGACATTGACGAACTGGTCAGCGAAGTCGCCAAAGAGATCCACCACTACTTCGACATCGATGCCATCAGCATCGTGTTACGCAGCGATCGCAAAAACAAGCTCAGCATTTATTCCACCCACTATCTGGATGAACATCATCCAGCGCACGAACAAAGTGAAGTGGACGAAGCGGGCACGCTCTCTGAACGCGTTTTCAAAAGCAAAGAGATGCTGCTGATTAATCTGAGCGAACGCGATACGCTCGCCCCTTACGAACGGATGCTGTTCGAAACCTGGGGCAACCAGCTACAAACCCTGTGTCTGTTACCGCTGATGTCCGGCAATACTATGCTCGGCGTACTCAAGCTGGCACAGTGCGAAGAGAAAGTTTTCACTACCGCCAACCTCAAGCTATTGCGCCAAATTGCCGAGCGTGTGGCAATTGCCGTGGATAACGCGCTTGCCTATCAGGAGATTCACCGCCTGAAAGAACGTCTGGTAGATGAAAACCTGGCGCTGACAGAACAACTCAACAATGTAGAGAGTGAGTTCGGTGAAATCATTGGCCGCAGCGAAGCGATGTACAGCGTGCTCAAACAGGTCGAAATGGTGGCGCAAAGCGACAGCACCGTCCTGATTCTGGGTGAAACCGGAACGGGTAAAGAGCTGATCGCACGGGCCATTCACAACCTGAGCGGACGTAACGCCCGTCGGATGGTGAAGATGAACTGCGCGGCAATGCCTGCCGGATTACTGGAAAGCGATCTGTTTGGTCATGAGCGTGGCGCGTTTACCGGCGCCAGCACGCAGCGGATTGGTCGTTTCGAGCTGGCAGATAAAAGTTCGCTGTTCCTCGATGAAGTTGGCGATATGCCGCTGGAGCTTCAGCCTAAGCTACTGCGCGTTCTGCAAGAGCAGGAGTTTGAACGTCTGGGCAGTAATAAGCTGATCCAGACCGACGTGCGCTTGATCGCCGCCACTAACCGCGATCTGAAAAAGATGGTCGCCGATCGCGAGTTTCGTAACGATCTCTACTATCGACTGAACGTCTTCCCGATCCATCTGCCGCCGCTGCGTGAGCGCCCGGAAGATATCCCGCTGCTGGTGAAAGCTTTCACCTTTAAAATTGCTCGCCGGATGGGGCGCAATATCGACAGCATTCCCGCCGAGGCGCTGCGTACGCTGAGCAGCATGGAGTGGCCGGGCAACGTGCGCGAACTGGAAAATGTGGTGGAGCGCGCGGTTCTGCTTACCCGAGGCAACGTGCTGCAGCTGTCCCTTCCGGATATTGCCCCTTTGATGCCGTCTACGCCTCCGGTGGCAACCGAAGTCGCACAGGACGGCGAAGATGAATACCAGTTGATTATGCGCGTATTGAAAGAAACCAACGGTGTGGTTGCCGGTCCCAAAGGCGCGGCACAACGGCTGGGGCTGAAACGTACAACGTTACTCTCACGCATGAAGCGATTGGGTATTGATAAGGATGCACTGGTTTAGCCAGTGTGGCTATACTGGGTGATATCTCAACGAAAGGAGGCAGTATGGCGGTATCAGCACGTAATCAATTAACCGGTACAGTGAGCGCAGTCGCTACAGGCGCAGTGAATGATGAAGTTGAACTGACGCTGGCTGGCGGCGCAAAACTGGTCGCGATTGTGACCCATAGTAGTCAGCAGGCACTGGGTCTGGCGAAAGGAAAAGAAGCCATTGCGCTGATCAAAGCGCCGTGGGTGACGCTGGCGACTGAAGACTGTGGCCTGAAATTCTCTGCCCGTAACCAATTTGCCGGTAGCGTTTCACAGGTAACCGAAGGCGCCGTTAACGCCACCGTACACATCAAAACTGATGCCGGTTTTGACATTGTCGCGGTCGTGACGAACGAAAGTCAGCAAGAGATGAAACTGAGTCAGGGAAGCCGGGTCATCGCGCTGATCAAAGCCTCGGCCATTCTGATTGCCACCAAAGCGTAATCGCCATTCATCACCGCATGGCCAGATTACCCGATGGCGCTACGCTTATCGGATTTACACAACGGTTCCGTTTACCTTGTAGGCCGGATAAGGCATCGCCACCATCCGGCACACAAAGACGCTATTTTTTCCGCTGGTATTTCTCTGGCAATTCCGGGACAGGGCGTTTGTCATCAATCAGATGACGCACGGTCAGAATCGGATGACGCCAGAGCATTCTTGGCCCAGCCCAACGCATAATTTGCTTCATCTCTTCGCGTTTGGCAGATTGATAGCAGTGCACCGGACACTGCTTACAGGCCGGTTTTTCCTCACCAAAGACGCACTTATCGAGGCGCTTTTGCGCATAGGCAAACAACGCATCATAATGCCCCGGCTCGTCTGAAGCCTGCGGACACTGGCGCTCGTAGAGTGAGATCATTCTCTGGATCGTCATTTTTTCACGTGCAATACGTTTGCCGGACATGATGCCTCCATAATTAAGTTGCATAAATAATACACCTTAACTAAGCACAGGACTATTGCTGGAGGTCATCCATTCCTTAGCATCCTACGCAAATAAGAATTATTTTCATTTATTTATGCCATGTGCTATATAACATAGCAAATGCTATATTCGATGATAAATTAACCATTTTGTTGTGAGGGATACTATGCCGCATCTGCCCCATCTCAAGTCATTTCTCCTTGCCAGCGCGTTAACGGCGCTGACGCTGTCACCCGCCTGGGCGAAAGAAAAATTCAAAGTGGTAACCACCTTTACGGTGATTGCCGATATGGCAAGCAATGTAGCAGGTGACGCGGCGGACGTTAGTTCTATCACCAAACCGGGGGCTGAAATTCACGAATATCAACCAACCCCAGGTGATATTAAACGGGCGCAAGGCGCACAGCTTATTCTCTCCAACGGTCTGAACCTCGAACTATGGTTTGCCCGCTTCTACCAAAATTTGTCCGGCGTACCAGAAGTGATGGTCTCAAACGGCGTCCAGCCAATGGGCATCAGCGAAGGACCGTACAACGGTAAACCAAACCCGCATGCCTGGATGTCAGCGGAGAACGCACTTATCTACGTGGATAACATTCGCGATGCGCTGATGAAATACGATCCGGACAATGCCGCGACCTACCAGAAAAACGCACAGAATTATAAAGCGAAAATCCAGCAGACCCTGGCGCCACTGCATACAGAACTGGCAAAGCTCCCTGCTGATAAACGCTGGCTGGTCACCAGTGAAGGCGCATTCTCTTACCTGGCACGTGATAACGGCCTGAAAGAGCTGTATCTGTGGCCGATCAATGCCGATCAGCAAGGTACGCCGAAGCAGGTACGCAAAGTAATCGATGCGATCAGAGAGCATCATATCCCAACGGTATTTAGCGAAAGCACCGTGTCCGACAAACCAGCGCGTCAGGTTGCCCGTGAGTCTGGTGCGTATTACGGCGGCGTGCTGTATGTCGATTCGCTCAGCGCTGCCGATGGTCCGGTACCGACCTATCTGGATTTACTGCGCGTCACCACGCAAACCATTGTTAACGGCATCAACAAGGGTCTGGAGAGCCAACCATGAGTCACTCTGCGATTACCGTAAATCAGGTTACGGTGACGTATCGCAACGGTCATACCGCATTGCGGGACGCCACTTTTCAGGTTCCGGGCGGCTCAATTGCCGCTCTGGTCGGCGTCAACGGGTCGGGAAAATCAACGCTTTTTAAAGCGCTGATGGGTTTTGTCCGCCTGGCGCAAGGGGAAATCTCAATTCTGCAACAGCCGGTAAACAAGGCGCTCAAACAGAATCTGATCGCCTATGTCCCTCAGTCAGAAGAGGTGGACTGGTCGTTTCCGGTACTGGTGGAAGATGTGGTGATGATGGGACGCTTTGGCCATATGGGCTGGCTGCGTCGACCAAAACAGATCGACCACGCCTGCGTGGATGCGGCGCTGGCGCGGGTTGATATGCTGGACTATCGCCATCGTCAGATAGGTGAACTGTCCGGTGGGCAGAAAAAGCGAGTTTTTCTGGCAAGGGCCATCGCACAGGACGGACAGGTTATTTTACTGGATGAACCCTTCACCGGCGTGGATGTAAAAACCGAGGCCCGGATCATCGACCTGCTGCGTGAACTGCGTGATGAAGGTCGAACCATGCTGGTCTCTACCCATAATCTGGGATCCGTCACCGAGTTTTGTGATTACACGGTGATGATTAAGGGCACGGTGCTGGCAAGTGGACCAACCGATACCACCTTTACCCCCGAGAATCTCGAGCTGGCATTTAGCGGCGTACTGCGTCACGTTGCGCTGAGCGGCGGCGAACAACACGTGATTACCGACGATGAACGCCCGTTTATTTCGCGACGTGCGGCAAGCGAGGGGGAATAATCATGAACTGGCTGACAGAGCCGTTTGGTTACCAGTATATGCTCAACGCCATGTGGGTCTCGGCGATGGTCGGCGGCCTGTGCGCGTTTCTCTCCTGCTATTTGATGCTCAAAGGCTGGTCGCTGATCGGCGATGCGCTGTCGCACTCTATTGTTCCGGGCGTGGCAGGCGCTTATATGTTAGGGCTTCCCTTCGCGCTTGGCGCATTCCTTTCCGGCGGCCTGGCGGCGGGCAGTATGCTGTTTCTTAATCAGCGTTCGCGCCTGAAGGAAGATGCGATTATCGGACTGATTTTTTCGTCTTTTTTCGGTATCGGGCTTTTTATGGTGTCGCTCAATCCGATGTCAGTGAACATTCAGACCATTATTCTCGGCAACGTGCTGGCGATTGCACCGGAAGATATTCTGCAACTGGCCATCATCGGGGTTATCTCGCTGACTATCCTGTTTTTGAAGTGGAAAGATCTGATGGTGGTCTTTTTTGATGAAAACCACGCGCGCTCTATCGGTTTGAATCCGGGCCGGTTGAAGCTGTTGTTTTTTACGCTGCTCTCCGTTTCAACGGTAGCCGCCCTGCAAACCGTCGGTGCATTTCTGGTGATTTGCCTGGTGGTTACGCCCGGAGCGACGGCCTGGCTGCTGACCGATCGTTTTCCACGCCTGCTCACCATCGCCGTAGCTATCGGCAGCCTGACCAGCTTTTTCGGCGCCTGGCTGAGCTACTGGCTGGACGGCGCAACCGGCGGAATTATCGTCGTTCTGCAAACATTGCTGTTCCTGCTGGCATTTGTCTTCGCACCAAAACACGGTCTGCTGGCGAATCGCCGACGCGCCCGGCTGGTGAACAAGGAGTCAGTATGATCTTAACAACGCTATTAGAACCCTTTCAGTTTAGCTTTATGGTCAATGCGCTGGTTATCTCCACCATTGTCGCCGTGCCCTGCGCGCTGCTGTCGGTATTTTTAGTACTCAAAGGCTGGGCGCTGATGGGCGATGCCATGAGCCACGCGGTTTTCCCGGGAATTGTACTGGCGTGGATTGCGGGTATCCCACTGGCAATTGGCGCATTTATCGCTGGGCTGTTCTGTGCAGTAGCGACGGGTTATCTCGACGATAACAGCCGCATCAAACGCGATACCCTGATGGGAATTGTCTTCTCCGGCATGTTCGGTGCGGGGCTGGTGCTGTACGTCTCTATCCAGTCGGAAGTCCATCTCGATCATATTCTGTTCGGCGACATGCTGGGCGTATCGTTCAGCGACATCATACAAACCGCGGTTATTACGCTTGGGATAGCGCTTATTATTGGGCTTAAGTGGAAAGATCTGCTACTGCATGCGTTCGACCCGCATCAGGCAAAGGCCAGTGGGCTTAACACTGCACTGCTACATTATGGCCTGCTGTGCATGATCGCCCTGACGATTGTCGCCACGCTAAAATCAGTAGGGATTATTTTGTCGATCTCCTTACTGATTGCGCCTGGCGCCATTGCGATTTTAATGACGCGGAAATTTTCCCACGCCTTGTGGCTAGCGGTGATTATGTCGGTCGTTACCTCGTTTATGGGCGTGTACCTGTCTTTTTTCATCGACAGTGCACCGGCCCCCACCATCGTCGTACTATTTTCACTGCTGTTTGTGATGACCTTTATTTATTCCACCCAGCGCGATCGCCGTTTAGAACGGCAACGCCTGCATGATGTGCTATAGGCTAATCATCGCCAGCTTAATAACGGGCTAAACGCCTCGCAACCCACCAGGGCACGAAGCGCAGGCAAATGACAGTTACGCGCCAGAAGCGGAGGTACGGCAAAAATAATGTCGCTGGAGAGCATCACATTCTCAAGTTGTCCCCATAGGTACCAGCCGGTTTCAACACCACTGTCGGGGACGCGCAAATGCAAATGCCATCCTTCCTGTGGCTCATCAGTAATCCCCAGCCATTGGCTGAATTGGGGGATTTCAGGCACAACCTGAGTCACTAACGAGCACATACCAACCTGGTTTGCCGGTATATACAAAGTTAGCGCTCCCAAAGTAATACGTACCGCCGCCAGATTAGTGGGAGCCGTCATAACCGCTGGTCTCCTGATAACGCTCAAAGACCAAATTCAGATCGAGCAACGTGTACCAGGTTTCCATCACGTTAACTACCCCCACAGCGATGCTTTGTAACGCCGGGGGCAACGAATCTCCTGGCAAATGAATCTGGCTTTCGGCGACTTCCAACACATCAATCAATTTATCTATCAGGATCCCGCTTTGCATTTTCTCGGCGCAACCAATCAGAATAGTGCGCTTACCTGCCGAATTGACGGTAGGTTTATCGATCAGGCTGTCCAGCCTCATCACCGATTCCACCCGTCCACGATAGTTGATGACCCCTTCAAGCATTGGCGCGCAACAGGGAACCCTGGAAATCGGGCGCTCTGCAAGGATCTCTTTAATTTGCGCCCCATAGAAGGCAAAATTCTTACCCGCCAGTTGGAATAACACCAGCGTACGCTGGGGTTCATCAACGTTTTCACACTCCGGCTTTTCACCATGGTTCAGCGCAAGAATCTGCTCCAGCTGTTGGCTCATATTGACTCCTTTTACTCGGCAATGCAGAAAGTGTTACGGCCATTTTGTTTCGCGGCGTACAGCGCCTGATCGGCACGTTCGCGTAGCGTTTCAATCCGATCGCCAAACTGCCACTGGGCAATGCCCGCGCTGAAGGTGCTGTGAAAACTGGCGTCGTTAACGGAAAAGGCGACCTGCTCGTAATCCTTGCGCAATCTTTCAACCACCCGCGCCGCTTTCTCACTGCTGGTATTAGGCATAATGATGACAAACTCTTCACCGCCGTAACGGCCTACGATATCGGTACTGCGTAGGCGATGGGAAAACAGTTGCGAAATGCCGACAATAACCTGGTCGCCAACGGCATGGCCGTAGGTGTCGTTAATGCTTTTGAAACGATCCAGATCCACCATCACCATACAGAACTGATTACCGCTGTAGTTCGACTCGGCAATCGCGCTTTTGAGAAAATGGGTAGTCGTCGAGTGGTTATATAATCCACTCAGGCTGTCCTGTGACATGCGGGCACGCAGGACGCGCATTCTTTCAGCGCGGATCGTGACGGCACGGATAAGCTCCTCTGGGTCGGCCTGTTTAAGAATAAAATCCTCCGCGCCAATGCTCATTGCGCCAAGCTGCGCATGCTTGTTGGTCTCGCTGGAGAGATAGGCGATTGGCAGGCCAATATGCTGCGGTATCTGGCGAATGAGTTTCGTCAACTCTTCACCGCTGAACTCGGGCATATGGTAGTCCATCAGCACCAGATCGATAGGTTGCGCATTCAGTACGTGCAACAAATGGTGTGGTTTCTCCAGCACATGTACTTCCATTCCCGCCATGCGTAGCATTTCAGCGTTATATTCCGCCACCGCAGGCTCATCATCGATCAACAGCACCTGATACGGTTTTTTCAGCGACGGTTGGGTTAAACGATGCAACTCCTGCACTAAATCGGTGATAGATGCGGGTTTAACATAGTAGCCGTCGCAGCCGGATTTAATGGCATTTATCCGGGCGTTAAAATCACTGTGACACGAGAGGAACAGCACCGGAAAGGCCTTGCCAACTTTTTGTTTCAGGTCCGACATCGTCAACGGCCCGCCGTAGGCATTGTCCGGAAAGCTGACATCCATAATCACCACAGCAGGCGGTTGCGACAGTACGGCCTGAGTAAAATCCTGGGTGCTTGAGAACACATGACAGGTAAAACCAAAGCAGCGCAATTGGGTGGCGAGCAGCTCAACCTGATCGACGTCATCATCGCACAGGTAGATAGGCTGACTGGCCCGCCGAACATATCCCTCTTCCGGACGCTGCGCGGTGATCGGTAAAGTGAAATCCGTATCGCTGATACGATGCTCCAGGTTGAGCTGCTCCTGGGTCAGGGTATACAACCACCTGATAATTCGCCGCAGCTCGTCATAATGCAGCGGGCTTTGCTCTGTTTCCGGTTCGGTAAGTAAACGCTCACCTTCTGCTGAGGCATCCGCCAGTGGGCTAAAGCCAAAGGAACCCGCCGAACCGTGAATACTGTGCAGCAGAATATGCAGCTGTTTGCGACAGGCTTCGCTGGGCTCTGCGACCAGTTGTACGAGTAATCTTTCCGCTTGTGCCAGCATGTCTGGGATTCGGCGTAAAAAACCCTGGCGCAAACGCGCTATTTTTTCCTGCGCAGCCGCCATCGCTATATGCTTATTTTCTTGTTTCATCAAACACGTAGGCTTATTCAGTTAATCGCAGACGGTTGCAGTAGCGTATTGACAGCAGCCCCCAGATTTTCCGCAAGGTTTTCATCTTTTTTCACCCAACGGTCGTACAGAGTGTCGCTGGCCATCACTTCATTGGCGCTCAGTAAAATAAAAGGCTTAACCCAATTCTGAGCGCGTAACAGCGTCAGCAAATCCAACCCGCTGATCTCTGGCATATGCAGATCGCTAATCACCAGGTCGATGTTGCTATCCGAGTCCAGGCACGCCAGGGCGGAAATCGCGCTTTCCACAATCACTACATCGTAGCCGTCCATTTGCAAAAATATGGTTGCCAGTTCAGCCGCAAAAAGATCATCATCAACTAATAAAATTCGCATTTTCTCTCTCGATTTTGCGCCATCAGCACAAAAGCATTTTTAATGTTTTTATCAAACTATCCTGCTCGAAATCGCCCTTGGCGATGTAGGCATCCGCGCCCACCTGAATCCCTCGTCGCCGGTCCTCTTCCTTCGCGCGGGACGTCACGATGATGATTGGCGTATGCTGGTAGTTTTTCTCCCCACGCAACGATTTGGTGAAGGTGAAACCATCCATAAACGGCATTTCGACATCCGTCAGTACGGCATCAAACTGGGTCAGTTTCGCTTTTTGCAGTCCCGATAGCCCGTCTTCTGCCAGTGTCACCTGATAGCCGTGCGCTTCCAGCACGTTCTTTTCTATCTCACGAGTATTCAGTGAGTCATCGACCACCAGCACATGCCATGCATCCTGCGTTACGCTCGTGGCAGGAGCAGGTGTACTGGTTTGCCGTGATTGTTGCGCCATCGCCATCAGCGCGGGAACGTGCAGGATGCTGACCAGTTGGTTTTCCGGCGTTTGTACCATCCCGGAGACCAGCGACTGCTGTTGCATATGCTTCGGTAACGGTTTGATCATCATCTTGCGTTCATCGAGCAGCTTATCCACCCGCAGCGCCATTTTGCTGTACGGGTTTTGCACCACGATTAATCGCTGTCCAGGCGTTGAAAAACTGCTCTGGCGCTCATTAATACCCAGCAAGGCGCCTGCGCAGACCACCGGGATAAACTCGTTATGCAAGATAATGGCAGGACGTCCGGCGATATCGCTAATCCCCTGCGCCGTGCATTCCACTACCTCAACCACATACTGCGCAGCCAGTCCAAACAGGTGTCCCTGCTCTTCAAATTGCAGAATTCGCATCATGGTTAACGAAACAGGCAACCGCAGGTTAAAGCTGGTTCCGACCCCTGGGCAGCTATAAACCTGCAAATCGCCTTGCAGGTCAGTCACCACCGTTTTACGCACCACATCTAAGCCAACGCCGCGACCGGAAAGCTCGGAGACTATCTTGCTGGTCGAAAAGCCGGGATGAAAAATCAGCTCATTACACTCCAGCTCGGAGAGTTGCCCGGCCATTGAAGCAGGAACCAGACCTTTACTGACCGCCTTCGCGCTGATGGCATCATAGTTAAGACCACGGCCATCATCTTCGATACGCAGTAGTATCCCGCTGCCATCCTGCTGGGTGGTGATGGTAATCGTGCCGCGGGTGGATTTACCGAGCGCCAGACGTTCGTCGATCTCACCAATCCCGTGATCGACGGCATTACGCAGTAGATGCGTCAGCGACTCCGATAAGCGGTCAATCAGCTGACGATCGATTTCCACTTCTCCGCCGACAAAGCGGCATACCACCTGCTTATTCAGCGTGGAAGCCAGCTCACTAACCTGCAGCGAAATCGGTTCAAACAACGTTGAAAGTGGCAGCATGCGGATCCGCGCCGCCACGTCGTATAGTTCAAACATCTGCAAATGCTGGAGCTGAACACTCTCTTTTAACTGGGCGCTGAAGTCATGGATTTGCTGGCGAAGCTGTTCAGCACTCAATCCCGGTAACCGCGGTACCAGCTGACTCAGGTTTTGTATCTGCTGTTCCAGGCGGTCATGTCCGGCGAGCACCTCCCCCAGAATGTCGATCAGGCCATCGAGCTTATTCAGCTTTACCCGCACGAAATCCGCCTGCTTAATACCGGCATCCATACTGGCTGGCGTCGCAGGCGTAGGGACCACCGGTTTTTCTGTTACCCCGGCAGTTTCGACAGTCAGCGTGATGTCCTCTCCCCGACTGGCGCGGGCAAGACGTTCGCACAGCCCGGCATCAGCCGGTGGTAACTGATTATCCCCTTCATTGACAAAAAGCTGGGTAAGCTGACCAGAAAGATACTCCACGGACTCATGGATCAGATTGCCCAACGCCCTGTCCGGTGTCAGTTTGTTATCACGCAGTTCACTCAATACATCCTCAAGATGATGCGTGACATCGGCAATACTTTGCAGTTTCAGCATCCGCGCCCCCCCTTTCAGGGTATGCGCAGCACGAAACATCTCGCCTATCCAAGCGTCGGTATGTTCATCAGCAGAGAGAAGAAACGCCCCTTCGCTGATCGTCTGCAAATGACCTCTCCCTTCATCAATAAAGCGCAGAACGAATTTTTTCAGATCGATAGCCATAATCGCTCTTATTAGCCACTTTGATGGGCGAATTGCGCCAGTTGATGTTCACACAGGAAACGAAACGTATTGCCAGGAAATACTATTGGCAAACGTAGACGACAAACCGAGGACGGATTGTTTATCTCGTCGTTCAGTAACCGCATCACCACGCGATAAGTCCGTTGAGCGGGCTGACGTAACTCGCTTTGCCGGTACATTTCGGCCAGATAATAGTGTGCAGGCCAGTAGCCGGGCTCCTGATAAACCACCTGCTTGAACCAGGCGATGGCCTGCTGGGTCTGGTGTTGCCACATCGTCGCCAGCCCCAGCAGCATTTTTGCCTCTGCCGACCACTCATCCTGCGCGAGGATCTTCTGCGCGTTTCCCGCCGTCTGAGAAAACTCCCGCTGCTCAAGGGCAATCACCCCCTGAATCAACAGCGCATCCTGATTACGGGGATCGTCGCGTAATACGCAGGCGATACATTTTTTGGCTTCAGAAAAACATTTTTCATCGAGACAGGCCCGCGCCTTCGTTAGCCAGTCATCACACTGCGGCGCCAGCAGCTCGTCAGGTGCATACCTGAGCGATGTTTTCGGCGGCGAAACGCGTACCGCCAGCCTGGGGACGGGGGCGCTCCTTGCCGCTTCACGATGGGGGCAAAAATAGAAAATCCCCTCTTCCTGCTCCAGCTTCAGAATGTCGAAATTGTTGGCCAGCGTTTCCGCATTGCCAAAAAATAAGGCTCCCTGCGGCTGCAGCATCTTCAGCAAATTAGCGTGTAATTCACGGCGCGTTGGCGTGTCGAAATAGATGGACACGTTGCGCAGCAAAATGATGTCCACGCCTGGCAGCAGTTGCTCTTTGACAATATTGCTGCGGTGAAACGAGACTTTCTCACGAATCTCATCATGCAGCCGGTAGAGGTTGCCCGAACGGGTAAAGTAGCGTTGCTGAATACTCGCCTCGACGCCGCGAAACGAATAGCTTGAATAGCTGGCGTTTCGGGCCTTCGCCAGGATAACCGGGTCAATATCGCAGCCGTAGATTTCAATCTGCTGAGTCATAGCGTCGCGGTATTGTTCATGTAGCTTAATCGCCAGCGAGTAGGCCTCTTCGCCGGATGAACATCCGGCACTCAGAATGCGTACCGGGCCGCTGCGCTGTTGCAGCAGACGCGGAACCCATTTGTCGCAGATTAAATCCAGCGTATCGCTTTCACGGAAAAAGTAAGTTTCGTTAATCGTAATCAGCGTAATGAAGCTATCGAACTCAACCTGCGAAATACGCAGTTGTTCATAGTATTCATAGTAATCCGCGATTTTTCGCTCGCCCATACGCCGACTCAGCGCCGATTTCAGCAAGTCTTCCATTGCATTATCAAAGTGCAAGCCCACCCGCTCTTTGATCAACCGGGCATAATCAGGAAGATTGGGGATCATGGCAATTTACTCTCAACAAGCCCGTGAAAAGCCATCGCAAGCAGCACCTTCGCCAGACCGTCCAGCGGGATCGTACGGTGTATCAGTTGCTTGTCGATCGCGTTCTTATTCATACCGAATACCACCGAGCTTTCTTCATCCTGCGCCAGCGTCCTTCCTCCACGGCGGAAAATCAGCTCAATGCCACGGCAGCCATCGCTGCCCATGCCCGTCATAATCAGCCCCACGGCCTTTTCACGAAACACCTCAGCCACCGACTCCAGCAGCAGATTGCAGCTGGGATGATAAACATCGCTTTCCTGTCTGGGGATCGCCGCTAAACGCTGGTTGCTTTTGACGATCAGGTGCTGCTCCGGCGGCAATATATACACATACCCCGCTTCCACCCGATCGTCTTCCTGCGCCAGTCGCACCTTCAGATCGGTCACGCTGTCCAGCCAGTGCACCATCTCTTTGGCGAAACCGTCGGCAATATGCTGCGCGATGAGCACCGGGCACGGGAACGTCGCGGGTAGAGCCTGCAAGAGTTTACTCAACGCCTGCGGCCCGCCCGTCGAACAGGCAATTGCCAGCACAAAAGGCCAGTCCTGCGGCGTCTGTACGATGTCCATTATCGGTCGTACAGGCGGCATTATCGGTTCGGTTGGATGGCGTAATCCTTTGATATGGCGAATCACCTTCACGCCGACCAGCAATTCCACTTTGCGGTGCAGCGCATCGGTTGAGAGTGTGAAATCGCTGCTATGGTGCAGCACCGCCAGTGCGCCACGAGAAATGTAATCGTCATCCCATTGGTTTTCATGGCAAAATCGCATAACCAGGATGGGAATAGCACTGGTCGCCATGATGGTTTCCACAACCTCGACGTTATCCGCGCTCGAGGTATCCAGCGTGAGGATCAACAGGTCGGGCATCAGCTGTTGCACCAGTCGAATCGCCTGTCTGCGATGAGCAGCTTGTCCCACCACCTTAATATGCGGGTGCTCTTCCAGTTGCCTGACCAACGCATTACGCGATGCGCTGTCAAGGTCAAGGATCAGCACCCGAATGTTGCCGCTACTCATGCATCCGTTTCCGTCAGTGTGAATGAGGACGAAGCCTCTTTCAGCGCTTTCGACAGTTGTGTCATATCCTGACTGACAACCAGAATGTCTTTGATAGATTGCGAGGTATAGTTACTGGCAACAACGATCTCACGCAGCGCCATGACCACCTGATTACTCGCCGTTTTCTGTTGCTGTGTTGATAGCGATATTTGCAGCGCCGCCGTCGAGGTTTGCTCGGCCGTAACAACGATATCGTTCAGATGCTCGGCGCTGACTTTACAGGCCCTGGCGCCTGCTTTAATACTCTCGCCGCCTTTTTCCGCGTTCAGCACCAGACGGTTAATCGCATTTTGGATCTCACTGATCTTATTTTCAATTTCAACCGTTGATTCGGTCACCGAATCGGCCAGACGACGGATTTCAGCCGCTACCACCGAGAAGCGTTTACCAGCTTCTCCGGCGCTGGCGGCTTCCAGCGCCGCGTTAAAGGCGATCAATTTCGTTTGATCCGCGACGCTGTTAATGATCACCATCACCCGGCTGATTTCCGCCGATTTATTGCCGAGCATCATAATTTCACGCATGTTTTGCTGATTGTCGGTATCAATATCCGCCATACGCATCAGCAATTGCGACATCGATTCTGAGCCTTTATTGCAATCCTCAAGTGTCTGGTTGGCAATATCCACAACAGCCCGCGAGTGTTCGGCGATCTGCGTCGATGAGGCGGACAACTCTTCCATGGTTGAGGTAATTTCAGCCACCGAAGAGGACGTTTCCACGCTGGTGGACGCCTGCCCATCTACCGCTTCAGTGATATGCAGGGAAGCCTGGTGTACCGAACTGGCGTGAGAAACCATCCCGCCCACCAGCGAATGCAGGCGCTGGCGCATCGTTTCTACCGCACTCAAAAGTTCGCCGATCTCATCGTGATGATCGACCTGAACATCCACCGTCAAGTCACCTTCCGCAATGGTCTGGGCAATCCCCAGTACGCGGTTTAAGCGGCGAGAAATCAGAAAACGGCTGGCAACGGCAATCAGCAGTAAAATAATCGGCAACAGCAAGACGGTGAACAGCAACAGGCCGTTGCGTACCAAATTGCTGCTCTTGGCGACATCATCAACATAGCTGGTGGTCGCGATTATCCAATTGATCCCTTCTACGTATTCATAGACGGCGACTTTGGTCTTCGGCGGTGTGCCATAGCCGCTCACCCAGTTGTAATAGGTGATGCCATTTTTATGTTCGAGCATATCGGCGAAGAGCTTATAACCGTTGGCATCGGTGATATTAATCACCTGCTGGTGACCCAGCGACGGATGAACCAGCATCCGACCCGGTTCAAATCCGGCATCGAGCACGTAGGCGTAGCCATCTTTACCAATACGTACACTCAATAAATGCTGGATGATCGGTTGCAGACTTTGTTTGACATCAAAGCCCACCGCAACTGCCCCAATCACCTGACCATACTTATCGGCAATCGGTTCGTAGTGGCTAATAAATTGCTTACCAAACAGCGTGACCACACCGGAAAAAGGTTTATTTTTCAATAATAATGGTAATGCCGGGTTGTCATGCCCCAATGCCGTTGCTGTTGCCGTATTACCTGAACTCGCCAGCAAGGTGCTGCTGACGCGCACAAACTGCTCGCCTTGCAGAATAAACGTACTGGCAAATACACTGGTTAATTCGGTGAAATGCGCGTTGGTATTGGGGTTGCTCAATACAGCTTTTAATTCAGCGGAGTCCATGTAGCGCAGCGGTTTATTCGCCACGTTTTGGTAGTTATTAATGTAAACATTGCTGTAATGCTCCGCATCCTTATTAATTCGCTGAAATTCATTCGCAATACTGTTATGAAAAATACGGGTGTTAGTTTTAATCATCTCCAGCGCATTCACCTGCAGCTCTCTGGACAGATAAGACGATAATATAAAAGAGGCGCCAATCAGCAACGTGGCGATGCAAACCACCAAAATCATACCGAGCTTCATCGCCACACCTGGATGGATATTGTGTAGCCAGGATATCAGTCGCGCGCGCAGTCCCTCACCGGTAGTATCCGTCGTTCGATTTTTCACTTTGATAAGGTCACTCATGATTTTTATTCTCTACCTGAGAAGAAATTACTTTTTTGGTCGTAAGGTGTTCGTACGATGCGTTTCCAGCGTAATCAGCGGCATAGGCTTGCCAATGTGATATCCCTGTAACCACCCCACATCCATTTTTTCCAGGCACGCCTGAATTGTGGCGTTTTCAACAAATTCAGCGACGACTTGCATATTTTTCATTTCGGCAACGCGACAGAATGACTCGACGATGTAGTAGCTGATTTCACTTTCGGTGATCCGTCGAATAAAAGAGCCATCTATTTTCAGGATATCGGCTTCGATATTCATCAAACGTGCATGGCTGGCAAACCCAGTACCAAAATCATCAATCGCCACCCGGCACCCCAACTGGCGGATTAAACGCAGGGTTTCAACAGTTTGTTCTTTATCTGAAAGCGTATCGGCTTCCGTTATCTCAAAAATAATCCGCTGCGGTTCCACAGCGTAGTCGTGCAGAAGCTGGGTTATCTGCGTGACAATATTTGATCGACATACCGTCACTGGCGCGAGGTTAATGGAAAAACAGTGCTGCGGATGGTTACACATAAATTTCAGGGTGTTTTCGATAACCCACAGATCGATATCCGGCGCCAGCCCCGCATCATGCGCAACCGGCAGGAAACTGTTCGGTGGAATGAATTCCCCCCGCTCGTTAAGCATACGGATCAATATCTCATGATACGGTTCTTCACCGTTGGTACTGACTATCGGCTGGGCCATCAGGACAAACGCATTGTTATCCAAAGCATTTTGCAAAGCGGTACGGATTTCTGTTTTATCAACAATGTGATTGCCGAGGATCCGGCTGTGCTGCGCTTCGAGGTTTTCCGGTCTGCCGTTGGTCAGTGATAACCCCGCAACCATGCCGAGTTTACCCACCAGCTGGTAGACATCATCGCTAACATCGTTAATCAGGCAGTAGCCCAGGCCGCTGCGAAAACCCAGCCGATGGTTGTTATAAAACAGGCGGAAACTGTTGGCGGCCTGGTATAAGTCGCATAACCGCTCCCAGGTGCTATTTTCGAGTCGGATAAGCAGATCGTAGCCCGCGTGGTAATAGACCTTTTCGCTTTTGACGAGGTGCCTTTGGAGGTGCTCCGCAAGAATTTTCTGGTAGCGGGCGCGAAAATGAAAACCATAGCGACGCGAAAATAGCTCAAGCTCGGGGATCTGTATCAGGCACACGGTCGCGCGTTCAGTGGTAAACAACTCCGTCTTCAGCGCGCGCAGGTTCGCCATGCCCGTCATCGGGTCAGTCAGCCCCAGCAACAGAACCTGGTTAAACCGTTGGCGGGTAAATTTTGCCAGCGCCCCCATGATCACAATGGTGAGGGAAAAAACAAAGATCAGCGTTGAAACCAGCGCCTGATGCAGCATGAAGTTAATGTCGCTGGCGATATAGCTGTCGTTATGCTTACCTAAAATAATCAGTACGACCGTCCATACCAGCATGGTGAACGAGTGACCAATCTTGATCGCCCCCCACAACATCAATGGAAACAGCAGGATCAGGCTATAGAAAGAGAAAAAGATATTTGGATTATGCGGCGACGTTAAACAAAACATCAGTAAAATCAGTAGGACAAACCAAAAGCCAATGCCACAGGCACTGATATTGCCTTTACACTGAAAGGCAATCGCCTTGATAAAGGTAAAGAGGTAAGACGGTCGACGAATGATGCGATAAATCTTGTAGATAAAGGGAATGCCCGTCAGACAGCCGTTGATGATCCCCTGAATACGCACCAGCATTTCCAGACTCATCACCGGAATGCTATCCACATCCGGGCGATGGCCGTGTGCGACGAACAGCGCAAATATTCTGCTCAACACCAGATACAGCAATATGTTGAAGCCGCATAGCCAGATCAGACGATTCAGGCTAATTTTTATACGACCAAAACTGGCGCAACTGCGTCTTCCCGTCGCCTGGCGGTAAATAGCGTAGCTTAAGGTCGAAGCCATAATCAGGCACAACGCTTCCACTCGTTCGCTTTGTGGACCGACCGCAAACATGAGCGCCATGAATAGCATGAATCCCGGCAATACCCGAAAACCAAACAGGACTAAGGCAGCGGAAAATACGGCGAGTTTGAGATCGTAAACTGTTAAAATATTATTATTGAAAATACAGTAACCGTTAAGATATTGTGCCAGTGGGTAAAAAAGGCCCGGTAAAACAAGTGGCAGACACCATTTCCGAATGTTTTTTGCAGTATATGTATTTATTATCGCGTCCAAACCAATTTATCCGTCATGCACTATACCAATAGGACTTTAATCCAGACTCGAATGTCACAAACAAATCCTTTTGGGTCAGTCGATGAACCATAACAAAATTGTCAACATTGACCGCGCACTGAGAAAATAAAATAATGTTCTATATTGAAGCGAGCATCTTAGGCAGTTCACATCAGGAAATAAACACCCACGTATAGACAAAAATGGACATCTCGTCGAGATAAAATCATTCGGATACGCGATAAGAGAAAAGCTAATTCATTGATGCTGCGTAAAAAAACAAAATTACCTATCGTGATTTCCCAACACCTCCAACCAGTACGCACAAAAAGCATTCTCAGACGGCGTTAATGTCAACTTTAATAGCGTACGCTGCACCTGATGAAAAATGTATTTTTATGTGCAATTTTGCTTGTTGACGAAAAGAACTGCACTATCTATATTCGCATACCGTTATTTTTGTCATTACTCTGCATGGTTCAATGTTAGCTATTTGTTACGTCGTTGCATTTCATATCTTTCATCTACTTATTTGTAGCAGCGGTATTCCATTAAGTAATAACAAAAATTAAATTCAGCAACGAGCACTCTTTTTTCAGGAATTAGCATAATCCGTGGCAAAATCTCTGTTTTCCCTTAAAGCAATAAAAGGGTGGCAACATTCAATCACTGGCAAAATAACGCAATTTTTGCTGGCAGGTATCGTTATTGCTTTTAGCGCTGGCGCCTTTACCAACTGGAGCCTGATAGACAACTTTTCTTATCAGCAGTGGGTGCAACGGGCTGAGGCGAATGCACAGATTATGACCTACATCATCCGTAGCGTGTATACCACCGTTTCGGTTGAAACCAGCGATACCGGGCAGATATCCCGCATCGTATCCGACAGACAGATCGGCGACGCCGACTCCATTATGCAAACCGGTTATAACCCGGTCGATGTCCTGGCACTGGCATCAGTCCAGACCCATAACCCCACCTGGCTGTTTCTCTATACACCCGAGAAAGGATTTATTGGCATCAACAACAGGTCAGAAGATGGCGAAGGAGTCATCACCTTTTCCGGTCGCCTGCCGCGCGATGTGCTGGTCAACTACTATGTTGGCTTCGCCCAGATTAACGGCGAAGAGTGCTTTATCAGCGCCATACCTATTTTGACGCCTTCCGGTGAGATCCTCGGGAGCCTGATAAGCAGCATCGGTAAAAAAAGCGAGTTATACGCAACCTACGATGCGATGCTAAAAAAGAGCAGCATCATTTTTGTCCTGATTTTACTGGTGACGCTGGCACTGGTAACGATGTTTATGCGCAGATTATTCCGCCCGGTTCCGCTGCTGATTAACTCTCTCACCCGCATCGCCCATGAAGAGACGGACTGTATTACCCCCTACCTTGACCAGGATGATGAGATTGGACATCTGGCGGGGGCGATTGAAAAATTGCGCGTCGCCATGGAAGAGCGCGGCTATCTGCAACGCATGCATGAAATGTCGCAAAAAATGGAGCATATGGCCCACCACGATTCGCTGACCGGATTACCCAACCGCGTTTCGTTTGGCCAGGCGTTAGATAAGCGCGTGAATGAACTTCATCAGGAAGAAAAATCGTTCAACCTGCTGCTGATTGACCTCGACAACTTCAAACCGGTGAACGACACCTTCGGCCATAAGGCGGGCGATGAACTGCTCATTAGCGTTGCTCAGCGTCTGCAGCTCTTGCTGGGACCCAATGATATCGCCGCGCGCCTGGGTGGTGATGAATTCGCCATCCTGCAACATGTCAGCGACAACGCCATCAGGGAGGCGAATCGTCTGGCGAAACGTATCATCCGCGCGCTGAGTACCCCGTTTACCTGGAGTACCCATACTTTTTCGATCAGCTGTAGCATCGGTATTACTACCGCCCCCTGGCAGGGCAATAATACCTCGACGTTGATGATCAATGCCGACCTTGCCATGTACGCGTCAAAACATCATGGTCGCGGTTGCTTCCATTTCTTCGAAGACGGCATGGTCATGAAGCAAACCCACAGCCTGTTTATTAATCAGGAAATCATTGATGGTATTGATAACAAAGAGTTCGAACTTCATTACCAGCCCATTATTAATCTGGATGATGAAAGCGTTTATGGCTATGAATCGCTGATCCGCTGGAATCACCCCACCAAGGGCCTGATTTACCCCGATTATTTTATCAGCATCGCCGAGAGTTCCGGTCTGATTGTCCGCTTAGGCGAATGGATTATTCGTCAGTCCTGTGAAGCCGCCGCCAAATGGCCGGAGCGCATCAGGATTGCCGTGAATATATCCGCCTACCAGTTGCACAGCCCGGGGCTGGTTGACGTTATCAAAGATGCGTTACGCATCAGCCAGCTTTCAGCCGGACGCCTTGAAATAGAAATTACAGAATCCGAGAAACTGGATAAGTCGATTGCGTTACCCGTACTGCAAGAGATCCGCGCTCTGGGTATCGAAATCGCGATGGACGATTTGGGCACCGGCTACGCGGCTCTGGATTACCTGCTGATCTACCCTTTCACGCGCATCAAGATCGCGCGCACACTGGTCGACAAGCTGCAGCAAGATAATGCCAGCCAGTATTTGATTGTGATGCTGATCCAGTTTGCCCATAAGTACGAGATGTCGGTTACCGCCGAAGGGGTGGAGACCGCGCAGCAACGCGACATTCTGCGCGATACTGGGTGCCAGAATGTCCAGGGCTATTTCTTTAGCTACCCACTTCGCGAGCGTGAGGTACTTTCCGCGTTTACCGAAGAGGTCATTGATGAAGGGCTTTGCAATGTCTGACATCCTTCGCCTGGCCTGGCGCATGCTGGTGGGGATTTTCCTGCTGATGGTATTGGAGATGCCGTGCATGGCGAGCACTCCGCAGCAACTGCACACGCTGGAGCAGATCGCCAGTAAGAAAACCATCACCCTCGGTTATCAGGATGATGCATTTCCATTCTCCTGGCAGAACGGAAACGCCCCCGCAGGCTACTCCATTGATATTTGCAACAGTATCGTTAGCGCGCTCAAAACAAAACTTCAGCTCAAAAACCTGAAAATCGAGTGGGTAAAAACCAATTCGGCATCGCAGTTTGTGCTGATTAAAAATCACATGGCAGACATCATGTGTATCCCGGCCTTTTATTCCAAAAACCGCCACAGCATTAGCGAGTTCTCGCTGCCGTTTTATTTTTCCAGCACTCGCTTTGTGATGCGAAAAAATGAAAGCAACAACAACCTGGCGCAACTTTCCGGGCACAGCGTGCTGGTAAAAAGCGGGACAATTTACGTTGAGCAGTTGCAAAAAGTGAATGTCGCCAATGACCTGGATATTAACATCCAGCTCGACACGAATAATATTACGGCCTTTAATGAACTGAAAAATGGCGAATATTATGCGCTCATTTCCAGCACGGTTTTGCTCAAAGGGATGATTGCGCAAACGGCAAACCCTGAAGACTATGAACTTTCCGACATTGCGCTTAGCGCACCACTGCCAGCAGGCTTGTTACTCCCGTTACACGATAAAGAATTTAAAGCGTTTGTTGACGGTGCAATCTCCTCGCTGATGACCAGCAACGAATTTACTGCGCTGTATAACAAATGGTTTCAGTCGCCGATTCCGTCGAAAGCCATTAATTTGAACATTCCTATGTCAGATAACCTGAAAGCACTAACGGCTGCTAAAAAGAAGATCAGTTTTGATTATGAAAAATATAATTAATCGAGGGACGACAAGGGTGAAACGCACGGTGCAATGGCTTATTTTACTGGCAGGCATCATCATCTCCCCCACGCTGATGGCGCAGCAGAATGCCGCAACGCTCGACCATATTCAGAACAGCAGCGTGCTAAACGTGGGTTATCGACAGCTGCCGCCGTTCTCATTTACCGACAGCAATGGCAAGGTCACGGGGTATACCATCGCGGTATGTAAGATGATTGCCGATAAGTTACGCCTGTACCTGAAGCTCAACAGCTTAACCATTAATTATATTCCTGTGAACTTTGGCGAACGGTTCGCCGCATTAAGCTCACATAAAATAGATATGGACTGCAGCGTTAATACCAATGCGCCAGAGCGGATGTCCAGCGTGTCATTTTCTACCGACTATTACGTTGCCAAAATGCGCATCATCTCTTTACGTAAAAATAACATCCATTCGCTTGCCGATCTCAAGGGGCGCACGGTAAGCCTGACCGGAAGCTCAAAAGATTTGCTGGAATTCAATAAAACGAACAGAGAGCAACATCTTAATATTTCGATAATTACCGCCCCGACTATCCACGGCGCATTTAATAAAATGGCGCATAATGAATCCGCCGCTTTTTTTGTCGATGATATTCTGGCCTGGCCGCTTATCAGTCATAGCGAACAACCTGAATTATTTAGCGTGTCTAGCGAGAGCATCGGCAACGATATGCATTATGGCATTATGATGAGGAAAAACGATCCGCAGTTTGTGACGTTTGTTAACAGTACGCTGAAAGATATATTTGCCTCGCCGGTCAACGCGCAACTACGCAACAAGTGGCTGTCTCCGTGGTCCTGCGAGAAGTTGAAAAACCCATCACCAGGCAGCTGTCAAAATAACAATTGAATATTATCAGCCGCTGTTTACGCCGCCGCCTGCTTCGCCTGTGGAAAATCCCCGGGGTGTTGCTGTTATTGCTATCGATCCATTCCCTGCGCGCGGCCTGGGATTTTGCCAATATTTTGCAGAAGTCCGATGCGCTTTACGGCCCTTCCTCCCCAGAAGCGCAACAGCGGATCAACGCCTGGCAACAACTTCTGATCCAGTTGCACAAAGCCGACGAGCAAACGCAATTACGCGCCGTAAATCAATTCTTTAACGATAAGATCCGCTATGCCGAAGATATTGATGTCTGGCATAACGTGGATTACTGGGCCACCCCCATTGAGTCGTTACGCAAAGGCGAGGCGGATTGTGAGGATTACGCAATCGCCAAATATTTCACCCTCCGCCAGTTAGGCGTCTCCGAAGACAAACTGCGCATCACCTACGTCAAGGCTCTGCGCTATAACCGGGCGCATATGGTGCTGACCTGGTATGCCACGCCTGAAGCGATCCCTCTGGTGCTCGATAGCCTGACGAGCACCATTTCACCTGCAACGCAGCGTATGGATTTATTACCTGTTTACTCCTTTAACAACAATGGCCTATGGCTTCCGGGCAACCAGAACAATCAACGTGTTGGAGACAGCAAGAGACTATCTCGCTGGCAGCAAGTTTTCACCAAAATGCGGGAAGAGGGCTTCCCGATGGATAAATAGGAATCACCTGTGTCTCTTTTTAAACAGTTACTCCTGGCAATCTCTCTCTTTATGATGGTTGTGTTTAGCGGCAATTTTATTGTGACGCTGAAGAGTTCTCGCAATCAATCCAATAACCAACTCCTTTCGCATGCCCAGGATGCGGCAACCGCGCTGGGCGTTTCGTTGACGCCCAATGTCAACGACCCGGCGATGATCGAACTCATGGTCAGCTCCATTTTCGATAGCGGCTACTACAAAAAGATTCGTATCGTTAATCTGGAAAACGGCAAGATTATGCTTGAGCGTAGCGCGACGGCGTCCATTCCTGATGTCCCCGGTTGGTTTGTTGATCTGGTGGATGTCACCCCGCAAACCGGCGATGCGACGATTATGCGCGGCTGGAAGCAAGCAGCGCGCGTGGAAGTCACCAGCGATCCTCTCTTTGCGGTACAGCGCCTGTGGGACAACACATTAGGTAATCTATTGTGGATGCTGTCATGCAGCTTCGCCTGCTTAATCGCTGGCATTCTGCTGCTGCGTAAGCTCCTGCGCCCGCTCAATTATCTGGCAAAGCAGTCGGAAGCCATTACCCGCCGCGAGTTTCTGACGCTACAAGAGCTGCCCAAAACGCCGGAATTACGCCGGGTGGTTGGCGCGATGAATTTGATGGCTGCAAAGCTCAAGTCATTATTTGAAGAGCAAGCCGTCAACAGCGAACGTCTGCATAATGAAGCTTATCTCGACAGCCAGACCGGTGTTGCCAATCGTCGGGCGTTTGATATGCAACTTCAGGTGCGACTGAGCGATGCCGATACGGCGCCGGGATACCTGATGTTGCTCCGCGTTCAGGATTTAGGTGGCCTGAATCAGCGTTTCGGCGGACCGCATACTGATAAGCTGCTGCTCAACATCGCTAACCTGCTAAACGCGCACAGAGAAAAATATGCGTCTCTCGACAGCACGCTCGCCCGCATTCGCGGCGGAGAATTCGCCCTGCTCTGTCCTGGCGTTACGCACGATGAAATGCTGGATATGTGCAACTCACTGAGCCAGAAACTCACGGCCTTTTACGCCACCGGAATGTCAGACCAACAACCGGTCGCCTATACCAGCATGGTGCCATTTAGCGCCGGAGATAACGCGCAATCATTGCTGATTCAGGCCGATCGCCTGCTGGTGGAAGCAGAAACACATACCGACCACCAGGTGGGGCCTGGCACAGAGTTACCAGCAGCTACTGAAGACCAGCATTTGTGGTTTGTTCGTCTGGAGCATGCGCTGGAAAATCAGCAGTTCCAGTTGGTTTATCAACCTGTGGTGGATTGCCGCCAGCCGGAAAAAATCCTGCATTACAAGGTACTGTCGCGAATTATTGATGAGCAGGGCAACACCATTACCGCCGGGCGCTTCCTGCCGTGGATCCATCGCTTTGGTTGGAGCCATCGCCTTGATAAAGTAATGCTGAAGCTGACGCTGAACCAATTAAAAACCGCGCCGGGAAAATTAGCGCTGAGTATTTCTGGCAGTTCTGTCGCCAGCGCGGTCACCATTTCTGATCTGCTCCATCCGCTACGGTATTCACAGCGATTAGCCAGCCAGTTGATTCTGGAACTGGATGAAAACCAACTGCCTGTGCCACATCAAATGGCGGTGTTTGTGAAAGCCGTAAGCCAGCATCGTTGCGCGCTGGGTCTGCAACACTTTGGCAGCCGTTTCGATATGATCGGTCATCTGTCACAGTGGGGGCTTGCTTACCTGAAAATAGACAGCAGCTATATCCGCAACATTGATAAAGAAAACGATAAACGTTTATTTATTGAAGTGTTATGCAACGCCACGCGCAATATTGACTTACCGCTAATTGCCGAACGCGTTGAAACGGAAGGCGAACTTAAGGTGCTGCGGGAGTTAGGTGTCGATGGCGCAATGGGTCAACTATTAGGTGAACCCGCGCCGCTGTGATAAACGCAGGAAGCCTTGATACGCTTGTATGTTGCCGGATGGCGCTTCGCTTATCCGGCCAGGAAACTGACTGCCTGCGTCAGCTAAAAAATACTGTCATCGCCACCGAGCAGTTGTTCTAACCCGCCAAGCTCCTGACGTGCGTTTGCACGATTCATCAATTTAACCTGCGCCATCGGCGGTAGATCGGTAATGGCGATCACGCCTTTGCGGATTAGCAGGTAAATCAGATCATCGAGTACACGCACCATCTCCAGATCGCTTTTTTGCAGCATGGCTAAAGGCTGCTGCGGGTCATTTTCGCAGCTTTTGCCGCTCTCTTCGTTTGGTGGAACAGAATTCATATTGTTGCCTTATCGATGAGATGCCACTGCCCTGTTGACACAGGGCAGTGAACATACGCTAGTGATTGTGATTTTGCTCAGGTTTGGCTATCAGGTGATCCAGCGAATAGGACGGAGAATGCAAATCTCCGCTCACCGGGGTAGAAAGCGCAAGAGCCATCCCGTGCGCGACCTTCGCCGGGCTGGCGATAAACTGGTGATCGCCGCCGCTTTGAATGTACTTCGCAATATCGACGCCTTCGTGCAGTTCTCGCGCCAGATCGCTGAGATCGACCTTAGCGAGAATGCTCTGCGCTTTATCGTCAGCACTCAATGCGCCCGCCGTCTGGCCGTGCGCGGTTGCCGCAGGCGCGTAAGGCAGAGACAACGTGCTGTCATCAAACAGGTTGTGCAGTGCCTGTTGAAAAGCAGCATGTTGCCCCTTGTCTGCCGTGTGCCCTTTGTGTGAAAGCGGATCGTCCATCATGACATCAAGCTGCTGCCCATATAGCGCCACGTTGCCGTGATTATCATGCGCTTCAATGCTCACCATGACCCTGTTATGACCGCCATGAAATTCAGAAACGTTCGCAGCAATGTCGTAGCGCAGCTCGTTATTGTCGAGATACACCACCACATCGTGATCATGGCCGTTAACCAGCGCGTTGATATGATCGCCAGCGTGCACATCACCTGTCACGCTGCCGGTGATGTGCATAATGCCGGACTGCGATTCGGCCGCGGATATATGGTTATCCCCGGTTATCTTGTCCACCACGATGCTGGCATCGGTATGCGTATCAAGCACCACATTTTTATGATTCGTCACCTCCAGCGTATTTCCGGCGTCATCGTGTAACGTCGTTTTCACCTCAACGTTATTGTTGCCTTCATGCAGGTACGTGCCCGGAACCGCAATCTGATAATCCCTGGAGGTGCCGGGGATCAGTGTGGCCACCGCGTCGTGACCATTGATGCTGACCGTGACAACGTCCGTCGGATGTGCGTCCCCTGAAACCGTAAAGCGGATCAACGTGTCCGACTGCGATTCTTGCAGGTTCACGGTGTTGTCGCCTGCGATACTGTCATGGATGGTAATCGCGCCGTTGGCGTGCTCATCAACCGAGTAAGTATGCGTGGACTGTGCCGTGAATGAATTCCCAGGCGCATCATGCCCGGTAAGCTCAACCTTGATTGACGTGTTGGCGCGCAGAGTGGCTGAATCCACAGCGATCTGATATCCCAGATCACCGTTGTTCAGCTTAGTCACGTTGCCATGAAACGTATGCCCGCCAATGGTTAAGTTGATCGGATCATTAACCTGCGCATCGCCGCCCACAAGACCCGTGATCGTGACGTTCGGCCCCGACAGTTCCTGATGGTTCAGAATGTTGTCAGCGCTGACGTCATCAATCCCCACGGTTCCAGAAGCCAGGCGATCGACAGTAATCGTTTTGTCAGTATCAATCTGCTGGCGGTTACCGGCATCATCATGCGCCACGACGCGGGCGGTAATGTGCTGGTCATGCACCAAATCAACCGTACTGGCTTCAACACTGAATACCTTGTCACTGCCGTTGGCCCTGACTTTAGCCACCAGTTCTTTACCGTTCACGGTGACGGTAACCTGATCGCCAACCTCAACGTCGCCGGTCACGTGGCCAGTGATGGTCGTGGTTGCTTTCCCGGCTTCATCATTGTTCAACACATCGTCCCCGGACACCGGATCCAGAACGAGCATCGCATCCGCATGGGTATCAATCGTCACAGTTTTGTCGTTGACCGCCGTTTGGCTATTGCCCGCTGCATCATGCCCCGTCACGCTGACATGAATCGTGGGATCCGCCTGAAGATCGGTGGTGCTGACAAACTGTTTATAGCCCAGTTGGCCGTTCATATGCGGTAATTCTATGACGGTAGCGTCGACCGTAACGCCATTAACGGTGATCTGCACCGTATCGCCTTTGTGAACATCACCCGAAACGGTACCGCTAATCTCAACCTTACCGGCCTTGACCTCATCAGCATTAAGCGTGTTGTCACCGCCCACGGTGTTGATTGTCACGGTTCCCGTTGCCGTGGTATCCACAGCAAATGTTTGGGTAAAGGTAGCGTCCTGCACGTTGCCGTGAACGTCATGGCCGGTTACCGAGGCGTCAATGGAACGATCGGCCAGCAGATCCGCCGTGTTCACATCAACAACGTAGTGATTGTTCGCATCGATAACCGCGGTATACGTTTGACCATTCACCATCAGCGTCACGCTTTCGCCAGGGTGTACATCACCCGAAACTGTCCCGCTCACCGCGATCGTCGGTTGCAATGTTTCCTGAGCATTCAGTACGTTATCGGCGGTGATTTTATCAATCGACACACTCGCATCGGCCTTGAGGTCGACATCGACATGGCGGTTTGTCGAATCCGTCCCTGGATTGCCAGCCACATCGCTGGCGGCTACCGTCGCGACAATGTCCGGGTTGCTACGCAGGTCGTTGATACTGACATCCTGCGACCAGACCCACTGACCGTGATCCGCATGCACCACGGCAGTTAACGTATTGCCGTTCACCTGCAAAGTCACCACGCTGCCGTCGTGGATCCCATCACCGCTGACCGTACCGCGTACCGTCGTTACGCCGGTTTTCGCTTCCTGACCATTGATAACGTCATCACCCGCGATCTTATCCATCGTGATATGAACAGGATTATCGGTGTCGACGGCGATCGTTTTCGTTTCCTTCGCCGTGTCGCTACCCGCTGAATTGTGTACGGTAATTGATACATCAAACGTCGGATACGCCGTCAGCACATCCGTTGGGACATTCACCTGATAGCCCAGCAATCCCGCAATCGCAATCGCTTTGCCGTGATATGGAATGTTGTTAATAGTGACGATGACGTCATCACCAACATGCGCATCCCCGCTAACCAGGCCACGTATTGGCGTGGTATTTTTTTGCGCCTCCTGCTGATTAAGAATGTCGTCACCCGCCACCTTATCAACAGTGAGATGGACATGAGGCTGCGGTGGTTGCGTCGTTCCCATACCGGTGGTTGGGGTGGTGACGACCGGCGGTGTACCGAATCCGTAAGGCGTATTGCCGATTACGGCCATATGGTGCATCCAGGGCAGATTAATAAATTTATGCTCTGCCGCCGTCGCCGTGTTGCCATGATTATCATGAGTGGTGATAGACACCACAATATTGCCATCGTTATCGAATTTATCGGAGCTGATATTGGCCTGATAGCCCAGTTTACCGTCAGGTAATTTTGTTACCTGAGTGGTTATAACGACGCCATGCCCCACCGTAATGGTCACCGTGTCGCCAAAAACCGCATCGGGATCGACATGCCCGGTGACGGAGATAAAGTCAGGCCGCCAACCCGGCTGTAAATCATTCGCAACGGTTTGGCCGGGCACCAGTCCGCTGGAAGCAGTGTCAATGGTAATCCCCGCATCAGCAACGGTATCAATCACCACCGGCAGGCTATCTTGCCCATTCGCGACGTTGCCTGCCGCATCGGTTGCCGAGACCTTCGCCTGAATATTCGGGTCCATGAGCAGATCCAGCGTTGAGACCTCGGTGCTGAACACATGCTGACCATGGTCATCCCGTACCTGCGCGTAGTAGGTTTGATTGTTGATGGTGAGTGTGACCAGATCGCCAACCTGCACATCGCCGCCAACGCTTCCGGTGACGGTGGTCAGCGGGTTATGCGCCTCTTTGCCGTTGATTACCGCGTCATGGTCGTCAGTCACCAGCGGATCAATATGGACGCTCGCCACGGCGCTATCGTCAATCGTTAGCGTACTCTTCGCCTCCGCCGTCGCGGTGTTGTCGTGAGGATCTGTCGTGGTAATTGTCGCCGTGATATGCGGATCGTTTTGCAGCCACTGGGTATCAACATCGATCGAATAGCCTAACGCGCCCCCCAAATGCGGCAATGGGATCACCTTAGCATCCACCAAATGACCACCGATGTTCAGATGTACCACATCGTTTATCCGGGCATCGCCGCCGACCGTGCCGCTGATGGTTGTTTTCGGCGCCTGTAATTCAACGCCGTTCAAAACATCATCGCCCGTTACGCGTTCGAGGGTAATCGTCGCAGCGGCGCTATCGTCCAGACTGACGTTATGATGCGCAACGAATTGCGCGTGGTTCTGCGCGCCGTCGGTGACATCCATGGAGACTTCAATATGCGGGCTGGCGAGCAGATCGGTCGTGTCGACCGAGATATGGTAGCCCATCTTATTGCCGCCAAGATCGTCAACAACGCCATGATAAATATGACCGTTGATCTTCATTAGCAGCGGGTCGCCAGGTTTAACCTCTCCGCTCACGGTGCCGCTAACGAGGGTATGGGGCTGATGCTGCTCAGCATAGTTAAGCGTGTTATCAAGCGTAACGTCGTCGACCGTAATCGCGGCAACCACCCGGGTATCGATGTTTACCGTAGCCTGGGCATTGGCCGTGGCCGGATTGCCTGCTGCATCGGTGGTGCTGACGGTTGCCGTTAAATGCGGGTCGGCCAGCAGATCGGCAGTGCTGACCTTGATGTTATAGACTAAATCACCATTGCCCTGAGCAAACACTTTCCCCGTCAGCACATGACCATTAACGGTCAGATACACCGTATCGTTGACATGCACATCGCCGCCGACTGTGCCGGTGACCAGGGTAAATTGCTGGAGAGACTCCGCCCCGTTGATCGTATTGTCACTGGTGACCGGGTCGATAGTGAGGGTTGCATCCGCCTTAAGATCAACCTGCAAATCCTTATCCGCCTGCCCATCCTGAGTATTGTCAGCCGTATCAACACCTGTGATATGCGCGGTAATATGCGGATCGGCGACGAGGTCGCTGGTCGGGACATCCAGTTTATAGCCCTTCGCGCCGTTATGTTCAGGTAAGCGCTGAACGGTGGTCTCGTAGGTTGTGCCGTTGACGGTCACTTCAACTTTGTCACCCACTTTCACATCGCCAGAGACCGTCCCCATGACTTCGGTGGTGGGCTTAACGGATTCTGCGCCATTAATCATATTGTCGCCCGCCACGGTATCGAGGGTAATCGAAGCCCTGGCATGGTTATCAATATGGACGTCACGGTCAATAGGGGTGATGACCTCATTACCCACCGCATCGTGCGAGGTGACCGTCGCCCTGACGTTCACATTTTTATCCTGGTTGCCCTGGTTGTTGCTGAATGCCGAAGAGTCGACCGGGATGTGATAACCCAGTTGGTTATTGCCAAGCGCAATGACCTTGCCGGTATAGATGCGCCCATTAATCTCCAGGGTGACCACATCGTCAACTTTCGCATCCCCCCCGACGGTACCGGTGATGATTTGCTGTGCCATATTCAGCTCAGAATGGTTCAGCACATTGTCGCTCGTCACCTTATCAACGGTGATGCTCGCCTCAGCGTGCAGATCGATATGCACAATTTGGTCATGCGTTGCCGTGTAGGGGTTGCCGTGATCGTCGACGGTTGAGATAGAGACATGAACTTTTTGATCGCTGCCATCAGGCAGTTTGTCGGTGCTGACCTCAATGCGGTAGCCCAGCGAGTGGTCAGGAAGTTCAATAACCGTACCCGAATAGGTTTTGCCGTTGAAGGTTAAAGTGACATCATCTCCGGGCTTCGCATCGCCGCCTACCGGCCCGGTGATAGTGGCGATATGCTGGTCGGATTCCACCTTGCTGATAATGTCATCCCCTGCAACGGTATCAATACCGATGGTGGAGTCGGCATGCAGATCCACGCCAACGCGACGATCTGCCGTCGCGGTGGTTTCATTACCATGGTCATCCCGGGTATGAATACTCGCGTGAATAACCGGATCGTTGACCAGATCCCTGGTGTTAACAGGAATACTGTAGCCGAGGCCGCCGTTCGCCAGCGTCACCACCTCCCCCGAATAGTGCTGACCATTAATCACCAGCTCGACAGTATTGTGTGCCTTCGCATCGCCGCTGACCGAGCCGCTGATGGTCGTCTTGCCGTGGTTATCGGTAGATTCTTTAATATTGATAACGTTATCAGCCGTTACGCCATCAATGGTGATATGCGACTGGGTGTACATATCGCTGCTCACGGTCAAGGTAGCGTGATTTGTTATGCTGTTCCCCGCCGCGTCTCTGGAGGTTACCGAAACGGTCATCTCGGGGTGAGTCATCAGCATATGGGTATTGACCGGGAAACTATAGCCCAGACCGCCGCCGACCAGCGCGAGAACCACGCCCTGAATCACCGTACCGCCTTTCAGCTCCAGCGTAACGATATCCCCCGCTTTCGCATCCGCCCCACTGACGGTACCGGTAATTTGCGTAATACCGCCGTTTGCCGAAAACTCGTTGATATTGATAACGTTATCGCCAGCAACAGCGTCAATATGCACGCTGTTCTCAGCATAGTTATCGAGATGCACGCTGTGGGTATCGGTGGCAATCGCCAGGTTGCCCGCCGCATCGTGCGAGGTGACCGTGACCTTCACGTCCACATTACCGTCAATCGGTACGCTGTTGTTAGCAAAGTCTGAAGTGTCTACCGTGATACGGTAGCCCAGCGCGTTGTTGCCTAAATCGATAACCTCCCCGCGGTACTGGTGACCGTTAATCTCCACCAGCACCGGGTCGCCCGCTTTGGCGTCTTCCCCGCTCACCGTGCCGGAAATCACCTGATTACGTGTGTACAGCTCACTACGATTCAGGGTGTTATCGCCGTCTACATCATTAATTGTCAGAGAGTTGTGCGCCTGGGTGTCCAGCGTGATGGTCCGGTGCGCGATCGCGGTTACTTCGTTACCTGCCGCATCGTGGCTGACCAGCGTCACCACCACATCGTTTTTACCTTCCAGCAGCGTTCCTTTCGGTAATGCCACTTCGTAACGCATCTGGCCGTTATCATCGACCACCGTTCCGGCAAATTTAAGCCCCTGCACGCTAATGACAACGGCATCGCCCGCTTTCGCATCACCGCCCGCCACGCCGCTAATCAGCGTGGGCATACGGTTTTCAATGGCGTTGACCACATCATCCGTCGCTACCGCGCCAATGTTGACCTGATTAGTCGCGAGATTATCAAGGTGTACGCTGTGGGTATCGGTGGCAATCGCCAGGTTGCCCGCCGCATCGTGCGAGGTGACCGTGACCTTCACGTCCACGCTGGCGTCGACATTAAGGCTGTTACCGGCAAAGTCAGAAGTATTCACCGCAATACTGTAGCCCAGCGTGTTGTTGCCGAGATCGACTACCTGACCGTGATACTGATGGCCGTTAATCTCCACCAGCACCGGGTCGCCCGCTTTAGCGTCTTCCCCGCTCACCGTGCCGGAAATCACCTGGTTACGCATATACAGCTCTACACGGTTCAGGGTGTTATCGTCGGTAACGTTGTCGATGGTCTGGGCATTGTGCGCCTGGGTGTCCAGTACCACAGTGCGGTGCGTAATTGCAGTAGCTTCATTGCCTACCGCGTCATGGCTGACCAGCGTCACCTGCACATCGTTTGCCCCTTCTTTGAGGGTTGCGGAAGGCACAACGATTTCATAGCGTAGTTGGCCATGATCGTCGAAAACCGTGCCGTGAAACGCTTTGCCCTGAATGGTCAACGTAACCGGATCACCTGCTTTGGCATCACCGCTGGCAACGCCAGAAATAATGGTCGGCATACGAAACTCATTAGCGTTTACGACATCATCATTCGCCACCATTTCAATGGTCACGGCATTTTGCGCATACAGATCGTTATCGACATGATGATCCGTGGAAACAATGGTGGTGTTTCCTGCGTCGTCAGTAGAGGTTAATGTGGCGTGAATGCTCGGGTCATTCAGTAATCCCTGGGTCAGTACCGGAATGGTATAAGTCAGAGTCCCATTACCTGGATCGGTGACAACGCTGGTATATTCGTTACCATCAACCAATAAAGTGACGATATCGCCGGGTTTAGCATCGCCGCCGACCATCCCGTGGATCAGAGTTTGCGGCTGACGTGACTCTTCGTAGTTAATGAGGTTATCCGGCGTGACGTTTTCAACGCTAATACTGATATTTGGCCCGGTAATATCAATCAGCGCATGGTCAACACTTTCAGCCGTTCGTCCCGTCACATCGGTCGCGATGGCCACCACTGTTACATTTCCCGGAACCAGTCCCCCCAGATCAGTCTCAATATTCCAGTGCCCGTTGCTCACCGGAACAGTAACGGTAAATGTGTTTTTTTGGCTATCGGTGAAGGTGAGTGTGATGTGATTTTGATTACTGGTGCCGCTTAAATGGGTCTGGTGGAATTCATTTTTGTTAATGAAACCGTCGTTGCCGGCAAACTCGGTAATTTGCACCTCAGGCGGGAAAACACTCGCGGAACCGGCATCAATCCCCCCAATTGGCAAGTTGATATCCCAGTTCGGGCTTCCCAGACCTTTGGTGTTAAAACCTGCAGTCGGATCAACCACCTGTCCGGTTAATTCAAGCTGAACCAGAGTATGACCACCGCCGCCACCTTCTAGTGTTACCGGTGCTTCATTACCCGCCGCGGTGGCTTCCAGCACCTGCGTCGGGTCAGCACCATCGGCAATGGCCTTTTGTGCAGCAGCAATATCCTGAGCGCTACTTTCCGGATTATGACTGGCCCGTAGACCGTGCTCACCCCAATGGCTATTGCGGCCTATATCAAGCGTTTTTCCGTCTGGTAAAGAGATACTTACCGCGCCGCTGACTCCGGTTACAATTTCCTCACCGCTATATACCCTGTCGCCTTCATGAACCTGTCGTTGTGCGCCATTGGCATCAACAACGTAAACCTGTCCAATGATTGCTTTGATCACACCGAGTAATTTGCTCACCGTAACCTCACTTAATTACCATCATTATTTTTATAAACTCGTTAATATATTAACGAACAAATATCACATTCAATTAATGTAAACATTAATATCTCAATGTAGAAAAAAACACATTTTATAGAATGCAATTACATGAGACTTGACTGGCAAATGAATATAATAAAAAATAACCAAAAATAAAACACGATGTGACAAAACATGTCGCTGAATAGCTGATTACAGCCATCAATCAAGATAATTCACATTTGTTAATTAATATAACGTGTTTGTAAAAATGGATGATAGCGACGACAACTGGATGTCATAACCGTGAGATATAAGGCATTCATGTCATGAAGAAGTTTTTAGTTTTTCTGCTTTCATGTTTTTCAATAAATGCAGTTAACGCAGAAGACTTACAAAATACCGTTAAAGATGCATTAGCGAATCATCCTGAAGTTAATGCTGCAATAAATAGCCGTTATTCCTCAGAGCAAGAACTGCGAGCGGCACAAGGTGGCTATTTACCATCACTGAATTTAAATGCAGAGGCCGGGCGCAAAAATGTTGATGATGCAACTACCCGTGCGACAGGCCGCAATAACGGTCTGACTCAGTCACCTAACGAGGCGACTATCAGCCTCGAGCAAAATGTGTTTAACGGCTTTGCGACCAACAGCGAAGTGGCGCGGCAAAAAGCAACCGTTGACTCACGCGCCTACGGTGTGATGAACACCAGCGAAAGCACCGCTTATGCGGTGATTCAGGCCTATTTCGACGTGCTGCAACGCGAAGAGTTTGTGCGTCTTGCTGAAGACGATCTGGCTAACCACGAACGCATTTACGACCAGATAAAACTGCGTACCGATCAGGGAGTTGGGCGCTCCGGGGACTTTATGCAGGCCGAAGCACGTCTGGCACAGGCGCGTAACAACCTGCTAACCGAGCAGACTAACCTTGAAGATGCGAAAACCACCTTTGTCAGCGTGACCGGCATGGATCCGCAGGACTTAAGCCAGCCAGAGAGCATTGACTCTCAGTTGCCAACCTCGCTGGAAGATGCCAAAAGCCGGATGGAAAAAAACAGTCCATTACTGAAGTCCGCCAATGCGGATATAGAAGCTGCGCACCAGCAGTATGAAGCCTCGAAATCGACCTTCTATCCGCGAGTGGACGTTGAACTTTCCCGCGGAATCAGCAATAACACCGATACCACCCAAGCCCACACCGAAGAGTGGGAAGCGATGGTAAAACTGCATTACAACCTGTACCAGGGCGGCAGCGACAAAGCCAACATGAACTCCCGTGCTTATCTGCACAAGCAGGCTCAGGATGTACGTAATAACACGCTGCGCCAGCTGAATCAGGAGCTGCGCCTGGCCTGGACCGCACTGCAAAACGCACGCGCTCAGCTTCCTTCGGCAGAAGAATACGCCGACCGCAGCGTCAAAGTGCGCACGGCTTATCAGGATCAATTTAGTCTTGGCGAGCGTACGCTGCTGGATTTACTCGATAGTGAAAATGAAGTGTTTTCCTCTAAACGCCGTCTTGTTGAATTACGTTATCTGGCTATGACCAGTGGCTATCGTATTAGCGAACGCACCGGTGAATTAATGAATATTCTAAAAATCACACCTCCGCCTTCGGGGCAACCGGTAGATTCAGCAGAAGAAAATAACTTACCGGAACTTCATTAATAATTATTAATCCCCAATAAATCTCTGACCTGCACGCTTATAATTAGCTTGCTATTATTTAACCGTGCACGGTCAGAATGGTTGCGAAAATGAGTGCACAAGCCGAATTATTAAATGACGTCCCTGAGAATTACGCTAGCCCTAATTCTCAACATCACGACCCACGTAGCCATAATGACGACCCGTTATTAGATAGCTTACTGATTCTGTGTTCTCTGCACGGCAAACCGGCGAGTCGTTCAACATTAAGCAGTGGCCTGCCATTAGAAAACGATCGGCTCACGCTGAATATATTTCCACGCGCTGCGGCAAGGGCCGGTTTAAAGGCGCGAGTCGTCACGCGCACGCTCGATAAAATTCCAGCGATGTCGCTGCCAGCGGTCTTGTTATTGAACTCTGGGGGAACCGGGGTGTTGTTGGCCTGGAACGATGACGGCAGCGCCCGCTTTATGCCCAGCGAAAGCGAAGGCGGGGAAATCTGCGTTGATTTACCCACGCTCAGGCAGAACTATGCGGGCAAAGTCATTTTTGCGCATCCGCGCCACGAATTCGATTTGCAGGCAGAGGCCTTTCTGCCGCGTACCAAATCCTGGTTTAAAGACACGCTGAAGCTGTCGCGTTTTCTGTATATGGATGCGGTGTTGGCCAGCCTGCTGATCAACCTGATTGCGCTTGGCACACCGCTTTTCACCATGAACGTCTATGACCGCGTGGTGCCAAACCAGGCCACGGCCACACTGTGGGTGTTGGCGGTCGGCATCTGCCTGGCCTTTATCTTTGATCTGATTTTAAAAATGCTGCGCGGTATCTGCCTTGATATTGCAGGTAAGAAAAGCGATCTCATCATCTCCTCGACCC
Source organism: Citrobacter sp. Cf118 (assembly GCF_030334095.1). NCBI lineage: Bacteria > Pseudomonadati > Pseudomonadota > Gammaproteobacteria > Enterobacterales > Enterobacteriaceae > Citrobacter > Citrobacter sp. Cf118. Next base: position 12,042 of record NZ_JAOWES010000086.1, on the reverse strand, counting down.
TGTTTGAGCGCATTATCGGTATGGAGATGAAAGAGCGCCCGGCACGCGTGGGCAGCTTTGCACAAAACATTCACGAGTTTCAGTCACTGCGTGATTTCCTCTCATCACTCACTCTGACGACAATTATCGATCTGCCCTTCACCCTGCTGCTGTTGATCGTCATCGGCATTATCGGCGGATCGCTGGCCTGGATCCCCGTGCTGACGCTACCGATTGCCCTGCTGTGCAGTTGGGCACTACAAAAGCCGGTCAACGCCGCGGTAGCAAAAACCATGAGCCTCGCCAGCGAACGCCAGGCGCTACTGATTGAAACCCTGAGCAGTCTGGATGCCATCAAAGTAAATAATGCCCAGAGCGAACGCCAGTTCCAGTGGGAACAAACGCTGGGTAGCCTGAGCCGCCTCGAACTACGGGTGAAAACCTTATCCAGCCTTGCCAGCAACCTCACCGGCTGGTTCCAGCAAATTTCAGGCGTGGTGATGATCATCGTCGGGGTGTACATGATTATCGACGGCAAACTGAGTATGGGTGGCTTGATCGCCTGTTACATGCTCAACGGTCGGGCACTCATGCCACTGGGCCAGCTTACCGGCCTTATCGCCCGCTATCAGCAGGCGAAGCTGACCATCAAAAATACTGAGAAAATGATGTCGCTGGCGCAGGAGCGCCGTGCGGATGAAAACCCACTCAAGCGTGAACAGTTACAGGGCAGCATTGAATTTCGCGATGTGGATTTCAGCTATCCGGAGCAACAAAACCTGTCTCTGCACAAAATTAACCTGACCATTCAGCCTGGCGAGCGCATCGGCATTATCGGACGCAGCGGTTCCGGTAAAAGTTCACTGAGTAAACTTATCGTCAATTTATACCAGCCGAGCGCCGGGAACCTGCTGATCGATGGTATCGACTCTCGTCAGCTGGATGTGAACGATCTGCGCCACAGCATCGGTTACGTGCCGCAGGATATCCAGCTATTCAATGGCACACTGCGCGATAACCTGCTGTGCGGGGCGCGTTATATCGATGACGAAACCATGCTGCGGGCAGCGGGGCTGGCGGGCGTCAACGATTTCGCACGCCTGCATCCCGACGGCTATAACCTGCAGGTCGGCGAACGCGGATCTCAGCTTTCCGGCGGGCAACGGCAGGCTGTGGCACTCGCGCGTGCGCTGTTGCTAGATCCCCCTCTCCTGCTACTGGATGAACCCACCAGTTCGATGGACAACACCAGCGAAGAGAAGATCAAACACGCGCTGGCTCCCTTCATCGCGGGAAAAACGTTATTGCTGGTCACCCACCGCGCGTCGATGCTGTCGCTGGTTGACCGCCTGATTATTGTTGATAAAGGACGCATCATCGCGGATGGCCCGAAAGCTGTGGTGATGGATGCGTTGAAAAAGGGGCAGATTAATGCATCTCGCTGATTTCCTGGCTCACGCTCGCCGCTATATGCAGCACTATTTTCGTGGTCGTGACGAAAATCAAACCGACAGTATTAATGAGGTCAGCCAGGCCATTATTGATGACTCCCCAAGAGTGATTCGACTGACGCTGTGGACGATCCTCGCCCTGGTCGTACTGTCTTTCGTGTGGGCCGGCTTTGCGAAAATTGATGAAGTCACCCGCGGCGAAGGCAAAGCAATCCCTTCATCCAAACTGCAAAAAATCCAGAACCTGGAAGGGGGAATTGTCACCGAGCTGTATGTGCACGAGGGGCAAATTGTTAACGCCGGAACGCCGTTACTGCACCTCGACGACACGCGTTTCGCCTCCAATGTCGGCGAAACGGAAGCCGACAAACTCGGTCTGCGCGCCAAGGTAGAACGTCTGACGGCTGAAGTCGAAAACCGGGACTTTGTTATTTCACCAGAGATTGCCAGCCAGGCGCCGGATGTCGCCAGAGGAGAAACCGAACTGTACAACAGCCGCCGGAAGCAATTTCACAACGAAATTTCCGGGCTTGAAGAACAACTGGTGCAGAAAAAACAGGAACTGCGCGATTTTGAATCGAAGGAGGAACAGTTTAAGCACAGTCTCGGGTTACTGCGTCAGGAAATCAAAATGTCCGAGCCGCTGCTCGCCTCGGGCGCCATTTCAAAAGTCGAGCTGCTGCGCCTGCGTCGTACCGAAGTGGAAACCGCCGGGCAGCTCAATTCTATTAGCCTGTCGCTACCCAAGGCCACGTCAGAAATTAAAGAGATTGAGAATAAAATCGGTGAAAGCCGTGGCCGTTTCCAGAGTGATGCACTGGCCCAACTCAATGAGGCGCGTACGAATCTGAGCAAAACGCAGGCCAGCGTTAAAGCACTGGAGGATCGGGTGAACCGTACCATGGTCACCTCACCAGTGCGGGGTATCGTTCAGCAGGTGATGGTGAATACTATCGGCGGCGTCATTCAGCCGGGCAGCGACCTGGTGGAAATCGTTCCGCTGGATGACCAGCTGTTAATCGAGGCCAAAATACAGCCGCGCGATATCGCCTTCCTCCACCCGGGTCAGCATGCGATGGTGAAATTTACCGCTTACGATTACACCATCTATGGCGGTCTGCAAGGAGAAGTGGTGCAAATAAGCCCGGACACCGTTACCGATAAACAGGGGCGAAGCTTTTATATTGTGCGTTTGCAGACGGATAAAAATTACCTGGGTACAAAAGAGCATCCAATGTTGATCATTCCCGGGATGGTGGCGAGCGTCGATATTCTCACTGGTAAGAAAACGATTCTGAGCTACCTGTTAAAACCGATTATTCGCGCACGTGCGGAAGCACTCAGAGAACGTTGAGCGATTGCGCTCCCTTTCATTATTGCCGGGGAGCGCATGGGTTTATAACGGCGTGCAAAAAGAGAGCTTTCCACGATTCAGGATGATTTTCCCGTCATTAACCAGTTCCTGTAACACCTTATGGATGGCGCTACGAGAGATATGGTTACGGGTCAAAATAAAAGTATACACGGACGTTTTCTCACGCACCCCAGGCTCCATCGCCCAGATATATTTTACGTGTTCAATAATCTGCTCACGTATAGTGCGGTGCGACTGCAACGCCTCACGTTGGAAATAACGTTGAAGATGATGCGTTAAGATATCAAACGCCTGCTTCCATAAGTTTTTAGCTGTAAACAGGAGATCGGCATTTTGTACGCTCATCGCCCACATTTCGCAATCGGTATCACAACGTAAATAGTGACCGGCCACTTCCGTACGCATTTGTGGCAGGCCGAGAATGGCAGGTGCAGAAATACTCACCGTGACTAAATCGTTTTCCACACGATAAACAGAGACAGTCCCTTTCTCCAGAAACAAGATATGTCCATCGGTCTTCAAATCAATACGCTGACGTTTTTTACGTAACGACAGCCAGGCATTATCCGACTTCTTCATTTCATCGCCAACGAGCACTACAGCATTTTCAATTTCTTTCTGGAACATGGGACTCTCTACCGCAAATTATGGCTTTGTCAAAAAGATGGTTAAATTTACTCAGCACTAAAAATAAATGTCAGCCCGCAAAAAAGCTGACATTTATCCCTATCTACATCTACCACCGGCATTCCCTGGTGCCGTTGACGCGTTAAGGTTCATGTTGTTTTCGCGTGGTGGTGTCAGGCAGTATATGGCGCTGTCCATAAAGAATTAATGGCAATCATCTTTGTCGACATTTTTTCATCTTTCTGTTCTTGGCATAGTAGCAAAAAAGATACAATTAATTGATTTCAATGGATTTTATTTTCATTAAAAAATTATCATTCTTGTTATATCATGATACTAAATTGCAACACTTCTCGGTTCTCGCTGTGGGATTAGGTCCATGCTGGTGGTCTTTATAGGCTCAGTGGTATCATGACTAATCAACCATCTGACGCATCATCAAGAGTAGAGACAATATGTCTGAGACTGGCAATGTCAGTTATCTGATTGAAAATAGAATAATATTTACGCCAGCCGCACAATGTCTGGCGCGGGTAGATCACCCCAATCAGCGGATAAAACTCAAACACTCAGCGTCGTTATGTCTTTTATTACTTATTCAACATCGCGGGCAAGTGGTTTCTCAAAACGAATTGCTGGAATTCGGTTGGGGTAAAAATCACCGCCAGGTAAGTTTCAACGCCTTTTATCAAAGTATTCTCTCGTTGCGTAAAAGCTTGCTGCAGCTGGAGCTTGAACAACAGCTGATCACAACGATTCCCCGCAAAGGGCTGATCATTCAGGAAGAGTTTGATATTCAGGTCATTGATACACCGGAGAATAACTCTGCTTCTGTTGAAGAATCCTTAGCGCCATTAGCGCCAGATGCCACCATTGAGGAACTTTTGTCTGACACGCCGCGTCAACCTTTGATAACGACAGCAGAAACGATTATGTTGGCACTTACCCTGATAATTTGTGTGCTTATATTATATCCGTGGCAAGCCAGTGATGATTATTTCTCCGGCTATATCGCCGCGAGCAAAACACCAACAGACTGTCAGTATTATTTCAATAGCGATGCCAGTAACTTTTCCCGGCATACCGCGTTTATCGACAAAAACCCAGGATTGTGTCAGATCCATAAATTTATTTATATCACAACCTATCCTGAGTCTAAGAAACTGTCCGCGCTGGTGTGTCGCTCGCCGATAAAAGCCAGGCAGGAAAACGCCTGTCAGCCGGTATATTACCCGCGGTATGATAGCTAATGAATTTATATCCCCGAACCTCCCGCATCCAGACAGGTATTATCCTGCTACTTTGTTTTGCTACGCTAATTCTTACTGTCGTCTATCGGTACAGTAAGAACAATGGTGAGTTACAAGATCTTACCTGCCGCTCTGCCATCGAAATTGTACGCAATACAAGCTCGTTCCGAGGGATTATTGATATCAAAACCGGGGGCAGTAAAGGTATTGTTAATATTGATGGTATTATCAAAGATGCCGAAAATAATGAGCAGACCGTGCAACGCATGGTACTTTTTACACAATCCAGCTACGGCTCAAGCCCGGTTTGGATTTCACAGAAAATCCAAATTTCCAATCGCGAAACGGCTCCCGCCAGCCTTATTCAGGAACTCCTCCCCGACTTTTTCCTGACCAACACCAGCGTATCCAACGTCGATTTTTTTGCGCTGAATAGCGAGACATACCTGATTACCAAAGAGGGGATCCCCTATCTGTATTGCCAGAATTATGCTTTGCCGGAAAATGAATAATCAATAAGCGTTCTGGCGGTAAAACCTACGGATGAATCTCAGCCGTTGTCGGTGATAAGATAGACCATTCAGGCCGAGCCAACGCTCGTCGTTACTGCCCTTCAGGCGGCTTTCGAATGACAAATTTGTGGGTTTATGTGAGTTTCCAGGGGCTCACGTGAGACTGCCCAGGCACCCAAAAAGATTAAAAAAAGAGCAAAAGCGATATGAAAGAGTCACTTGATACGGACTTCACGAACCACACGCCAATGATGCATTGGTGTGTCAATGCTGATTATTAAAGATTATTTTCCACCAGAGAATAAAAACTACATTTCAACCTACACTTTTGTAACTATCTGATTTTAAGAATATTGTTTGCTGTACTCATCCAGCGCTATAATCCCTTTGTTTTTCCATCCCTCCATTAACACAGGGCAGCCCCATGAGCCGATACCATGTATCCAGTAGCGAAGGTCAGTATGAGAAAGACTCTGACGAGCAGGTTTTGGCTAATAAACTGGGTATCGCTGCTTCCAATGAGATGGATGAAGCGGAACTTGTCCTGTTAGAACAACTCTACCAGTCTGTTTTTGAAGAACAGTTCCCGGAAGGACATCTCAGCGTAGCCATGCTAAAAAGCTGGCATCGCCGCTGGTTAGGTAACATCTACGAGTGGGCTGGACAAGAAAGAGCTGTGAATATCAGCAAAGGCGGCTTTATGTTTGCCCCCTCGGCACAGTTGCCAAAACTGCTGAACGAATTCGACACTAAGTATCTAGCTCAATACACACCGTGTAGCGACATGGACGAAGAACAACTCATCACCGCTATCGCCATCACCCATGTCGAGCTGATACTTATCCATCCATTCAGAGAGGGAAACGGACGCCTGTCGCGACTGCTAGCCGACGTAATGGCCGTTCAGGGTGGGTACAAACCGCTGGATTATCAAAGCTGGGAGCAAAACAAAACCCAGTATATCTCGGCTATCCATGCTGGCGTATCAATGGACTATGAGCCGATGAAACACTGGGTGCGAGAAGCATTAAGAAGGGATTAAACCGCAAGACGCAAATGAGCAAATTTTTTGCGCGTGGCTTCAAGTGAAGCTTCGATCTTCGCGGAGGACTGCCCTGTTTCAACAGCCGTAGATGTTGCTACTGAGCGAACAATGTCAGCACGAGATGGCTTAGCGTAGGCTGCCTGCGTTTTTTTGTTGTTGCTCATAATTACTCCTGAAAAACGGAATCTGGGCTGAAAACATCACTCAAACATTATACCAAAATTATCAGATTATGCCTCTAATAGATCTTGTATCCATGAGTGCGCAGCACTGCGTTGCCCACGCATGAGAAAATGCATATCACCACTAAAAGGTGCGTCTCGGTCTATTGCTCGTCGTAAACGTTCAGCTACTCTTATGAAATCACTTCGTCTACTATGATCATGGGTAGACAGCTCAAAAAGGCGTTTAGCTTCATCAAGATCAGCCATAAGTTGAACTGCAACAGTATGTCTATGCTTACAAGTAGGCTCATAGTTCAAATGGTAAACTTCTATAGAAACTTCTGCACGCTGTTTGGATATAGTATCTGTACTAGTTGCACAAGGCTGCCCATTTTCCTGATGACAACCCAGTAATTTCCAATCTGTAAGTTCACAAGGATCTAAGAGCATTGGATATTCTTGATCTATGGGACCTTCGCTATATACACGTGAAGTTTCATCGATTAGAGGAAAACGATCTGCTTTTCCTCCTGCTGTATTAACACCTAAGCGCCTGCTATTACAGTAAGTACAAGCATAGCGAAAATTAAATCGATCGAAAGCTAACCATTTATAGCCATCATGTTGATTTATTGCATCACTAACACAATTTTTAGGACGAAAATGATCTACCGCATTATCAGAACGGGTTATGGGAGACTCACAGTACCAACACTTGTCGTGCAGTAATTCTGCTAATCCATCTTTTAATTCACGCCAAATATGGTCGTAATCATTAGGGGCTGCCCCAGAGGCAACCGCTTGTGTAGCTCTTTGAGCTCGCTGTAACCAACCTGTAGGCATAGATAATTTTAGCCGACTTACATATCTCAAGAGTTTTCTCCTTCATCCTTATTTGGATGTTTCGATAGGAGCTCTGCAATTAAGTATTTAGCTAATTCCTCACGCTCTGCACGAGGCATTTCAACCACTTGCTTTGCTAATTCTTGAGGTAGTTCAGTATTAAATCGTTCAACCAAAATTGAATTTCTTAAGCGTAGATAACGTGAATATTCATCATCTGGATGGAAAAATCTAAATCCAAGCCTGTCAAGCTTGGCATTAATTGAATCTAAATCGTGTTGCTCATCTAAAGTTAACGTTTCTTTGGCAGCAAAAGCTCTCTGCTCTTCGAGTAGAAGCTGGGTTGGCTGATCTAATGTAGAAGCGATACCAAACATGTCGCTCGTTACGATCGCAGCATATCCCATTCCTCGAGGTGCTATTTCTGGATAGCATGCGACAATTTGACGACGCTCCTCTTGTTTTGACATACATAAAATCTGTACCTGTTCGCGCTCTAATTCGGCAATGGCAAGTGGATTATGCGTTGTCATTAGGATATGACTGGTTTCTGTTTGTTGAGCACCATCTATGATAAATCTCTTTAGATAAGAGATATAATCCACACTCCAACGAGGATTTAGATGTGTATCTGGCTCATCAAGCAAAAAAAGACTTTCTTCTTCGGCAGTGAAACGTAGCAAACCTAATACGGTGAGTAACTGTTGCTCTCCTTCACTTAGCTCACGAAAAGTTACACTTCCATCATTTTTCTTTAAGCGTACACGAATACGAACTTCTTCAATTAACTCAGAAACATAAGTACTTTCTAAATCACGGAAAAATTGTGCAGGGGACTGATTATCAACAAGACTTCGGAGAGCATGTATATCCTTAATAAAAAGATATTGAAACTCAGTAGATTCCTTATTCCAAAGAGTAATTTGCTTGTCTCGTTTTACTTTAATCGGTGCCATAGCTATATTTTGCAGACGATCTAAAAAGGTTTGAACGACACCTTTTGAACCCCAAAATCTATCATCTCCGTCCGAGTTATTTTTTTTTCCTCTTCTTTTACTCCATCCTGGCTGCTTTAGAACAAAGAGAACTGATTCAATACCCTCATCTGGATCAATGCCCATGTCTTTTTCAAGTAATTCCCGTACATCGTCTGATTGTTGGATCATAAAGGCTAGTAAGACAAACTGGCTATGTACTGGCATCGCATAGAATAGGCGCTTTAGCCCAGGGTCTACACCGTTACGCAGTTTACTATCATAACTTTCTAGATAAGGACGAAATACTTCATGCATTCGTGAGCTTTCGCCAGAGTAATAGCTGAATACATAATGAGGCAGATACTGTGTATCAGAGTTAAGGAACGCAGTCAGTTTTATCGGTTTTTCAGATAGTGTTGTATAATCAACGTCAAGATCTTGAGCGTCAAGGATATTATTATTTGATTTATTTTCTTTTAGGTTAGTAACGTAAATTAAAAATGCGTCTTTCTTACGGTCAGGGTCGGCATCAATGCGTATTCTTTGCTTGTCATTACCCGCTCCCATGCAGTAGGAAAGTTGAAAGGCAAATTCTGGAGTGCGTTTCTTAGCAATTAAGTCACGAAATATAATAGCCAAAGCCTCTAGAACATTAGACTTGCCAGTGCCATTCCAACCAATTACTACTGTCACCCAACGTCCTTGAGCAAAATCGATAGTAACATTCTTCAGATTTTTAAACTGATGCGATGGGCTATCTTTAAGACTTCCAATTGTTAGCTTGTCCAGACGCATATTTAGACTCCTACCAATTTCAAGCGGTCATAAAGCTTCCGACCTTGCTCATCAGTCACGGGATCAATTTTCAAGCGACCAGCTTTGTCTAAATCACGCAATTCAGAGTATAGTTCTTCTATTCGCTCAGTCGGTGTTCCATCTGCCACTCCACACAGACGAAAAGCTTCTTGTGCAGCTATCCAATCTCTGGTTTCTTCAAGCACACTAATAAGTTTATTCGCCATAATAGTAGAACTCTCCTTTTTTTTCTTGACTATAGAAGAACGGGGCTGTTTTTTTATTGTCTCTCGTTCAATTTTTATTTTTTTAAGTAAAGCTTCAGCGCTATTTTCACTACTGATTAAATCTGGGTGAATTGCTCGCCAATCAGTAGTAAGCTCACCACGAAAAGCTTTGGCTAAAACTGATTGAGTGAGATTATTCACCCGTGCCAATGCAGAATTAGTTTTTTGCTCGATGGAATCGGAAAAGGCGAAGAGTTCTTCAACACGATGGACGATTTCAGTTTGTTCATTGATTGAAGGCAAATACACTTCGTGGTCAACTATATCGCTTTTAGTTAAGCCAGGAATCAGCCCTTTTGCTTTTAAAACAACATCTTTTGCTGATGCCTGAATGGCAAAAAGAATATAGGTGTAGTTCATATTTTCATTAGGTACGAATGCATATACATCTCGCCCAATTGCAGCATAGCAACCAGGAAATGTAGTGCCAACTCCGGCACCTTTAACGGTCACAAATATTGACCTTTCTGGAGCCATTCGCTTCGGATACTCAGTCCATTTGTGATGCAATATTTGTCTACCATCCCACTGTTCTGGGCCAGTTACATATGGCTCACCTTTACCTTCAGAATTAACTTCTGATTTGCTAGGTGATTGTCCCGCAATTACTTTCCCTGCAAATGCCAGAGGTTTAATCTCACCAAACACTTTAGCGTTGGTGACTCGCCACTCCTCTGTTAGCTTGCCGCTTACAGCCGCGGCTAGCACTGATTGGCGGAAAGTTTTTAGAATTTTGGGTATGCGTTCGAGGCGGGATTTGGTAGCTTGCACCTGCGCCAGCAGAGCGTCAAGTTTATCAGCAATCATTTTTTGTTCGGCTAGCGGAGGAAGTGCTATATATTGACTATATGCATCTTCCCTGTTTAAACCGGGTATTGCTGTAGATCTATTCAACTCTGTTAGAGGTAACGCCTTAAGCTGATAAAACCAATATTTTAATGGTTGGTTAAATAGATTATCCACATAATAAGTTGTATCGATTGGGAAAAATGGAGAGTTTGATAGATGCACTTCCCCATATGAGCCTTTTCGGCCCACGATAATACCTTCTGTTTTTACTAATGGTTCGGAATGGCTTCCAACGATGCCGTTTGAACCAAAAACTGAAAATTTCCCATTGTCTCTTTTTGAGGCAGGTAAAGACTTGCCGTATTTTAATTCAACTACGTTTCCTAGAGTTGTAAGGCACCATCCCTCTGGTAAATTAACTTTGTTCATTAATTCGCCTCTTCTAATGCCGTCAACAGCCTGTCCAGCTCGTTCAATGCAGCCTCTAATTCCTCTCTTGCCTCGCTCGCCAGTACGTCCGGCTCCGGCAAACCAGCGGTATCTACACTATCTTTATCTTTTAGCCAGGAGATATCCAGAGAGTCGCCCTTGGTGCTGGCGATCCACTCTCGACTAAAGCAGCGCCAGCGAGAATGAGCGAGCTGTTCATCAATATCCTTATTTTCTTCTATGGCCTCTTTATCTACTTCAATATCTTGCGCGCCAAAGCTATATTCACCTTCTGTACGCTTGCTGGTTCCATCGGGACTGTCGCCAAACACTCTCTCAAATGCACCGAGGTGTGGGTCTGTGCCAAAGCCTTCTGGTGCAAAGCCAATGTCGGCATTACCAAAGGGTGTGCGTTTACCAAAGCTGGGCATATTGGTACGTAGGTCGTATACCCAGATGTTTTTAGTACAGTTCTCTTGCTGAGATTTGTCTTTGGCGGAGCCTTTGGTAAAGAACAAGACATTAGTTTTAACGCCTGGAGCGTAAAAGATACCGGTAGGCAAGCGCAAAATAGTATGCAAATTGCACTTATTCATTAAGTCGCGGCGTACATCAGTACCGACACCGGATTCAAACAATACGTTATCTGGCAACACGACAGCAGCCCGACCGCCAGCTCTAAGCCCCAAATAAATATGCTGCAAAAAAGCGAGTTGCTTATTTGTATTGGGGAATGGAATATCGTTGCGCAAAGGACGTTGTCCCCCGGCCTTATTGCCAAAGGGAGGGTTGGCTACGATTACATCGGCTTTGTCCAACTCGGCTACGTCATCAGTCAGTGCATCGCCATAAATAATATTTGCGTCTAAATTATGTAAAAAGGCATTCATTAAGCAAATTCGACGAGTATTTTTCTCTATTTCCACCCCTTGATATTTAGGAGGGTTAGATTTGTATTTTTCTCGTGAATATTTATTCCGAATATAGCTGTCAGCAGAAATTAAGAAGCCGCCACTTCCAGTCGCTGGATCTTGAATTAATTCGCCACACTCTGGCTGTATTAATCTCACTATAGTATTGACTAAAGAACGTGGAGTGAAATACTGCCCTGCTCCAGAACGAGTATCCTGAGCACTTTTATCAATTAAGCCACTATAGAGGTCGCCAAATCCATCTTTTCCTACTTGGTGCCACTCTATTTTCGAAATACCATCTACAACAGCTTTTAAATTTTCAGAATGGGAGAAAACAGTTGTAGGGAATGCGTAAATCTCTCTTATGACTTCATTTTTAACATGCGCACCCAAGTGGGTGAGCATCTCTTGATAAAACCCTAATAATCCTGCTTCTGGATGGGATTCAAGATCAGCCCAACGGTAGCCTTGAGGTATCAGTTTTTCTGAACCATTCTCTTGAGCAATCTTCAGAAAAAGCAAATAACTTAGGGAAGGTGCGAACAAGTCCCTGATATGAGATCATGTTTGTCATCTGGAGCCATGGAACAGGGTTCATCATGAGT
>NZ_JAOWES010000085.1:135844-199122 GCF_030334095.1 Citrobacter sp. Cf118 | reverse complement strand
TGACCTGCCCCCACGATTAGATACAACACTCAGTTAGTAACGTCGGAATCTTCATTCTCAGAATGACCCTTTCTCCAGCCCGCTGCAAATTCAGACGGTGTCTGATAATTCAGCGTGGAGTGCGGGCGGCATTCGTTATAATCCTGCCGCCAGTCATTAATAATTTTCCTGGCATGAACGATATCGCTGAACCAGTGCTCATTCAAACATTCATCGCGAAATCGTCCGTTAAAGCTCTCAATAAATCCGTTCTGCGTTGGCTTGCCCGGCTGGATTAAGCGCAACTCAACACCATGCTCAAAGGCCCATTGATCCAGTGCACGGCAAGTGAACTCCGGCCCCTGGTCAGTTCTTATCGTCGCCGGATAGCCTCGAAACAGTGCAATGCTGTCCAGAATACGCGTGACCTGAACGCCTGAAATCCCAAAGGCAACAGTGACCGTCAGGCATTCCTTTGTGAAATCATCGACGCAGGTAAGACACTTGATCCTGCGACCGGTGGAAAGTGCGTCCATGACGAAATCCATCGACCAGGTCAGATTGGGCGCCGCCGGACGGAGCAGCGGCAGACGTTCTGTTGCCAGCCCTTTACGACGTCTTCTGCGTTTTACGCCCAGGCCACTGAGGTGATAAAGCCGGTACACGCGCTTATGATTAACATGAAGCCCTTCACGGCGCAGCAACTGCCAAATACGACGGTAGCCAAAACGCCTGCGCTCCAGTGCCAGCTCAGTGATGCGCCCTGATAAATGCGCATCAGCAGCCGGACGGTGAGCCTCATAGCGGCAGGTCGACAGGGATAAACCTGTAAGCCTGCAGGCACGACGTTGCGACAGACCGGTCGCATCACACATCAACATCACGGCTTCCCGCTTCTGGTCTGTCGTCAGTACTTTCGCCCAAGAGCCACCTGAAGCGCCTCTTTATCCAGCATGGCTTCGGCAAGCAGCTTCTTGAGTCTGGTGTTCTCTTCCTCAAGCGACTTCAGGCGCTTAACTTCAGGCACCTCCATACCGCCATACTTCTTACGCCAGGTGTAAAACGTGGCATCGGAAATGGCATGCTTGCGGCAGAGTTCACGGGCGGGTACCCCAGCTTCGGCTTCGGCTTCGCGGAGAATACTGATGATCTGTTCGTCGGAAAAACGCTTCTTCATGGGGATGTCCTCATGTGGCTTATGAAGACATTACTAACATCGGGGTGTACTAATCAACGGGGAGCAGGTCAATGACTTACATGGTGATCCATTATGCTATAAAATATGTACTTACCCTTTCTCTCTCCGCGAACAAGCCTTGCACTTCGTAACAACCTCAGATGATGACTGACCAGAGATTGTGATAACTGGAGCGACTCAGCAATGTCGCCTACAGAGACCGAACCACGCATACAGTAAAGCAGGATTCGTAGTCTTGACTGGTCCCCCAGTAGATGGAAAATCTCGGAAAGTTGCCCAATGTCGTTTTGCGAGAGCATTGATAGATCTGGCTCCGCGACATGATCTGTCGCGGAACAGTCTTGTATGTTGCCGCAATCTGATGTGCTGGACATTATGATTCTCCCTCCTAAATTGATAGTGCATCACCAGAGGCCTGATTAATGTTTGTGGCCTGGACTAGAATGGTTATGCTTTTTTCCGTGTTCGTGTTCGTGTTCGTGTTCGTGTTCGTGTTCGTTACGCAGTTTTGTCGGTGAAAGGCTGCATGTATTATCGTTTTGATCGTAATTCCAGTCGATTCCCACAGTTGCATGTTCTATTTTGAACTGCTCATAAAGTTCTTGTTTTACAAGCTTCACAACGTCTTTTACGTCCACATCTTCCTTGGCTCTTACTTCCAGTGTTGCCATCGTCCGACCTGAGGTTATTTGCCAGACATGAATATGACTTACGGCTGCTAAGCCCTTAACAGAACTGATTAGTCTCTGTTCCACCTTGTCTGGGGAGGCATCTTCAGGCGCTCCTTCTAACAGGATGTGCAGCGATTTTGCTAATAATTTCCAGGCACTACGTAAAACCAGTGCTGCGACAAGAACGGAAAGTATTGGGTCAATCGGTGTCCAGCCCGTGTAGTAAATGACAATAGCGGCGACAATAGCGCCAACAGAACCCAATAGATCACCCATCACATGTAAAATAGCACCTTTGACATTAACATGATCGGTCTCACCACGGGTCATGATCCATAATACCAATATGTTGACCAACAATCCTGCAATGGCAACGATCAGCATTGGGCCTGCCAGTATAATTGGTGGAGCTTGTAACCTTTCCCATGCCTCATATGCAATCCACGCCACAATAGCGAAGAGTGTCAGGGCATTAAAGAATCCCGCGATGACTTCAAATCGCAAATATCCAAAGGTTCGTTTGCTATCAGCAGCTCGACGGCCAAAACGGAATGCCGCATAAGCCAGCGCCAAAGCTACTGCATCTGTAAGCATGTGGCCTGCATCTGCCAGCAATGCTAATGAGCCAGAAAGTATCCCTCCAACAGCTTCGACCACCATAAATGTGAATATCATGAGGAAGGAGATAAGGACTTTACGCTCGTTTGCACTGGTTACTGCTGGAGTATGGTCATGCTCGTGATCATGTGATTGTGACATAGGGCCTCAAGCGGTTGGTTATACATGATGCCTTCAATATAACATATGAATATGTGTTCATGTAAAGGGTTTTTATATCCATTCCTTCCACGGCATCGGCATGTTCAAAATAATGCGCTTGACCTTCCCACGATGGTAAGCCTTAAGGTTGTTCTTTATCTGACCATAACGATGAGAAATACATCATGAGCATTCAAAAAAAACAGCATTCTAATGATGGTGAAACTCAAGTCAGCTTGCCCATTGAGGGAATGACTTGTGCAAGCTGCGTTGGACGAGTTGAAGCCGCTCTGGCTAAGGTTGAAGGCGTACAAAACGTAAGCGTTAACCTTGCAACAGAGCGTGCAGATATCCGCCTAAATGCATTCGTTAATCGTATGGCGTTGGTTGAAGCAGTTGAAAAGGTTGGTTATGAGGTTCCTCAAGCTTCTGTAGAGTTATCAGTTCAGGGCATGACATGTGCATCATGCGTAGGGCGTGTCGAAAAATCGCTCCGAGCGGTTAAAGGTGTAAAAGAAGCCACTGTTAATTTAGCGACTGAAAGAGCTACTGTACGTGGAACCGCAGGAGTTGATGACCTCATAACTGCTATCGAAAAAATCGGTTATGAAGCCAGCCTGGTTGATAACCAAAGCCAGAATAATGATAGTGCCGCAGAAAAAAAAGATGCTGAAAAGGTTGCGTTGAAGAAAGATTTAGTTCTGGCGACCGTACTTGCGTTACCAGTATTTATTCTGGAAATGGGGTCGCATGTGATACCGGGAATGCATCAATGGATAATGGATACCATTGGGCTCCAGGAAAGCTGGTATCTCCAGTTTGTATTAACATTGCTGGTGTTGGCTATTCCGGGGCGGCGCTTTTACCTGAAAGGTATTCCCGCGTTATTAAGACTTGGCCCAGACATGAACTCTCTCGTCTCCGTCGGGACTCTCGCTGCATTCGGTTATTCAATGATTGCGACCTTTGCTCCAGGTCTTTTGCCTCAAGGTACCGTCAATGTGTATTACGAAGCTGCTGCGGTAATCGTCGCTCTTATTCTTTTAGGACGATTTATGGAGGCGCGAGCTAAAGGTCGAACGTCTGAGGCTATCAAGCGTTTGGTTGGATTGCAGGCCAAAGAGGCGCATGTGCTGCGTAACGGCATTGTCATCGATATTCCCATTAGTGATGTAGCCCTTGATGACATTATCGAAGTTCGACCAGGTGAGCGGATACCTGTTGATGGTGAGGTGAGTGAAGGAACAAGTTTTGTCGATGAATCGATGATAACGGGGGAGCCTATCCCCGTCGAGAAAGTTCCCGGAAGCTTAATGGTTGGCGGGACTGTTAACCAGAAAGGAGCATTGAGGTTGCGTGCAACAGCCGTTGGTGGCCAGACGATGTTGTCACAAATAATCAGAATGGTAGAGCAAGCCCAGGGCTCTAAACTACCTATACAAGCCGTGGTCGATAAGGTGACATTATGGTTTGTTCCTGTGGTGATGCTGGCAGCGTTGTTAACTTTCCTTGCCTGGTTAACATTTGGGCCATCACCGGCCCTGTCTTTCGCACTGGTTAATGCCGTGGCTGTATTGATCATTGCCTGCCCATGTGCAATGGGATTGGCTACCCCAACCTCTATCATGGTAGGTACTGGGCGTGGTGCAGAAATGGGGATCTTGTTCCGTAAGGGAGAAGCTCTGCAGTTGCTTAAAGATGCCAGGGTTGTCGCTGTAGACAAAACAGGTACTTTGACTGAAGGGCGCCCAGTAATGACAGACCTGGAGTTGGCCGAAGGGTTTGAGCTTGACTTAGTATTAGCAAAAGTTGCCGCTGTTGAATCACGTTCGGAACATCCTATTGCCCGCGCTATCGTTGAAGCTGCTCTAGGAAAAGAGATATCGCTGCCAGCGTTGACTGAGTTTGATTCAATTACTGGGATGGGCGTCAGGGCTACCGTAGACGGAGAGCGCGTAGAGGTCGGGGCCGATCGATTTATGCGTGAGTTAGGCTTGGATATCGAGTATTTTTCAAAGACTGCGATACGCCTTGGAAACGAAGGAAAATCGCCACTCTATGTTGCTATTGATGGACGTCTGGCTGCCATTATCGCAGTCGCTGACCCTATTAAATCAAGTACGCCGATTGCCATAAATGCATTGCACCAACTGGGGCTCAAAGTCGCAATGATTACCGGTGACAATGCCAATACAGCAAATGCGATTGCGAGACAGCTTGGTATTGATGAAGTGGTTGCCGAAGTGTTGCCAGAAGGGAAAGTTGAAGCAGTTCGTCGGTTGAAGGAGTCTTACGGTAAGGTCGCTTATGTTGGTGATGGCATTAATGATGCCCCAGCTTTAGCCGTGGCAGATATTGGGCTTGCAATTGGTACAGGTACCGATATAGCGGTGGAATCTGCTGATGTTGTCTTAATGTCCGGCAACCTACAGGGTGTGCCTAATGCTATTGGATTGTCTAAGGCAACCATAGGTAACATCAGGCAAAATCTTTTTTGGGCGTTTGGTTATAATGCCGCATTGATCCCTGTAGCAGCAGGCCTGCTGTACCCTGCCTATGGATTGCTGCTTTCACCAATCTTTGCTGCAGGCGCGATGGCGCTATCCAGTGTATTTGTCCTGGGCAACGCACTTCGTTTGCGTCGGTTCCAGCCTCCGCTGGCAGAAGACTCTGAGCACTAAGAAAAGGGGAGCTATGAACATTGGTAAAGCATCGAACGAATCAGGAATCTCCGCAAAGATGATTCGCTATTACGAGCAAATTGGTCTGATTCCTGCTACTGGCCGTACCGAAGCGGGCTACCGTGATTATGCACCCAATGATGTCCATCGTCTGATTTTTATCCGCAGTGCGCGCGATCTTGGTTTTTCTCTTGAAGAGATAGCCGATTTGCTCAAGTTATGGAATGACAAATCTCGCCAGAGCGCCGATGTTAAACGTCTGGCACAAGAGCATATGGATGATTTAGAGCGACGTATGGAAAATATGCGACGAATGGCAGATACACTCAGAGCTCTGATCAAAAGCTGTGCTGGGGATGAGCGAGTTGAATGCCCAATACTCCAGACATTAATGACCGCTGATGCTAAAAGCCATCCCGGTAAGAGAGAAGGGGCAGTGCAACGTCGTTCTCGTGGTAACGAAATGGAAAAAGCCTGACCCCTTATTTTAAGGGCATGATGGCGTAGCACAAAGCTGTATGGGCTTGTGTTACGCCATCAGTCTAATCAACTTATAAGCGCACACCACTAATGCACACCCCCCAAGTGGTCAGTTGGTACGGTTAAAGGAAGATCACCATTCTCTTCATCAGCAGTCAATTTCTGTACTATCCCGCATTCGTCCACGCTCCGGTCTGAGCTGCAATAGTTATTAAGTTCTTTGAGTTGTATTTCCAGGGCTATTAATTCTTTAATACGATGCTGAACATGAGTGAGATGGGCACTGATTATTGCATCAATGGGGCCACAGTCTTTACCGTGATTATTCATTGCCAGTAGCAATGCACGTATTTCCTCATGGGTCATATCAAGAGAGCGGCAGCGTCGGATAAATAATAACTTTTCCAGATGAGTATTGTTGTAACGGCGATAGTTATTTTCAATATCTCTTAATGGAGCCTGAAGTAATCCTTCTTTCTCATAGTACCGAATAGTTTCCACCGGACAATCCGCCTTACGGGCCAATTCACCAATTTTCATGCCTCCCCCCTTATGCGCTTGACCCTCTAGTTAGATTAGGGTCTTTAATCGTCAGTATAGTTAACAGATGAGGCAATGAAAATGAGTGGTGGTGTAAAAAATAGCAAAAACCCTGCAGGAGACGAAGCGGCTAGTTGCTGTGAAACGTTCAATTTAGGGACAGGACTCCGGGTTAAGAATACTGGTGAATCACATAAAGCAAATGATCATGCACATGATCAGCAGGCTCATAATCACAAGAAATGCAGTGATGATCATTCCCATGAAGGTCATAACCATGAAGGCCATAACCATGAAGGCCATAATCATGATGCCCATAGCCATGGCGGCGAAGGGCATTCGCATGATGAGCATAATCATAAGGGATGTAACCATGCTCATGCCGCGCAAGAGCATTCTCATGAAGGCCACGATCACGGCCATGAGGGGGATTGTTGCTCCGCTGCTCCAGAACAATTGAGTAGCCTAGGGGGCTCGCAGGTTGTGGCTGGTGGATTACGGACAGAAATTCGCATTATGCAGATGGATTGTCCTGTTGAAGAAAATCTTATCAAAAAGAAACTGGGTGGAATGAGCGCTGTTAAAGAGCTTGATTTCAACCTGATGCAGCGTGTTTTGACTGTAACCCATACACCGGATTCGCTTGAAGCTATCATGGCTGCAATTCGCTCGTTGGGATTCGCGCCAGAAGTCTCTGATAATACTAGCGGCAAGAAAAATACCCAGGAGAAAAAAAAGCCCTGGTGGCCATTAGCTCTTGCTGGCGTAGCTGCTCTTGCAGCCGAAGTGATGCACTGGGCTGATATGCCTGACTGGCTAGAAGCTGGGTTGGCTTTGATAGCAGTGCTTTCTTGTGGTCTGACAACCTACAAAAAAGGTTGGATTTCGATTCGCAATGGCAACTTGAATATCAATGCACTAATGAGTATTGCCGTTACTGGGGCTTTGGTCCTTGGGCAGTGGCCAGAAGCGGCGATGGTTATGGTGTTATTCACCATTGCCGAGCTGATAGAAGCCAAATCACTTGATAGAGCCAGAAATGCAATAGGTTCCCTGATGAACCTGACTCCTGAAACTGCAATGGTCCAACAAGCTGATGGAACATGGCAGGAAGTTGACGCCAGTAGCGTACAACCGGGCAGTATTGTCAGGGTAAAACCAGGTGAACGAATTGGTCTCGACGGAGAAATCGTCAAAGGCCAAACCACCATTAACCAAGCTCCAATTACAGGTGAAAGTATGCCTGTCGATAAAATTGCGGGCGATGCTGTATTTGCTGGAACAATAAATCAGTCAGGCTCTTTTGAATATAAAGTCACTGCAGCTGCAAATAATACAACCCTTGCTCGCATCATTCATGCCGTTGAGCAGGCGCAAGGCGCCAAAGCAGCTACACAACGTTTTGTTGACCGCTTTTCCCAGATTTATACCCCCGTCGTTATGGGTATTGCTGTTGCGGTTGCTGTATTGCCACCATTGTTTGGGGCAGGAACATGGCAGGAGTGGATCTATAAAGCTTTAGTTATGCTTGTCATTGCGTGTCCATGTGCCCTGGTTATTTCTACGCCAGTAACGATTGTTAGTGGACTTACTGCAGCTGCTCGCAAAGGGATTCTCATTAAAGGCGGTGTTTATCTTGAGCAGGGACGTAAGCTAAAAGCCCTTGCGCTGGATAAAACAGGAACTATTACCTATGGGAAACCAGTACAAACCGACGTAATGGTATTCAATGGGTGGAGCGAGCGTGAAGTTCGTACTACTGCAGCTAGTCTCGCTAGTTACTCTGATCACCCTGTTTCACTGGCAATTGTGAATGCTTCTGCTGATTTGAAAAAGCAGGATGTTGACAGCTTTGAAGCGATTGTTGGGCGAGGTGTGCATGGCGCGATTACAGGTAAGGATTTTTACCTTGGTAACCTGCGTTTGACTGAAGAACACTTTAATTGTCCATCAGAGATTAAAGCAACAGTACAAAGGCTGGAAAGCCAGGGTAAAACAGTTATTTTACTCAATGATGGTAAGCAAGTGCTTGGGTTGTTCGCTGTTGCTGATACTGTTAAAAACAGCAGCCGTGAAGCGATTGAACAACTTCATGAACTTGGCGTTAAAACTATTATGCTGACTGGTGATAACCCACATACAGCTAAAGCAATCGCATCTCAGGTTGGAATCGATGAGGCTCGAGGGAATCAATTGCCAGAAGATAAACATCGTGCAGTTGAAGAGCATTCACGGATTGGAATCACTGGGATGGTTGGTGATGGTATCAATGATGCACCGGCTCTGGCTGCAGCTGATATCGGTTTTGCTATGGGCGCAATGGGTACTGATACGGCGATTGAAACTGCAGATGTAGCCTTAATGGATGATGACCTGCGTAAAATCCCAGCCTTTGTAAAATTATCCCGACAAACGTACAGCTTACTCGTGCAAAATATCAGCCTCGCTCTAGGTATTAAAGCCGTATTCCTTGTACTCACGCTCATGGGAATGGGAACTATGTGGATGGCTGTATTTGCTGATGTTGGTGCCAGTCTTCTGGTTGTGGCAAATGGCCTGAGGTTATTACGAAAATAAAGAGTTGGGTCCCTGAGTTCTTCATGGATGACAGACTCAGAGACCGTATTCTGGTTTGAATATATTCATAGAATATGGTTTGGGGGGAGAGAATGGACACCAGGAAATATTCTGAAAGTGTTGTCAAAGATATTTTGCAGTGGGTTGAAAGTTCATTGAATACAACCTTGCCAGTAGAATTTATTGCTGAGAAGTCTGGGTATTCACGATGGCATTTTCAACGTTTGTTTAAACAGACGACCGGTGTTGCGCTGGGTGAATATGTTCGTGCTCGTCGATTATCATGTGCTGCGATTGATCTGAAATTGACTTCCAGAACAGTCCTAGACATTGCACTTCAGTATGGTTTTAATTCGCAACAAACTTTCACGAGAGCTTTTAAAAACAAGTTTCATCTTCCTCCCGGTCGGTACCGCAAGCAAGGGAATTGGAATTTATCAGCGCTGTGTCCATCTTTACTTTCAGATTATGAGGAGAGATATGCCAATGTTAGTTAATGACCCCGTATTAATTTCTATGATAGAAGATCTGACTGATAAGTATAATAAAATGCAGGATTTTTTAATCGATGATGAACCTTGTATTGATATCGTACGGTCGGTGTATGAGTTGGAGTGTACAGTTAGTGAATTCAAAAAAAGAATTATACTTCAACATATTTCCTATTGCCATTCAGATGAATGTGATGACCCTGACCTGCATGTCGCCTTAATTGACAATATAAAAAACATACTTGACTATCTTGAATAATTTTACAAGAAGGGCATTAGGCTTTCTTAAAACCATTTGTGTTTTGGATGAATAAATATTTTTAATTCACTGATTTCCGTATGGTCTCAACCATAAAGAATATGATGGTAACTAACCCGGGTCAGTCAGTGCGACTCATGCAAGATGCTTGATGTGTATATCGTATAAAATCTTGACCCTATATCAACTTCATGGTTTTTAATGGAACCAAGTCGAGAGTAGCGAGGACGATGAACAGAGCAATAGGGGGAATCATCAATGGAACCTTGTTGCGGACGTTCTGCCTAGTCGCTAGAGCAAACAGAGGTCTCCATGATCAAGCAAAAAACTATCAAGAATATTGTTGAATTAAACGGTATTGGCTTGCATAGCGGTAAAACCGTTAACATGAAAATCATGCCTGCTGGTGCCGATAGTGGCATACGGTTCCGTAGAACAGATGTAACTCCTGTTGTTGATATTCAGCTCCGTGCCGATCAGATTCATGACACTATGCTGGCAACAAGCATTATCAACCCTCAGGGAGTTCGAGTTTCAACAATCGAGCATTTCCTTTCTGCGGTGTCTAGCATGGGGCTTGATAACCTCTTGGTGGAGCTCGATGCTCCAGAACTTCCCATTCTCGATGGGAGTGCCAGAGGATTCATAGACTCAATAATGCACGCTGGTTTGATAGAGCAGTGTGCGCTAAAAAAATATCTTCTGATAAAAAAAACGGTTTCCGTAAAAGATGGCGACAAATGGGCTCTTTTGCATCCAGACTCAAAGTTCTCGATCGATTTTATGATTGATTTTAAGCATCCCTTGATTTCTGCTGAGACTAATAGATTAAATATTGAAGTGTCGAAAGAAAACTATATTAGCGAGATTGCTGATGCCAGAACTTTCGGATTTGTTCGTGATGTAGAACTTCTACAACAAAAAGGTCTTGGGTTAGGGGCAAGTTTGAACAATGCGATAGGGCTTGATGAATATAGCGTTCTGAATCCGGAAGGTCTGCGATTTAATAACGAACTTGTGCGACATAAAACACTGGATGCGATTGGAGACCTCTTTGTATCAGGCCATAATATTATTGGCGCCTACCATGCTTATAAGTCAGGGCATGCATTAAATAATAAGTTGATGCTTGCACTGTTGAATGATGTCGAATCATGGGAATTAGTGAGTGTTGGTGAATATAAAAATGATGCCACTAGAGAAACCATCCTTTCTAAACCCAAAGAAGAGTGTTTTGAGTCATTAAGTATGTGGTCATAAGGGATATGAGTATGTTCGTCACATCTGGTTTTTTACACAGCTTATCTTGATGATTTTTTTCTTGACCTTACCACCACGGGAAGGTCTAGGCTGGATATCGACTAAGTCTTGATGAGCCAAACGGTAACCGTATCACTACGTATGCAAGGTAAGAGTGTCAGAAACGACGTCATTTGAAACTGGATCTGATATTAACAGAATACATTTTGGGAGGTAAGGATGAACATTGGTGATGCTGCCCGGTTATCCGGAGTTTCCGCCAAAATGATCCGCTATTACGAAGAGGCGGGATTAATACCGGAAGTTGCAAGAACTGCAGCCGGGTATCGGATGTACAGCGATATTGATGTGTACAAATTGCATTTTATACGTCGATGTCGGGAGTTAGGTTTCTCTCTGGCGCAAACAGGAGAACTTCTCTGTCTTTGGGGTAACCATTCGCGCCAAAGCGCTGATGTGAAAAAATTAGTCGAGTCACACATCCGCGAGTTGACTGTAAAAATTCAAGAATTTCAGCGTATGGCATCAATACTTACAACGCTTTCTGATTGCTGTGCAGGGGATGATAAGCCTGAATGCCCTATTTTGCGTGCACTGTATCTTGCAGATGTTAACGGTTTGCAGGAATCAGATTCTGGCCCTGAAATTACTTAGCCGCTACCCATATATGACAGTAATTTCAACTGAAATTACGCCCACAAAACAAGATGATATTAACATTAATTGGGTTAGTAATTCTTGGGTGAAAAGAAAGCAATGTGGTTTTTAAAATATATTAACTGTTTTTAGTAGTGAGGTTTACAATGTCAGATATTATTCCCGGATATTGCACACTTTGCCGTTCGCGTTGCGGGACGTTGAATGAAGTAGCAAATGACCACCTGATCAAGGTACGGGCCAACCCTGAACATCCTAATGGTAAGGCCATGTGTATGAAGGGCAAAGCGGCACCTGAGCTGGTGGACAGCGCAAATAGAATTCTGTACCCGATGAAGAGAACCCATCCTAAAGGTGCCGAGAACCCGGGCTGGAAACGTATAAGTTGGGAAGAGGCTATGTCAACGATAGCCGGACAACTGGAAAAATTTAAACGAGAGAACGGAGCTGAATCTGTCGCTTTCGGTTTTACGAGCCCAAGCGGTACCCCCCTCAGCGATGCAATTGAATGGTTAGAGCGATTTGTTCGTATCTATGGCAGCCCAAACACCAGCTATGGAACTGAAATATGTAACTGGCATAAAGACGTTGCACATCGATGGACCTTTGGCTGCGGCATCCCTGTTGCTGACTATTCCCATGCCGATCTTATCCTTCTTTGGGGGCATAACCCCGCGAATACTTGGCTTGCCCAGGCTAGTGCGATTGGTACTGGTCGAAATAACGGTGCAAAACTGATCGTCGTGGATCCTCGCCCGACACCTTTAGCGAAAGAAGCAAATGCCTGGCTTGATGTCAATCCTGGAACTGACGGTGCATTAGCTTTGGGGTTAAGCCATCTCCTGGTAGAAAGAAACCTGTTTAATCATGAGTTTGTTCGAAACTGGACTAATGGTCCTTTGTTGGTTCGAAATGATAATGGTTATTTTCTTCGGGAAAAAGATATTAACCCACTTGCCATCAGTAATCGCTATACAGTTTGGGACGAACACAACCAGCAAGTCACATTTATCGATTCCGAGACTCGAACTGAAGAAACGCTGACGCCTACAGCTGCACTTGAGGGTAATGTTGAAGTTGCAATAGCTGATGGTGCAAAAATTTCCTGCCAAACGGCGTTTTCATCTTTTAAAGATATGTTGGCTAATTATGACCCAGAAAACGTAAGCCGTATCACCGGGGTATCTGTTGCATCAATTGAAGCCGCTGCGAGTTTGATTGCCGGGGCCAAGAAAATCGCCTACCACAGTTGGTCTGGAGTGGCACAACACACTAATGCCACCCAAACAGAACGTGCGATTGCGACACTGTATGCTTTAACCGGTTGTTTCGATCAGGAAGGATGTAATCGAATCTATGCCAGCCACCCGGTGAATGTGGTTAATTCACCGACACTGATGCCAAAATCACAATGGGATAAAGCATTAGGTCTTGAAGAAAGGCCTATCGGGCCGCCTTCACAAGGTTGGGTTCATTCTCAGGATATCTGGCATTCAGTATTAGAAGGTACACCCTATAAAATTCGCGGGTTAATTGGCTTTGGTGCCAACATATTACTTTCACAAAGTGATACTTCTCTCGGACAACAGGCGCTTGAGGCACTTGAGTTTTATGCCCATGTAGATTTGTTTGAAACGCCTACATCAAAGTATGCTGATATCCTTCTGCCAGTAAACACTGCCTGGGAGCGCGAAGGCCTAAGAACCGGGTTTGAAAGTAGTGCTGCTGCTCAGGACCACATTCAGTTGAGAAAAAAAATGGTCTCTCCGCGCGGTGAAAGCCGTTCCGACCTTGAGATTGTTTTCGATCTTGCATGCCGGTTAGGAATGAATGAAGCGTTCTTCGACGGCAATATTGAGGCAGCCTGGAATTATCAACTAGAACCATTAGGTTTGACTGTTGAGATGCTCAGAAATAAGCCAGAAGGTTACGATATCCCGCTTGAGCATAAAGTCAGAAAATATGCTTTCAGAGACCCAAATAGTGGATATCTGGCAGGTTTCAATACAGAAACAAAACGTGCAGAGTTTTACTCTGAGATCCTTCATCGCTATGGTTACAATCCTTTACCTGAGTATGTACAGCCGCAAGAATACCAGCGCAACGATCCTGATTATCCACTAATGCTGACATCCGTTAAAAGCGGATTCTTCTGTCATAGCCAACATCGAAGCCTGACTAGCCTACGAAAAAAAGCACCTTATCCAACGGTAGACATTTCGGCAGCTCTGGCTGACGAAGAAGGTATCAAGACGGGGGATTGGGTAGAAATTGAAACGAGAGCAGGTCTTGCTCGATTTAGAGCAAAAGTGGAAGCCAAACTCTCTCATGAAACTGTAATTGCTGAGTTTGGGTGGTGGCAGGCTTGTCCTGATTTTGGCAAACCTTCATACCCGGTTAAAGGTGAGTACAGTAGCAATTACAATAGCTTAATCAGCGGTGATAGCTATGATCCAGTCAGCGGTGCTTTACCTTTGCGTTCATTCCGCTGCCGCATTCGCCGCTTGAATGATTTTGAGCTGATAAGACGCCCCTGGGAAGGTCGTAAAACATTCAAAGTCATTGAACTGAAAAAAGAAGCAGATAATGTTACGACAGTTACCTTCCAATCGAATAGTGAAGGCTACTTACCTGATTATGAACCGGGCCAGCATATCACTGTTAGCTGTTGTCCGATGAGCGATTCTGAAGAGATCGTTACCCGGGCGTATTCGCTGACAGGCCCTGCGTTTGTTCATGACCGTAAAACCTATTCCATTTCTGTCCGTCATCAGAAAGCGACTGATGAGAAAGGTGAATATGTAGAAGGAATAATGTCATCCTACATAAACACGCATTTGCAGATAGGCAAGGATGTTGAACTTACGCCTCCTGGGGGGAATTTCATTGTCCCGCTCAATGCCGTCCAGCCTGTCGTAATATTTGCTGGCGGTATTGGAATTACTCCATTCATTTCCTATCTGGAGTCTATTAACCCCCAAGCGGAAGGTCCGGAAATCTGGCTTTTCTATGCTAATCAAAATAGTAGGCTACATGCGTTTAAGAAAAGAATTGCGGAGCTAAATGCGTCTATTGACAGGCTTAAAGTAATTAATATCTACAACCAGCCCCTCGACTGTGATATTCCAGGATTGGATTATGATAGAGCTGGTTATGTTGGTGCGGGAGATGTCGAGGCATATCTTATTGAGAATAATGCTCGTTATTACATGTGTGGTCCGCAGCCTATGATGGATGCGATATCCCGAGGGCTTCAGGAGAGAGGTGTACCTGCATTTGCTATTTTCTACGAGATATTTCGTTCTCCGACAAAAATAAATAATGATCCCTCATTACGTCATAAAGTAATTTTTGCAAAATCAGGAAGAGAAGAGATCTGGACCACGGATAAAGGTACTCTGCTGAATTTTGGAGAAAAACTTGGGATTAAAATGCCTAGTGGTTGTCGTGTTGGACAATGTGAAAGCTGTTCAACTAAGGTGATTGCCGGGAACGTGCAGCATCTGAATGGTGTGGAACCCTCTGATGAGGGTGCATGTTTGACATGCCAGTGCATTCCTGCCGGTGATATCACTATTGATGCCTGAGATAGGTATTAGCATCCTTTACATCAGGCCATTTTAGTGGTCTGATGTTATTCAATGGATAACGCTATGTTTTAAAGACATTTTTAATTATTTTGCGCCAATCCAACTCAATAACCGATTTAATGAATTATTTCAGTGCGATCTTCATGAATTTTTATCATCCTCCCCCTTACCTTCAAGTTACTGCAAGTCTTAGCCTGTAAGAAATTACTACAGTCACCAGTTTCGGATTGGCCGAGGAGTTTTAGTGAATGAAAGGCTTGCAATGATAAAATTGAAACTTCATTGTTTTTCTGCATCGAGCCTAAAAAAATGACCGGGTATCCCTGAGCACAAAACCAGCCATCCACTCGATACATACAGGAAACGCGTTGATAACCGCGCTGCCATGGATGCCATATTCTTCTTCCTCAGGACTGGTTGTCTGAACGCCACCGGGATATGTTCATCGAGTTCTGCACACCGGCGCTTTAAGGAGTGGCACGATTCAGGCATTTTTGAGCGCTTCTGGCAGAACGGTTTGCTTGCCTGCGAGCATCTGGACAGCATTGACTGGTCCTGGTTGTCGATGGACGGTTGTATGACCAAATCGCCGCTGTCAGGAACAAAAAACAGGTCGCAATCCTAAGGACAAAGGGAAACAAGGTGTAAAGCGCAGCCTGCTGACGGACGCCAGGGGGCTTCCTCTGTCGCTGGTCGTCGCAGCAGCGAACACGCACGACATCAAATTGGTTGCGGATACGCTCGATGCCCTTCAGGCGGGGCATCCGGGGGGAAACTCAGGCTCTGTCTGGACAAAGGTTACGAAGCTGGATGGCTGAAAACGTATCTGCAGAGTCGCCGTTACGAGCCACATATTCAGTCCCGTAAAGAGGAGTCTGACGCCAGTAAAAACAGGGACTTCAAAGCCCCTCTCTGGGGCGTTGAGAGGACTCATAGCTGGATGAATCGCTTTCGCCGGGTTCTGACCCGATGGAAAAAGAAGGCCGAAAATTACGAGGCTATGTTGCATTTTGCCTGTGGTCTTATCGTCTGGAATAAAGTCCTATTGAGATAGGCTCTTAGTTAATAGAATCCCGTTCATATGGTCTATCATATGCTGTATACAGATCGAGAGAGTACCACTTGCACTAAAATTTATTGTATTCCCAAAAGCATCAAGAGCGGTGACATTTATTTTCTCTGCACGGTATACAAAACGACTGGTTCCTGGTATAGAAAGACATTTTTCCTCAGTGATATTTTTTTCTTCCTTACTCTCAGCAATTACCGGATTAATTAATACTATTGGTTGCACCAGCGATTCAGGGACATCAATTACAGCAATCCTTTGGTGAACACCAACCTGGGTTGCTGTTAAACCTACACTGGATGTACCGTACATAGTGGTAATCATATCCTTAATAAATTGCCGGGTTATCGGTGAAATATGTTCGACGGGCATTGCAATGATCTTCAATTTGGGATCCGGATACTTTAAAACTGATAATAATGACATGCAAGGCTACTCTTTATTTAAATGGCAGTAAAAACGATATGTTTTAAGTCGGACCTGAGTGGAGAACCGGGACAGAAATAACTACCGGACTGACAGCCAGATATAAATCTTCTGCTGCCTGCGAACGTCATTCCGGTCTGTCCTGCTCAACAGCACAACAGACCGGAAACACTATATCAGAGAAGAGGAAGGGTATAACTGACTGTAACCCGGGTTTCATCCTGGTCACGCTGTCCAGCAGAGCCTTTTCTACTTGTGTCAGGCAGAGCGCTGCGCATTGTGGCATTTTTTACGGAGATGCCAAGTCCGTTAAGTATTCCCTCGGGGATAGTATAACTCAGGGCAATATCCCGTTCCCATTCCCCCTTTCGCCCATTCCCGGTATCAATATTATCGGCGTTCAGATAGAGGATACTTAGATTCAGCCCTTTGAGCCCTGCATCAGCAAAATTATAGGCGTACCGTGCCAGCCAGGTTCGCTCCCCCGCCCTGCTGAATTTTAGCAATTGTGCATCAGTAATTAACCAGGTGCTTGTTCCTTCTCCATCACCACGATTCAGATATGGAAAGTCACTTTTCCCCGTCAGCCACTGATAACCACTGCTCACACTGTGACCTCCAGAAGACCATGTCAACTGACCGCTATAAACATTGTTGTCCACTTCTCCCTTTGTGCGATTATTTCCGTAATAACCAGTACTTACATATCCGGCACTCCGTCCTGCAGCACTTCCGTTCTTTCCGTCTGCATCGCTGATGAATATACGAATATCTGATTTCAGGTTCCCGGAAACGATTTTCAGGTTATGTGCCAGTCCGATATAGTTTTGTCTGTAAAAATTATCCAGCTCACCGTAATAGTATGAGAGAGTCATGTCTTTCATAAGAGTATAGTCACCACCGGCGAAATAAAAACGATTACTGCTCCGTGAAGTGGGACCACTTCCATTGGCTCCGGCAATGGACATTCCGCGCATATCTGTGGAGTTACGTCCTTTTGTATGTGTGAGAACGCCGCCGGTCAGACTCAGATCGTCGATATCTGTTGATGATATTTGTCCTCCCTGATATGTCATGGGCAAAAGGCGGGCATCGTTGTATATAACGACGGGATTTTTGGGCTGAAGCGTTCCATAACGGAGTTCCGTATCAGATATTTTTGCCCTGCCGGTAACCCCCAGGCTACCGAACTGATGAACCGCTCTGCCATCATTGTCTAGCGGAAATACTGTACCGGGTTGCCGACCTGACGCCGGTGAGCCTGCTTTACCTCCTCCGTCAAGTCTGATGCCCAGTAGCCCCAGAGTGCTCAGTCCGAATCCCACTGGCCCTTCAGTATAACCTGAATCGTAATTGAGGATGAACCCCTGTCCCCATTCTTCCTGTTTACTGAACCCGTCCCCACTGCGATTATCTGTATTAATATAGAAATTGCGGAGTGTGAGATTGGCCTTACTGTCTTCAATAAAACCGGCTATCGCATTAGGGACTGTAACTCCCGGCATCAAAGCTACAGCAGATATTACGAGTGTAACTATTCTCATTCAGGTAATTCCTTTAGCTTGCCTGATATCAATATACGCGGTAACACGAAGGGAAAATGGCAGAAAATAATGAGGTATTTGTTTACCGCTGCACTAAGTACGAATCCAGTTCATATCAAAAACCATGAAGTGGCTACAGGGTCAAGACTTTTTTTTTCAGACTGACTGCTTATACCATGGATTGGCCCTATGCACCGTGTTTCTGCTGGTTGTAAGACAGGAGACTTCCGTTTAGACCGGCACTGTTTTCAGGGAGGGAATCA
Source organism: Citrobacter sp. Cf118 (assembly GCF_030334095.1). Taxonomy (NCBI): domain Bacteria; kingdom Pseudomonadati; phylum Pseudomonadota; class Gammaproteobacteria; order Enterobacterales; family Enterobacteriaceae; genus Citrobacter; species Citrobacter sp. Cf118. Next base: position 180,678 of record NZ_JAOWES010000085.1, on the reverse strand, counting down.
ATCTGATGTATCAAGCGAATTGGGTTAATTGTAAGCGTCCAGCGAGACTTGCAACTACCCACAATTATATTAAGGTAATCATTATGATAATCAGCTAAATTACTTTCAGGGATGGTTGAATGATTAATCAGGAACAGACTTCGCTTTCATGGCTCGATGAGGAAATTAATTCTTCTGTCTTTAGCGATCGCCGCCGTGCCAGTCGTTTTAAAAGTCTCATGCAAAAACTCTGGCGGGGGATGGGCAACAGCCTCCCTTTTGCCTGCCAGGATAATGCAGCAACAAAAGCCGCTTACCGGTTCCTTTCCAGTGACAGGATTGATGAGCAGCACCTGCTGCAGGGACATTCCGAGGCTACCAGTCAAAGGATATATGCGCTGCAAGGTGAGAAGATTCTACTGCTTCAGGACACCACAACATTTGGCTACCACCGGGATAACCCTGATGCAGTAGGATTTGCAGGCAATCACACCTAATCAAGATGGGGAATGATGCAGGTGTCAATTGTGGGATCCTGATGCATTCGAGCCTGGCAGTGACGACATCAGGGCTCCCGCTGGGTCTGACCGCGGTGAAGTTCTGGACCCGAAAAAAATTCAAAGGCACTAACGCACTTAAAAGGAAAATTAATCCGACCGTTTTTTTACATCAGATCACTGGCTGACAGTCAAAGACGTGGCTCACGTCTTCATGGTTGACATAGTCTGTCCGGACAGAGATGTCCATATCCGAGCAAGTTTCCGGCAGGAACGAGGTTGCCATAGCTCCGGATGAGAGCATGCCAGTCAGAATCAGTACTGCAGTCACGCTAAATTTTTTCATCTGTATATTCCTCTTCATCAGATATCGCCGTTTCACCTGTTAATGTGTATTAAAAACCCTGTGGTTCATACAGGGTCAACACCCTTACGCTGTTTTTTCTGGTGGGATAAGGACAAAAAAAAAGGCTACCTGGGGGTAACCTGACTAAAACAGTCATCAAGGAAAACGGACAACAGGGATAGGGTTGTCCTGGAGGGTGTGTCCGCATGTGAGGTCGCCGGCGGAACCGGAGGTGACCCCCACTATAGTGGCAGTCAGTCCGGCAGTTCCCTCTGCGACCATCTCACGCGTTTACTGCTCAGGTTCAGGGTAATACCGTCCCGGATTACTTATCAAGTACTGCAGTCACGCGGGCAACGTTTTTCTGGTCTGCACTGGTGATGCGGTAGGACGAAGCACCGGATTCCTGGGCGATAGCGGCAATTTTCGCTTCCGCGTTGTTCAGGGTGTCAGCAGTAACGCTGACGGACTGGGCGAAGCCGGAGAAAGAAACTACGGAGAGCATACCGGCAGCAGCAAGCAGTTTGATGTTTTTCATGGTCATATTCCTTGGGTTATCTGGTCATCTGGTCATCTGGTGATACCGGCGTCATCGCCGTCTCACCTGTTGATGTGTATTAAAAACCCTGTAGTAAATACAGGGTCAACAAGTTATTTTGTAAATTATTGTCGGCTGTGTTTTTGTCGTTTTCATACAACCCAGCTCTTGAAAGAGCCTCACTGTGGCTGACGAGAAATGAGAAAATACGGCCGTAACAGACACCGCGAAACCGGGATTGCGCTGGGGAGATAGGTCGGTGCAGGGCAAGTTAACTTACAGGATTAGTGAGGGTTTATGATGTTACGGCTACTGATTAAGTACGCGTGCGTATTCTGGCGAAGTTGAACGGTTATTCCGGAGGAACGTGAACGCGTTATTCCCTAACGCGCCCTAACTTCTTTTTATTACACCGACCGTTCACTTTCAGTCAACCTGTGCCAGTCGTTTTCTCATCGACTCACCCTTCATTTCCAGCCGGTGGGAGTTATGCATCAGACGATCAAGGATCGCGTCTGCCAGCGTGTTATCGCCAACGCAGCCATACCACTCATCCGTTGGCAGCTGGCTTATCATCACCGTGGCGTTCTTTCCGTATCTGTCATCCATCAGTTCCAGCAGATCGTTACGCTGCGCTGGCAGCAACGGCTCAAGGCCCCAGTCATCCAGGATAAGCAGCTGCGTTTTTGACAGCTGAGCCAGCTGCTTTCGGTAACTACCGTCTGCGCGGCTGTGCGTCAGTTCAACCAGCAACCGGTTCAGTCTCCAGTACTGTACGCTGTAACCCTGCTGGCAGGCGTTGTTGCCAAGGGCGCAGCCCACATAGGTTTTGCCGCAACCGCAGGGGCCGGTTATCAGCAGGTTCTGCCCCCTGACCACCCATTCGTTCTGGCTTAGCTGAGCGATCCGAGAACGTTCCAGGTTTCTCGCTGGCTGGTAGTCGATGTCCTGGACCGAGGCTTCAAGCCTCAGGCGGGCTTTTTGTAGCAGACGTTTCTGTTTACGCTGATCCCTTTCGAGTGATTCGCGCGTGACCAGCAACGCCAGTCTTTCCCTGAAGGAGAGCTCTTCGTAAGTGCCGGGTTGCTCCATCTGTGAGGACAGCGCGGCCGCCATTCCCGTCAGTTTCATTTCTGTCAGCTGTTTCATCAGCGTATGTGGCATTATCGGATCCCTTGTTTCAGTGGAAGTGGCGTGGGCCACGGATGTTTTCATGTTCCTGAGGAAGCTCCCGGGACGGGTGCAGATCTTTGTCCGCCGGAACCAGGTCGCGGTTATTCTTCAGGATCGACTTTATCTGCTTCAGCCGGGTTAACCCCTCTGCATTGGCCAGCCGACAGCTGTTATTGACGCGCTCAGAAGGATATTCACGCGTCAGGCTCAGCAGCCCCAGACACAGGCGATAGGCCTGTTCCGGATGCGCTTTTTCAGCCAGACGCTCGCTGACCCACGTGAAGGTGTCGGAGCCCACACCGGCCGCCCAGCTTTTCAGCCGCTCTGGCGTCCACTGCTGATGATGACGATGGCGCTCCGGCATATGTTCTGCTGCCGTACTGTTGCCCGGATGAAGACGCCGCGGGTGACTGGCGATCATCTGCCCGTCAGACCAGACTTCAAGCAGGTTGTCGAAGGCATGAAGCTCCACCGTTTTACCGACGTGCTGATGGGGGACTGAGTAGTGATGCTGTTCATATTCCACGTGATAATCGATATTCACCTTCGCTTTTTTGATGTGCCGGTAGCGCCACTGCTGCACCGGTAATGGCCTGAGCACAGTTTTGTCCAGCCTTTCGAAGGCCTCACGGCGATTGCCCGGCAGTTTTTTGAAGGGACGTTCGTTGAGCCCGGTTACCAGCGTACGGATACAGTGGTTCAGCTCAGCAAGCGAGAAGAAGACCTGGTGACGGAGCCGGGCCAGGATCCAGCGTTCGACGATCTGAACGCCAACTTCCGCCTTCGGCTTGTCTCTGGGTTTTCTGGGGCGGGCAGGTATCACCGCAACCTGATAATGCTCAGCCAGCTGCTGATAGGAGGGATTCAGTTCGGGATCGTAACGACTGGCTTTGCTAACCCCGCTTTTCAGGTTATCCGGAACCAGGATTTCGGGGACTCCACCGAAGAACTCCAGCATCCTGACGTGGCTGAGAAGCCAGTCTGACAGCGACTGCGTATAGGTAGCCTCCGCGAAGGTGTAGTTTGATGCGCCCAGCACCGCCACGAAGATCTGGGCCTGCCGGCATTCACCCGTCTCAGGTGAGATAACCGACACTGTGGGTCCACAATAGTCGATAAAGCATTTTTCACCGGCAAGATGCTGCTGGCGCATGGAGCGTTTCTGTGACTGGCACCAGGTCTGGTAGCGGCAGCAGAACTGCGAGTAGCTGTACGCCCGAACCGGCATCCTCTGGCAGTATTCCTCCCACAGCAGGTGGCGGGTGACGCCTTTTTACGCAGCTCCATATGGATTTCAGCCCAGTCGGGATCCTCCAGCGCGCCAGGACGACTGTCAGACTCAGGATAAAGCAGACTGGCAAGTAGGGGCTCTGACATTCCTTCCGGAAGTGGCCAGGAGATCCCAGCGGCTTCAAGTCGTTTGAGCATTTTCTGGATGGCACCCGTGCTGACATCTGCGCACTGGCTTATCTGGCGGAAGGACAGGCCGACTTCAAAACGCAGCCTTAAAATTTCATGGATTTTATGCATTGCGATTCTCTTGTTTGGCATATATCACACCCTGGAATAAAAGGGATAGATATAGCATCAAAAATCAATGCGTTAAGAATGATTCTGGCAACGTGAACGGCAATTCCGGTCGGGTGAACACCGATTCTGGCAAAATGAACAGTGATTCTGGTCATGGTGCAAAATCGGGGTATTTTCCGCCGGAATACGCGTTCACGCAAAACCAGAAATAGCGTTCACGTTCCGCCAGAATACGCAACGCGATCACCGCCGGAATGTGTAAGCGTTAAACGAGCGCCGTATTGACGGTTATTTATCGGTAAGAACCACGTTCCATGGCAGCAGTTCCGCCACTTTGTTGCTGGGCCATTCCGGCAGTACGCTCAGGATATGGCGAAGGTAGGCCTCCGGATCGATACCATTGAGCCTGCATGTTCCGATAAGACCATACAGCAGGGCTCCGCGCTCACCGCCGTGGTCGCTGCCGAAGAAGATAAAATTCTTTTTCCCAAGACAGACGGCACGAAGGGCTCGTTCGGCTGTGTTGTTATCAGGCTCTGCCAGGCCATCATCACAGTAGTAGCACAGCGCATCCCACTGGTTCAGGGCATAAGCGAACGCTTCGCCCAGACGGGATTTTTTCGACAGAGTGGCGCTTTTCTCCACTAACCAGTCATGCAGGGATATCAGCAGCGGCTTACTTCGGGACTGCCTGGCTGCCAGCCGCTCAGTTGCAGGGAGGCCCCGTATTGCTTCTTCGATTGAACCGCCCCGGGAATCCTGGAGACTAAACTCTCAGTAAAAGGAGATCCCTGATGAAATCAAAATCAGCTAATCGTTACCCGCCGGAATTACGTGAGCGCGCTGTCAGAATGCTCATTGAGCATCTTGATGAATATGACTCTGAACCGGATGCTATCCGTGCCATATCGTCAAAAATTGGTTGTCATTACGATACCCTGAAAGGCTGGCTACGCCAGCACAGAAATGACTTACGCGGTGGTATCAGCCCCGTCAGGACTGGTGATGGCGAGCTGACCAGTAACGAACGTCAACGTTTAAAAGAGCTGGAGAGGGAAAACCGGGAGTTGCGTCGCAGCAATGATATTCTGCGTCAGGCATCAGCCTATTTTGCTCAGGCGGAGCTCGACCGCCACTGGAAAAAATAATGCCACTGCTCGAACGTCTGAGTGGTGCCCACGGGGTCGGGCCGGTATGCCGCGAGCTGGATATTGCCCCGTCGACATATTACTGGCATCAGCAACGTCAGCAATCGCCGGAAAAACACAGCCTGCGCTCGCAGCGTGATGCGCTTCTGAAGGTGCAGATACAGCGGGTGTACGACGATAACTATGGCGTCTATGGAGCCCGCAAGGTCTGGCGTCAGTTACAGCGGGAGGGCATCGGCGTGGCCAGATGTACAGTGGTACGGTTGATGAAACTGATGGGGCTCGCAGGCGTGCTCCAGGGCAAAAAAGTCCGCACCACAACCAGTCGCAGAGATACCGCAGCACAGGACAGGGTAAACCGCCAGTTCGTAGCGGAATGTCCCAACCAGCTTTGGTGTGCAGATTTTACCTACGTCATCACCTGGCAGGGCTTCGCCTATGTGGCGTTCATTATCGACGTGTTCGCTGGCGTCATCGTGGGCTGGCGGGTCTCATCATCGATGGAAACGTCGTTCGTCCTGGATGCGCTGGAACAGGCACTGTGGTCACGGCGACCTTCGGGCACCATCCATCACAGCGACAAAGGCTCTCAGTATGTCTCGCTGGCCTACACGCAGCGGTTGCAGGATGCAGAGCTGCTGGCTTCCACGGGGAGTACCGGTGACTCGTATGATAACGCGATGGCGGAGAGTATCAACGGTCTGTACAAAGCGGAGGTCATCCACCGTCAGGCCTGGAAGAAGCGCTCAGAAGTGGAACTGGCTACGCTGGCATGGGGGGACTGGTACAACAATCGTCGGTTGCTGGAACGACTTGGTCACATCCCTCCGATAGAGGCAGAAAAAGCGTATTACGCTTCCATCGGGAACAAGGTTCTGGCAGCCTGAACTTCCGAACTTAACTCTCTCCAGGAAAACCGGGGCGGTTCAGTATGAAAACGCCCTCCGGGTGGTTGCGCTGGGGCGCCGTAACTACATGTTCTTCGGCTCTGATGGTGGTGGTGACAGTGCGGCAGTGATGTACAGCCTGATCGGTAGCTGCAAACTTAACGGCATCGAGCCGGAAGCCTGGCTGCGCCATGTGATCAGCGTCATCAACACCTGGCCCGCCAACCGCGTGAAAGAACTGCTGCCCTGGAACGTCACCCTCTCTGTAAACTAATTTTTACCCCACGTCCTTCACGGTGCGCTTACGGTCAGGCGGAGTTAAGGTATTGTAGAAGTGTTGATTTCGGCGGGCTTAGAATGCAAAAACGGACCACCATGGAGGTCCGTTGATATGAATTTGGTGCAAGACTCGCAATCGAACCAAAGATGCGGGGATTTTCAAAACTCGTGCTTAATTTGGTAATTCTGACGGTAAAGGCCAGTCTTCTGGTACCAGGGCAGGGGGCTTGGTCCAGGGAAGCTCGGTTAAAGCATCCTGGAACCACTGGTCGCGAAGATTTGCGTGCTCTGTCACGATAAGCTGGAAGCCTGGGACTTCTTCTTGTGTAAACTTCAGCAGTAACGCAAACAGTCTACGTACTGCTGCTAAGTCAGCATCAGCTTCCGTTTTCTGAACAGTACCATCAGCTTCCTGGTAAATTTTTTCAGAAGGGAAATAAACTTGGGTAGGCTGATCAATTAAAAGAAACTGAGGAATGGGGCAATTGTTCTTTGAAGCAAAGAGATGAAGGGCTAACAAGGCAGACAGGTGATAAGCGAGATGATTTTCGCCACCGCCAGTTCGACTCATTGGTACCGGACGATCTGTACGATCAAAGATAATAGTCATTTGGCTTAGATCAAACCGTGCAGGGAGCCCCTGAAATTCTGCATCAAAAGCCTGGATGTAGCGTGTAATCTGTGACGAAATGTTATTCAGAATAGATATGAGTCTTTCATGGCTGCTATCAGCTCCAAATTTCCTTTGTAGGTCTTCGACTTTGAGCTTTAGACGACGATTTTCTGCTTCATATGTGGCCAGTTCTGAGTTAGGTACAAGGTCTTCAAGGAACAAACTTATACGACCAATTACTCTTGCCGCAGCATTATTGCGTGTGCCTAATTGCTCAATAACTTCGTTTGCCGCGATTGCCGCAGCAAGCTCCACTTCTTTGGCTCTTATCGAACTTACAATGGTCTGAACCTCATCTTCTAGTTCAGTAAGATAAACATCCATTTTAGGGCGTTGGCCAGCCACAATGCTCATTTCAGCGTCGAGAGTTGTTAGTTCGCTCAGGAGTGCTTTAGCAATTGGAGATTCCAGTGCTAAATTTGCTTCACAGAATGGCCATTGCCATTCACCAGTTTCCGGATTTTTCGGTAGAGCCTTGATAGAAGATAATCGGTCTTGCTGCTCTAAAACTTCGTTTTCAAAATTACCTGATTGCTTGGCATACATCCGAGCAGAATCAATTCGGGACTGGGTCTGACGTCTGTCTTGTCGTAAACCAGCAATTTCATTTTCAAGAATGGATATTCTATGTCCATCGTCTTCAGGTAGGGGGGACGGAATCCATTGCATTGCAGAACGCAAAACATCAATTACTTCGTCAGTTCCGATTCTCTCTTTGTCTTGTGTGATGATACCCACGGCTCTGGCTTCAGATAAAAGCCCAGAACCTTTTAGCAGTGATGTATCGATTGTATCGCGAGCTTGTTCAAGACGTTTGGCGTTGATTTTCAGATCTCGTTGTGCTGTTCGGAGTTTGGCCTCAAGTTCATAGCGATCATTTGATGAAATACCTAAAAGAATCGGTAATGTGTCGCGAATAGCTTGTGGCTGAAATGCCTCATTTTGTCGATAAAAAAGTTGATCTTTATTTGCTACAAGGCCCTGCTTTTGGAAAAGGTAATAAAAAGTATGCTTGATGTTTGCTTCAAAGCTTTCTCTGCTGTGCCCAATTGCCACGTCTGTACGGTTCTCGCGGATGCCAAGTAATCGTGACAACAGTGCGACTACAGAATCATCATCGGTGTTAACCGAGAGGTCTTTGAAATTTGGTGCGGTCAGTTCATTTCCTCGTCGCAGCATAACGGTGCCACAGCTTGTGGCTCCTGCATTTGGTGTTGGTTTCGCGATTAGTACTTGTTCCTGTGAAAATTGATAAATGACTGCGAACCATGACACTTTATCGCGAATAATACCTTCTGGTACGTTAAAAGTAGATCGACCCATACAGTATTCAATGATCTCAGAAAGAGCTGATTTACCGGTTGAGGAACGGCCAGTAATGACATTTAAACCATTAACCTTAAATTGCAGGTCCCGACGTTGGCCATCATGGCTGTAGACATGAATCGACTTAATTTTCATGGGCGTATTCCAAAGGTCGTGTACACCGTAACGCGATCTGCAATACGGGCAAATTCTTTTCCTATATAGCGCGCGACACGCTGGCATGAGATTGATTCTTCAGTCCCTATGACCGATTTGCGAACTTTATTAGGTATTGTTTTCAATCGGCCGTCTTGCGTTACGACAAAACATCCTCGTTCCATGAGCACTCCAAAAGCTTCAAGCGTAAATGGCAGCATATTATTGACGCGGTTAGCAAAATTAATGAGTAATTTGGGATTGTTTTCTATAGTTTTCAAAAGGTAGCGGCGAGGATTTTCAGCAAACACTTGGCGAGAATCTTTTTGCAGACATAATGGTAAAACTAAAAGAGCGAGAGAAAATGGCATGCCCTGTGAGTTTTCCTCTTCGTAGCTCTGCATTGCTCTGAATAGTACAACACCACAAAATGCAGGATTGAAAAGATTCCTTATCTCGAATGGACGCTGATCCCATTGCTTCATGCTTGGGCTCCCAACAATTGCCCAATTCTATTTAGGAAGTGGGGATGCCAGAAAATTTTGGGTAGTGGTCTACTGTTCGCAAGGATGTGAAATCCTCCTCGAACTACATAAGGCTCAGTCACTCGTTCTCGGATTCGCAATGAGTGAATATTACCACTTTCAAGATCGGCCCATTGATACAATGCTTTTCCCGCAGTAATAAGTACTTCGTCAGCTGAATTTTCATCTAATTCTTCAAAAACTACGTCTTTATAGCGACTCCATTCATCAACAAGGCGGTCTTCATAATCTTCCATCTCTCCTGTTACCAAAAGGTTTTCACGCGCCCATGAAGAACGCTGCTCAAATGCTCGGTAGTAGTCGAGAATAGCGTTTCGGATACGATTAGAGGAAACCCCTATTTCACGGAGTTGCACAACAAAGAGCCTGGGATCATTCATCGCATCGATTTCTCCAACGGGAATTTTTCCTCTGAACGTAATCGGCAGATTGTCCGATTTGTACTCTTCAGAAAATGCTGCAAGTTTGTCGGAAATCTCATAACCAAAAATCGCCTCTTTACGTTTCCCTGTTAGCAGATCGACTATCGTGTTATTCCACCACCCTTCAAGTCGTTCAAAAATAGCGTCTCGGTTATCGCGTCTAATGATACGCATGTGTTGATTTTTGATAATTGTTGGGAGGTCTTCAATGCGAGGCCCGCCATCAAATATGATTATCCGTGATAAGAAGTCATCTTTTTGCTCATCAGTCAGTTTATTGAACTCATCGGCTATTGCCGTGATCAGTTTTGACTTGCTTCTAGCCAGAGCTGTGTTGGTGAGTTGAGTTATTGATACTGAATTATCGTCTTTTGTTGGCGGTTCGACTAAGAAGTGTTGCAGGAACGAGGAGTTTGAGATAGATCCGGTCGTAAACAAAAAGAAACGAAGATTTGCTTCGGTTTTACCATCACGATTATAGCGGTCAAGCCAGATGCGGACTGACTTCCAAAAATCGGTAGACAGGTCGGTTAGAGTATCCCCATCCCCTTTGTGTTTGAGCGATGCCAGTGTTTTGACACCATCAAAACTAACGAAGTCTAGGTCATCATCTTTTTCGATCAAAACAGATGTATCTTCTGGCCACTGAAGAAGCTTAAGTAGCGCAAAACGAGGCTGATAGATATACCCTAAGCCCTGTTCACCAGCAGCGTATTGATCGCTAGATACTCCGGTCATTTTAAGTCCCTGCGTCGATTGCGCTTTCAGCTGTACGGAAAATGGCTCATGAAAGCAACAAGTTACCATCCAATGTTTGGTGGTACGTATCACATCATCGATATTAGCTTAAAACAATACCACTGTGTTTCCTGCGTGAATAGAAAAAGTAAGTACTTGAGAATGCTAAATGTGAAGTGAATAGCCTTCCGTGCCGAGGTTTATCGTGCTGATGAGGCACTTTGTAACCTGAATGGAAAACGGCGTTCGGTCATGTGAAGGTTTTTGTTGTAAAAACGCTTCTTAATAGGGGGACCTATATGGTCTTCCCCCGTATTGCAAGAACGCAGTGACAATGAAAGTAACAGGTTTGCTTTCGTATATTCGGCCTGTTGATGAAGCTACTGCTTCTGGCCTTGATGAAACATTCGCGCATATCGTCCTTAACGCTTACACGGCCTTGATTAATTCTGGCCAAGCCCCGATCCCAGGTTTTCGATATGCAGGTTTGACCTGTTTTTCATCGTTTCTGCTTTCTACGCAATGCTGGAGTTAACGGTATAAATTACCCTGTTTCAACTTCTTATTTCATGCTACCGAAACCCGGTAAACTTCATTACGAGTGATAATAACCCAGACAATACGAATTAACTTATTTGCCAGGGCGACGACTGCCCTGTTAAATCCTCGTTTCTCCCGGACCAGGTTAACCCATGAGCTAAGTTGATCCGTTTTGCCTGCGGATCTGAACAAAACAGCTCGGGCACCATGTATCAGCATTGATCTGACGTAGCTGTTTCCACATTTGGTGATCCCCAGAAGAACCTGTTGCCCCCCTGTGCTGAATTGTCGTGGAACCAACCCAAGAGCCGCTGAAGCATCCCGACCTCTTTTAAACTGTTTTCCATCACCCATCCAGCTTTTCACTGCCAGACTAACCAGTGGACCAAAACCCGGAATAGAAAGTAGGCGCTGGCATACTGAATCCCCGGCGGCATTTTTTCGCTGTCGGTTGTCATACCATATGAGTTCATCATCCAGAGCCGCCAGCCGCTGATATTGCCGTTGTAACAGTTCACGCATCTGGGGCGTAAATCCATTCTCTGCATCTTCAAGCAACTCGGGTAATTTACGTCGAAGCTCAGTTGCGCCTTTACGCAAAACAATACCATACTCTGCCATTAACCCTCTGATATGGTTGATTAACTGCGTTCTTTCTTCAGAAACAAGTCGTCGCATTTTTAAAAAGGTTTGTTCATCCTGCTGAGATAGCGTTTTTACCGGAACTGGGCGAATTGTTCCGTGCCAGCAGGCTTCGGCAATGGCCTGAGCATCGTTATAGTCGTTTTTCTGGCGACGCTGATAAGCCCTGACGTGCTGAGCGGGTAGCATCACAACATCATGCCCCGTCTTTTGAATTTCTCTGGCCCAGTGATGAGAAGCACCACATGCCTCCATGGCGACAATCATCCTGGACTGTGTCGTAAACCAGCCAATCAACTTTTCACGAGAGAGCTTAATCCTTCCACCAGGCTTCCCTTCCGGTGAAAGGCTGAAAAGATAAAAATTTGTTTTCGCAAGATCAATTCCAATAATGTTCAGCCTTGACATGGTTTCTCACCCTTTCAACGCTGATTGAATTACCACCATCATGACGGTATTGAGAGTCGCCGTGAAGGAGGGGGTAGACCATCTCATCGCTTACGTTGCTGATGAAGACATTACAAACATCGCGGTGTATTAATCAACGGGGATCAGGTCAACCCGCCTCAACAATGGCGAGTCACTGACCGTCAGGAGCCTTGCTGACGAATTTAGCATTTGCGAAAAAACAATACGGCGTGATCTGACCGAACGTCTTGCTTACCTGAACTTGCTCCGACAGGGAAAGCAGTACTGGATCGCTTCACGTTTAAGTCCATACAGCGCGGTAAATATGCCAGAAGGTTATAGAACAAACAAAAAATAAAAGAATTACGTTCCCCGCACCTTCAGGTGCGGGTGAACAACCACTAACTTTTTGTCGATGAACTGAGAAGATTGTCAATATAATCAGCGTACCACTGCATCATTTCTCGTCTTCCATCCAGATACTGTGCATGGTTATATGTGCCGCGAATGCTGTTTTTATCCACGTGAGCGAGCTGCATCTCGATCCAGACTGTATTAAACCCCTGCTCATGCAAAATGGTGCTCATAGTGTGGCGAAAGCCGTGTCCGGTAGCTTTACCATCGTAGCCGATACGTTTGATAACCATGTTGATACTGGCTTCACTCATCGGTTTGTTGATGTTGCAGCGCCCTGGAAACACGAGTTGATACTGACCGGTATAAGTGCGGAGTTCCAGCAGGATCGACAGAACCTGGTCTGACAAAGGCACCAGATGTTTGCGGCGCTTTTTCATCCGGCTTTCGGGGATTGTCCACAATGCATTCTCCAGATCAAACTCTTGCCATTCTGCAGCGCGAAGTTCAATCGTACGAACCCCCGTCAGTAGCAGCAGACTGGTTGCCATACGCGTAATGCAACTGCCATGGTAATTAGCCAGACTGGCAAGGAACGCGGGTAACTCGGATGCCTGTAGGTGAGGGAAGTGCTCGGTCTTTGGTGCGGTCAGAGTACCGGTCAGTTCCGCAGCTGGATTAATCGTCGCACGCCCTGTTGCTATGGCGTAACGGAAGATCTGATTGCAGTACTGCCGGACCTTACGTAATTTTTCCAGCGAACCGCGTTTTTCAATCAGCCGTAAAACTTCCAGCATCTCCAGAGGCAGGATCTCAGCGACAGGGCGTTTGCCCACATACGGGAAAATATCCTTCTCCAGCGCCTCCTGAACGCTTTCTGCGTAGCTTTCCGACCATGAGATACACTTATGCTTATGCCACTCCATGGCGAGTGCCCTGAAGGTATTTACGACGGATATTTTTTTGGCGAGTTTTTCGAGCTGCTTTTTCTCACTCGGATCGCCGCCATCAGCAATCACTTTTCTGGCTTCATCGCGTTTTACACGCGCGTCAGCCAGAGAGATTTCAGGATAAACACCGATAGATAACTTTTTCTCTTTACCGGCGATACGGTATTTCATACGCCAGTAGCGTTTTCCGGTGGTGGTTACCAGGAGAAAAAGGCCACGTTCGTCAGAGAGTTTATAGTCCTTCTCTTTAGGCTTGGCGGTCTCGACCTGCCGGGCTGTCAGTGCCATATGGGGGCCTCAATTTTCATTGAACACAAAGAGCCCCCTGAAAAGCCCCCGGATGCAACTTGATTTAGAGAGAATCGAGTTGAGGTCAGTGGAGTTCGTAATGTTGGAAAGTGGCGTATAGCAGTGATTATACTTGAGTTTTGTGATGTTTGGGAGACGTACATTGAAGTGAAAGTGGTGCCCGGACTCGGAATCGAACCAAGGACACGGGGATTTTCAATCCCCTGCTCTACCGACTGAGCTATCCGGGCAACGGGGCGCATTAAACCGTATTCACGTCTGTCAGTCAATCAAATTTCTGGAAACATTGTTCAACCGCTTAATATTGCGGCAATCTGCATGGTTATGCCTGAAGTTTGCACAAATCTCCCCGACAGATGCGGCTAAAACAGATAATGCTCGCTTAGGTCAGCGCACCGCCCATTCGGCACTGGGCAAAGCGTAGGATATCTTCGGCCAGGTGGTGTGCCGTTTCGACATCAGCATGACTACGATTAACCAGCATGCGGCTCAGGCAGCCTTCCAGCACCAGTTCCATCTGTTTGGCGACCATTGCCGGGTCGTCAACTTCCAGCGTCGTGAGCAGTTCATGGGTGAAGTCATGTGCTGCCTTTTTTTGCTGATCGGCTAACTGATGGATCGGATGCCCGGGATCGGGGTAAAACGTACAGGCGGCGATGAACAGACAGCCGGGATAGCGATTATTGCTCACGCATTCGGACAGTGCGGTGTAGCGCGCCAGTAATTTCTGCTCAGCGCTCAGGGTGTCATCCAGCAAAAGCTGACGCCGCCAGATATCCACCCGCTGGCTGAGGTAACGTAGCGCATCGTACAGAATGGCCTCTTTATCGGGCCAAAAGCGCTGCAGTTCATCCAGAGGATAATCGATACGTTCGGCCACCATTTCCAGCGTGGTATTGGCTATCCCTTGCACCTCAAGTAATTTCAGGGCTTCTCCCAGGACATCTTCACGTTGCACGGTATTCTCCTCCGTATTTCCTGTTGCAAGTGTCGCTCACGGTTGGCGATCGCGCAAATGTGCGCTGAAGCTAGCGGCATCCATAAAACCCGTTACCCGGGCCTCCGGATGCTCTTTTCCCTCGGCATCAAAGAACAAGATAGTCGGCAAACCTAAAACCTGTAGATGTTTCAGCAGAGCGACATCCTGGGCATTGTTTGCTGTCACATCCGCTTGCAACAGCACAGTGTTGCCTAGCGCTTGCTGAACCTGCGGATTACTGAACGTGTACTTTTCAAATTCCTTACAGGCTACACACCAGTCGGCATACAGATCCAGCATGACTGGCCTGCCTTTAGCTTGCTCCAGCGCTTGATTTAACGCATCTACCGATGCCACCGGCGTGAAGTTAAGGTGTGCCTGGGTTTGAGTATGCGGTGCGCCGAACGCCCAGTCTTGCAGTGGACGCACGCATACCAGTGCTGCGGCTAACAGGACAATCTGCACGATACGCATCCAGGCGTGCTTTGCCTGCAGGCTGGTAATGAACGCCCAGCCAAAGAACGCGACACCTAACAGTGACCATAAGCGAACGCTCCACTCGTCGCCAACGATACGTTCGAGTAAGAAGACGGGAAGCGCCAGAATGACAAAGCCAAAAGCGGTTTTGACATGTTCCATCCATGGGCCGCTTTTAGGTAACAGGCGATTGCCAAATACGGTAATCAGCATCAGAGGTAATCCCATCCCCAGCGCGTACAGATACAGCGTGCCGCCTCCCAGCCACATGTTCCCGCTCTGAGCGATATACAGCAAAATCGCGCTTAGCGGGGCCGTTGTGCAAGGAGAACAGATGAGGCCAGCAATCGCCCCCATCGCAAAGACGCTGCCGGGAGCTCCGCCTTGCTGGCGGTTACTCATTAGCGTGAGGCGCGTTTGCAGCGATGAAGGCAGTTGCAGTGTGAACAGGCCAAACATCGACAGAGCCAGCAGCGTAAAGATGACGGCAAGGCCAATCAGGACGTAGGGATGCTGAAGCGCAGCCTGGAACTGTAAACCGGCGGCTGCAACAACCAAACCCAGCGCGGTATAGGTGAGCGCCATCCCCTGGACATAGATAAACGTCAGCAACAGTGCGCGCCCGGTTGATAAGCGCTGCTTGCCGCCCAGCACGATGCCGGAAATCAATGGATACATCGGTAATACGCAGGGCGTAAACGCGATGCCTATTCCGATCAGCAATGCCCACAGTGCGGAAAAGGGAAGTTGAGCCGCGGGCTGCGGTTTCTCTTGCGGATCGACAGTGGCTGGCACCGGCGCAGGTGTCGCCTGGATATCGGCAGACACTTCACTTAACGGTACAGTTTTGGTTTCTGGCGGATAGCAAAATCCGGCGTCGGCGCAGCCCTGGTATGTGATCGTTAATGTTGCGCCAGACTTAGCCTGATTGACCGTGATCGGGATAGTCAGCTGTTTACGGTAAATCTCACTTTTGCCGTAAAACTCATCTTCATGCCAGACGCCTGGCGGCAGTTTTATCTCGGCAATATCGGCCTGAGATGGCGTAATGCTTATCTGTTTGCGATACAGATAGTAGCCATCTTTAACCTGCCATGTGAGGTTCAGATCGTGTTGGTTTTGCTGAAAATCAAAAACAAACGCCCGATCGGCAGGTACAAACTGCGAGCGGCCAGGCGCGTCAAATAATCCAGCAAAGGTAGATGTGCTGCACAGCAGCAGGATCAGCGTAAGGATGCGTTGAGCCATGAGCGGTAATCAAAGTCTCCGTGAGTGACGGGTAAAACCAGAAGTTCAGGCGTTTGATACGGATGATGTGACTTCAGGCAATCGAGAAGGGCTTGCTGGTGTGTGACGGTGGTTTTTAAAATCATCTGCACTTCATATTCCTGTTCCAGTTTGCCTTCCCAATAGTAGAGGGAGGTCGCACCGGGTAGCAGGGTCACGCAGGCAGCCAGCTTTTCCGCCAGCACTTTGGCGGCGAGATCCTGGGCGGTTGCTTCATCCGGGGCGGTACAGAGCACCACAACGGTATCGGGGATGGAAATATCCTGACTCTTTACATCAAGCATAAACACCTCGAAAGAACAGAGTAACCAGCAAAAGAATGGTCACTATACAACGGACGAGGGAAGGATGTTAGTTAAAGCGGGGTGGGGAGTAGGAATTGCAGGGCGCCCAGGCACCCTGCAGGAAAAACTTACAGCATGAAGCTACCCAGCAAGAAGCCGAAGCAGACAGCCAGAACCACACCCAGAGTACCAGGGATGAAGAACGGATGGTTAAAGACGAATTTACCGATGCGGGTTGTACCGGTGTCATCCATCTGAACCGCCGCAACCAGAGTTGGGTAGGTTGGCAGAATGAACAGGCCAGAAACCGCGGCGAAAGACGCAACAGCAGTCAGTGGGGAAACGTTCAGAGCCAGAGCCATCGGCATCAGTGCTTTAGCGGTTGCAGCCTGAGAGTACAGCAGCGCGGAAGCAAAGAAGAAGATGACCGCCAGCAGCCACGGATGACCCTGGATTACGCTACCTGCAGTATCTTTGATCCAGTCAATGTTGTGAGATACGAAGGTATCACCCAGCCATGCAACACCCAGGATACAAATACAGGCGCTCATACCGGCTTTGAAGGTGCTGGAGTTCAGGATGGAGTCAGTTTCAACGCGGCAGACGATCGTTGTCAGCGTCGCGACGCTCAGCATGATGATCAGGATTGCGTTGGTGGTGTTCATCAGCGGTTTAGCCACCAGGCCAAGGCTTGGGCTGTTGATGATGGCGTATACAACTACGCAAACCACGCCCAGCAGGAACAACCAAACGGAGGTTTTCGCGCCAGCTTTGATTTCAACTTGTCTTTCACCGCGCAGTTCAACCAGGCCTTCTTCCAGACGCTTACGATAAATCGGGTCGTCAGACAGTTTGGAGTTGAACAGTGCGGTGATCAGGAAGGACATCACCAGAACGGCCAGCAGGGTGGACGGAATGACCACGGACAGCAGGTGAATGTAGCTGATGCCATGACCTTCCATGACGGAAGACATGTAAACCACGGCTGCGGAGATTGGAGAAGCCGTAATCGCAATCTGTGCAGAAACCACTGCGGTAGAGAGCGGACGGCAAGGCTTGATACCTTGTTCCTTCGCAACTTCAGCGATAACTGGCAGCGTTGCCAGAGAGATGTTGCCAGTACCGGCAAAGATAGTCAGGAAATAGGTCACGATAGGTGCAAGGATCGTGATGTATTTCGGGTTCTTACGCAGCAGTTTTTCAGTTTGGTGAACCAGGTAGTCCAGACCACCGGCAATCTGCATGGCAGAGATAGCAGCGATAACCGCCATGATAATGGAAATAACATCGAACGGGATATTACCGGGTTTTACGCCGATAGCGGCAAGAACCAGAACACCCAGCCCACCTGCAAATCCAATACCGATACCCCCAAGTCTGGCACCTAAAAAGATTGCCAGCAAAACGATGATAAGTTCTAAAACTATCATATTAGCCTTCCTTGTTGTTTAACAAGTTGATATTAAATTGTTGTTTTTAAGTAACTTCGAGTAAGAAAAAAGGCACGTCATCATGACGTGCCTTCTCCGGTACTACCCTACACGATTACTGTTCGCTTTCATCAGTATAACGTTTTGCTTTATAAGCAGGGTGCATCAGGTTCTGTGCAGAGAAGATATCGTCCAGTTCAGACTCGGTCAACAGACCGCGTTCCAGGACAACTTCACGTACGCTCTTACCAGTTTCGGCACAAATTTTACCGACGATGTCGCCGTTGTGGTGACCGATGAACGGGTTGAGGTAAGTAACGATGCCGATGGAGTTGAATACAAACGCTTCACAGACTTCTTTGTTAGCAGTGATACCACTAACGCATTTTTCCAGCAGGTTGTAGCAAGCGTTGCTCAGAATGTGAATGGATTCAAACATTGCCTGACCAATGACCGGCTCCATTACGTTCAGCTGCAGCTGACCAGCTTCAGATGCCATGGTAACAGTGATGTCGTTACCGATGACTTTGAAGCACACCTGGTTTACGACTTCCGGAACAACCGGGTTCACTTTAGCTGGCATGATAGAAGATCCAGCCTGCAGTTCCGGCAGGTTGATCTCGTTCAGACCCGCACGCGGACCAGAGGAGAGCAAACGCAGGTCGTTACAGATTTTGGACATCTTCACAGCCAGACGCTTCAGTGCGCCATGCACCATAACGTATGCGCCACAGTCAGAAGTTGCTTCAATCAGGTCTTCTGCCGGAACACAGGCGAAGCCAGTGACTTCAGCCAGTTTCTGTACTGCCAGCGGAGAGTACTCTTTCGGCGTGTTCAGACCAGTACCGATTGCTGTTGCGCCGAGGTTAACTTCCAGCAGCAGCTCAGCGGTACGCCCAATGTTTTTCACTTCTTCTTTCAGCAGTACGCTGAAAGCACGGAATTCCTGACCGAGAGTCATCGGTACAGCATCCTGCAATTGGGTACGACCCATTTTCAGGATGTCCTGGAATTCATCGGCTTTTTTCTCAAAGCCTTCACGCAGCTGGTTCAGTGCATCAATCAGTTTGATGATGGATGCGTATACAGCGATACGGAAGCCAGTTGGGTATGCATCGTTGGTAGACTGACATTTGTTAACGTGGTCGTTCGGGTTCAGGTACTGATATTCACCTTTCTGGTGACCCATCAGTTCCAGACCGATATTGGCCAGAACTTCGTTGGTGTTCATGTTGACGGAGGTACCCGCACCACCCTGGTAAACGTCTACCGGGAACTGATCCATGCATTTTCCGTTATTCAGGACTTCATCACACGCAGCGATGATGGCATTTGCCACACTCTTAGGAATGGTTTGCAGCTCTTTGTTGGCCATTGCCGCTGCCTTTTTAACCATTACCATACCGCGAACAAATTCAGGAATATCGCTGATTTTGCTGTTGCTAATGTAGAAGTTTTCAATCGCTCTCAGAGTGTGGACACCGTAGTAGGCGTCCGCTGGAACTTCCCTGGTACCCAACAAGTCTTCTTCGATACGAATGTTGTTTAACATGTGAACCTTCTTTTTCAAGCTGCCAATGATTTGACTAAACACACAGGATATATGTGATTTCGATTGTTTCTCGACCGACGATTATCCCCTGCATCGGTCTGATACCCGAGATCATATGCTGGTTAAGGATTTCTACCGTAATCTGGATCACTTAAAGCGTGGAATTTACCCCTTATTTATTATTCTGTGAAATGGATCACCCCTTTGTGATTAACCCTAAATATTAGTGTACAAGCCACTTGAAATTTTGCTAACCACCACAATATCAAATCGATGCGATTAACATAATTTTTCGAACAGAAGTTGAACAAAACGGCTGTTATTAACAGGAGATCCCTTTGCGCTGGATACCATTACTTGCCATTTTTCTCTATGTTTACATAGAGATATCTATTTTTATTCAGGTTGCCCATGTGATGGGCGTCCTGATGACACTGATTTTGGTTATTTTTACGTCGGTTATCGGTATGTCTCTGGTTCGTAATCAGGGATTTAAGAACTTTTTACTGATGCAACAAAAAATGGCGGCTGGTGAAAGTCCGGCTGCAGAAATGATCAAAAGCGTATCGCTGATTATCGCTGGCCTGCTGTTGGTGCTGCCTGGCTTTTTCACCGATTTCCTCGGTCTTCTTCTTTTATTACCCCCGGTGCAAAAACATCTGACGATGAAACTGCTGCCACATTTACGTTTTTCGCGTATGCCTGGCGGTGGTTTTAGCGCCGGAACCGGTGGCGGTGAGACTTTTGATGGTGAATTTCAGCGCAAGGATGACAAGCGCGACAGCATCGAACATAAAGACGATCGTCGGGATTAAGCCTCAGTATGTAGGCCGGATAAGCGTTAGCGCCATCCGGCAAAAGTGTTTATAGGCCGGATGATGGCGTCAACGTTGCCTTATCCGGCCTGCGGGGTAAAAACAGCCACAGCCCTGCCAGCATAATCAATGCGTACAAACTCTTCCAGCCGACCATTGCCAGTAGTAGTAGGCACAGCAGACCACCAATGATTGCCAGTGCGCGGTAATGCCCTTTCAGTAATCGACAACCCGCCAACATGCACAGCAAATAAATCATAATAAAGATGCCGTTGGCGTAGACGATTAACGCATCGAGATTGATTTGCAGCATATAGATACACAGAGTACTGACTACGCAGCAGCCTAAGACGGCGTTTAGCGCATTGCGCGGAAGGTGGCGGGGGGACAGGCGAGCCAGATAACTCTCAGGCTTATACTGCGCTTGCGACCAGACCAGTCGAGCGAAACTTTGAATATAAATGTTGAGGCTGGCAAAACAGGCCAAATAACCAATGATGCAGGCGACCCACAGTGCCTGTACACCAAACAGTTGCACGACGATTTCTGGCAGCGATGCTGCGGCGGCCATTTGCTCGCCGTAGGCACCAAAATGGAGAACGACGACGGTGCATGCCCAATAAACAGATCCAGCCAGCAGCAGGCCAATCATCAGCGCGCGTGGGAAGTCTCGTTCCGGATTTTTGAATTCAGACGCCAGGTGAGCAAACGCTTCGAGGCCAACAAAACACCAGAACATCACCGACAGTGCGGCGAACAGACCGGGGAGTTCAATATCGCTAATTGCAGGGAAGGGGATTTCGCCTGGTTTCAGATCGCCCGCCCACCAGATAGCAACAATGAGGGCAACAATCAGTCCGGCAATGACCGTTTGCAGATTAGCGCTTGAGCTTGCGCCGCGGGAGCCGATGTACCAAACCAATGCCAGCGTACCCAGCTCAGCCAGCAGAAGCTGCTCGTCATGCCAGCCAAACATCGCCTGACCGAATCCGGCGGCGATGTGCAATGCCGCAGGCAAGCCGACAGGAATGACCGACAAAAATAGCCATCCGGTGACGCGCTCCAGTCGTGAACCAAAGGCCATGCCGACAAAATGCGCCACACCGCCTGCGCTGGGGAAATGACGACCCAGTACGGCGAAGACAATTGCCACCGGAAAGACCAAAACAATCAGCACCGGCCAGGCCCACAGGCTGTTATTGCCAGCCACCAGCGCAGCCAGCGCGGGGACGGCGAAAACGCCTGTACCTAACAATGATGTCGACAACAGGCCAACGCCCTGAGCCAGTCCCAGCTCTTGTTTCAGTCCGCTCATAAGTGGTTATCCGATTATGCCCATTGACCGGGCTACAACGCAGATTTTTGATGGTATCACAATCGGATTTGCTTATGACGACGTGACTGAAATCGTTATGGAATGTGAGGCAGGTCGGCATTTTGACGGGATTTTCTGCTGATAAAAAATTTTTTTCGCTTGCCCCCTTGAAGGCACAAAACCCCATCCCCATCTCTCTGGTCACTAGCCGGGAAACCGTTTACGGGCCGGCGTCACCCATAACTGATAAAGACTTTCTCAAAGGAGAGCTATCAATGAGTATTCGTCCGTTACATGATCGTGTGATCGTCAAACGTAAAGAAGTTGAATCCAAATCTGCTGGCGGCATCGTACTGACTGGTTCTGCAGCAGGTAAATCAACTCGTGGCGAAATCATCGCTGTCGGTAAGGGTCGCATCCTGGACAACGGTACCGTACAGCCGCTGGACGTGAAAGTCGGCGATATCGTTATTTTCAACGATGGCTACGGTGTTAAATCTGAGAAGATCGACAATGAAGAAGTGTTGATCATGTCTGAAAGCGACATCCTGGCAATTGTTGAAGCCTAATCCGCGAACGACACTGAACATACGAATTTAAGGGAAAGAGAAAATGGCAGCTAAAGACGTAAAATTCGGTAACGACGCTCGTGTGAAAATGCTGCGCGGCGTAAACGTACTGGCAGATGCAGTGAAAGTTACCCTCGGTCCAAAAGGCCGTAACGTAGTTCTGGATAAATCTTTCGGTGCACCGACCATCACTAAAGATGGTGTTTCCGTAGCACGTGAAATCGAACTGGAAGACAAGTTCGAAAACATGGGTGCGCAGATGGTGAAAGAAGTTGCCTCTAAAGCGAACGACGCTGCAGGTGACGGTACCACCACCGCAACCGTACTGGCTCAGTCCATCATCACTGAAGGTCTGAAAGCCGTTGCTGCGGGCATGAACCCGATGGATCTGAAACGTGGTATCGACAAAGCTGTCGCTGCTGCTGTTGAAGAACTGAAAGCACTGTCCGTACCGTGCTCCGACTCCAAAGCTATTGCTCAGGTTGGTACCATCTCCGCTAACTCCGACGAAACCGTAGGTAAACTGATCGCTGAAGCGATGGACAAAGTCGGTAAAGAAGGCGTGATCACCGTTGAAGACGGTACCGGTCTGCAGGACGAACTGGACGTGGTTGAAGGTATGCAGTTCGACCGTGGCTACCTGTCTCCTTACTTCATCAACAAGCCGGAAACTGGCGCAGTAGAACTGGAAAGCCCGTTCATCCTGCTGGCTGACAAGAAAATCTCCAACATCCGCGAAATGCTGCCGGTTCTGGAAGCTGTAGCGAAAGCAGGCAAACCGCTGCTGATCATCGCTGAAGATGTTGAAGGCGAAGCGCTGGCGACTCTGGTTGTTAACACCATGCGCGGTATCGTGAAAGTCGCTGCGGTTAAAGCACCTGGCTTCGGCGATCGTCGTAAAGCAATGCTGCAGGATATCGCTACCCTGACCGGTGGTACCGTTATCTCTGAAGAGATCGGTATGGAGCTGGAAAAAGCAACTCTGGAAGATCTGGGTCAGGCGAAACGCGTTGTTATCAACAAAGATACCACCACCATCATCGATGGCGTGGGCGACGAAGCTGCAATCCAGGGTCGCGTGACTCAGATTCGCCAGCAGATCGAAGAAGCAACTTCCGACTATGACCGTGAAAAACTGCAGGAGCGCGTAGCGAAACTGGCAGGCGGCGTTGCGGTTATCAAAGTTGGTGCTGCGACTGAAGTTGAAATGAAAGAGAAGAAAGCCCGCGTTGAAGATGCCCTGCACGCTACCCGTGCTGCGGTAGAAGAAGGCGTGGTTGCTGGTGGTGGTGTTGCGCTGATTCGCGTAGCGTCTAAAATTGCCGGCCTGAAAGGTCAGAACGAAGACCAGAACGTAGGTATCAAAGTTGCGCTGCGCGCAATGGAATCCCCACTGCGTCAAATCGTACTGAACTGCGGCGAAGAGCCGTCTGTAGTGGCTAACACCGTGAAAGCCGGTGACGGTAACTACGGTTACAACGCTGCAACTGAAGAATACGGCAACATGATCGACATGGGTATCCTGGATCCAACCAAAGTAACTCGTTCTGCTCTGCAGTACGCGGCTTCTGTTGCGGGTCTGATGATCACCACCGAGTGCATGGTTACCGACCTGCCGAAAGGCGATGCGCCTGACTTAGGTGCTGCTGGTGGTATGGGCGGCATGGGTGGTATGGGCGGCATGATGTAATTGCCCACACCCTGCATCCTTCAGGCTGCAGATGCGTTGGCTGCGTTTGCTAACCCCAGTCACTTACTTGAGTAAGCTCCTGGGGATTAACAAACTGGCCGCCTTCCTGCAACCAGAATGATTTGGGTGCTCATCTCCCAGAATTGAGAAACCCTCGGGCAGAAATGTCCGGGGGTTTTTCTTTTGGTCATCTTTTTAGTATATGATTCAGCTACGGACATAACGTCCAACTAATTGATCATGGGGAATGACATGCACGTGAAATATTTAGCAGGGATCGTTGGTGCCGCGCTACTGATGGCGGGTTGTAGCTCCAGCAACGAACTGAGTTCAGCCGGGCAAAGCGTACGCTTTGTCGAAGACAAGCCTGGCGCAGAGTGCCAACTGATAGGCACGGCAACCGGTAAGCAAAGCAACTGGCTTTCTGGCCAGCACGGCGAAGAGGGCGGCTCAATGCGTGGCGCAGCAAACGATCTGCGTAACCAGGCTGCGGCAATGGGCGGTAATGTGATTTATGGCGTCAGCAGCCCATCGCAGGGAATGCTGTCCAGCTTTGTTCCTACCGCCAGTGAGATGATTGGACAGGTTTATAAGTGCCCTAACTGATTACGCTTCATCCTTCAACCTGCCTCTTTGTTGGCTGCGCTGTGAAACCCCAGTCACATAGTTATCTATGCTCCTGGGGATTTTCTTCGCTTGCCGCCGCGATGCAGATTGAATGATTTTGTGTAATAAAGTGGCCTGGACAGGCTCATGCAATCGTAGGCCTGATAAGCGCAGCGCCATCAGGCATTCTGAGTCTTATGCGCAGACTGAACGCGTAAATGATGCAGCGCGCGCAGGCACTGATCCTGATTGAGCTTTTGCGTCTTATCACCCGTCAACGTTCTGACAAACACCTGGCACGGCACGCCGGCAAGTTTTTTCAGCCGTGGGCTGAAATCAAGAAGACGACGGGTAATGGCTTCGGCCTCTTTACTGCCGGAAGCAGCGCGAGTTTTTACTACCGAACCACAGTATTGGGATTTTCCTTTATCATCCGTATAGCGGTAAATAATCGCCAGATAATGATTAAACAGGTTATGTTTCCATTCGGGTTGTGTATAAGAGTCGTATTCCAGATTGTCGTTTTGCTGGCAATCCACATCGTACAGCGGCAGGAAATCCAGCAGCGATGTAATTCGTAGCGCTAAATCCCGCATGCCAGCATTATTTATTGCATGAATAATTGCATGCGCCAACACCTGAATCTGTAATTCATTAACCAGTAATTCATCTGTTTTCCCGTCATGCAACGTCAGAGAAAATGCTAAGTTCTCCCCTTTATCATCCACTAACGTCAGTGAATTTATGCGACGGCTAATATCCGCATTCTTTAGCTCATCTTCCTGAATTAACGGAATGTTTTCGTGCATCTTTTTGCTGGCTTTGTCACGTTCTTTTTCATATTGCAAACGTGCGTCTTCGCTAAGTTGGTGCTTCATATAGAGCCTGCTCTCGAGCGCGATAAGCAGATCTCTTAGCCCAAGCGGAGAGAGAAAAAACAGCGACTCTTTATTTCTTGGTTCTTTAATCTTCAATGCCAAAGCAACAAATTCATTCTTCTGACGAATAACACCGGTATTAATACCTTTAATACTTATAGCCATCAAAGGTTCTCCCTAACCATATATTTATTGAAAATCTAGATTTGACTTTATTTATGTTTTTTGCAAATAACTAATTGCGCGCTGCGAGTTAAAATAGCACATATTAAAAGTGCGGCTCCACCTGCAGGGATATTAAATAATCGTGATCGATAGCGAGTGTCCGGAATCGGACACTCAATAATGGTTATTGTTGGCGTAACTGCAGGTCCAACGGCGTTTTACTTGGCTCTCCACCAATTTCACGCGCCAGTTTGGGGACCATGTAACCGGAAACCAGTGTCAGCAGTTCACGCATAATGTGACGCGCTTCATCATCGCTGACCATAAAGTGGGCGGCACCCTGTACTTTATCCAGCACGTGCAGGTAATAGGGCATCACACCGGCATCAAATAGTGCGTTGCTAAGGTTAGCCAGGGTTTGTGCGTTATCGTTCACGCCACGCAGCAATACGCTTTGGTTGAGTAGCGTAACGCCCGCGGCGCGCAGACTACTCATCGCCTGGCGAAACGTCTCATCAACTTCATTGGCATGGTTAATGTGATTGACCAGCAGAATCTGCAGAGAGGAGCGCGCAAAACGTTCGACCAGTCCTTCGGTAATGCGCGCAGGAATCACTATCGGCAAACGGCTGTGAATACGCAGGCGTTTAATGTGCGGAATGGCTTCCAGTTGCGTGAGCAACCAGTCCAGTTCGTGGTCTTTGGCCATTAACGGATCGCCACCAGAGAAGATGATTTCATCCAGCTCAGGATGCGCGGTAATGTAGTCGAGAGCGACCTGCCAGTTGCGCTTATTGCCTTGGTTTTCGGCATATGGGAAGTGTCGACGGAAACAATAGCGACAATTCACCGCACAACCGCCTTTGACCAGCAACAGTGCCCGATTGCGATATTTATGCAGCAGACCGGGAACCACACTGTGCTGTTCTTCCAGCGGATCGGTTGAGTAGCCTGGCGCGGCAACAAACTCTTCCTGGGAGGTAAGTACCTGACGCAAAAGCGGATCGTCCGGGTTACCTTTCTGCATGCGGGCAATAAACGCGCGCGGCACGCGCAGGGCGAAAAGCCGTCTCGCATCGCGTCCGGCCAACAGTTTTTCATCTGCGTCTATATTCAAAAGATGCAGAAGTTCATCGGGATCGGTCACAACATCGGCAAGTTGCGATAACCAATCTTCTCTGGATGGGGTATTTAGGGTTACAATATGCGCCATTTTGTGGCTTAGCTACCAGTTAACAATTTTCAGAGGGCCTTATGGCAACGTACTATAGCAACGATTTTCGTGCTGGTCTTAAAATCATGTTGGACGGCGAACCTTATGCGGTTGAAGCCAGCGAATTCGTTAAACCAGGTAAAGGCCAGGCGTTTGCGCGCGTTAAGCTGCGTCGCCTGCTGACCGGTACTCGCGTAGAGAAAACCTTCAAGTCTACTGACTCCGCTGAAGGCGCAGACGTAGCCGACATGAACCTGACTTTCCTGTATAGCGACGGTGAGTTCTGGCACTTTATGAATAACACCACTTTCGAACAGCTGGCTGCTGACGAGAAAGCGGTAGGCGATAACGCTAAATGGCTGCTGGACCAGGCTGAATGTATCGTGACCCTGTGGAACGGTCAGCCGATCTCCGTAACTCCGCCGAACTTCGTTGAGCTGGAAGTTGTTGAAACCGACCCAGGTCTAAAAGGCGATACCGCTGGTACTGGCGGCAAACCGGCTACCCTGTCTACCGGCGCAGTCGTTAAAGTTCCGCTGTTCGTACAGATCGGCGAAGTGATCAAAGTGGATACCCGCTCCGGCGAATACGTTTCTCGCGTAAAATAAGTCTTCCATTTGATCTTATGGCGCAGGTTGCTGCGCCATACTTTTTCCAGGGCAGGAATGATGAAACGTCTTCTCGGTCTTGTAATGCTACTCCTTTTCACCAGCACCCTCCTGACGGGATGCAATACCGCGCGCGGTTTCGGTGAAGACATCAAACATCTTGGCAATTCAATCTCTCACGCTGCCAGCTAATCCTTTCATATAGTCTTAAAAACGATTGTTTATCCATCACACTCCCAGATCTTGTCTATTATTAAGTAGCTATACACAAACAATATTGGCTAGAAAAGGAAGACGTTATGGTTAAGAAGACAATTGCTGCGATCTTTTCTGTGTTGGTACTTTCTTCCGTTTTAACCGCGTGTAATACCACACGAGGCGTAGGACAGGATATTTCTGAAGGCGGTAGCGCCATTTCTGGTGCAGCGACAAAAGCTCAGCAATAATGAAGAACGGTACGACGTCGTGTCGTACCGTTAATCTCCCTTCCCTGGGAGTGACAGAAACGGCGAGAAGCGGTTCCCCAGGTGCAGTTTCATACGGATATTCCGCTTATAGGTGTAGACCGTTTTGCCATGAATACTGAGTGCGGCGGCAATGGCATTGTTACTCACACCATCCATCCACATTGATAATACTTTCTCCTCCTGCGGCGTAAGCAAAGGCGTGGCGTTTTTGGGTATTTCTAATGCGGGGCGAACCTGAAGTGCTTCCTGAATTGTGTGGGAGAGTGTGTTCAGCGTGGTGTGCTTGGTCAAGACCGAATGGGCGACGGATTGAGAGGGCGCGATGGGGGCATGCTGTCTATCTGCTGATTGCAGTAAAATCAGTGGGATGACGCCACAACTCATAAAAAAAGGGTTAATTGGCGGACTGGAGTGCGTCTCGCTAATAAAACTGTATAAATCCGCGATCACCAGATGCGGTTTCCATTGCAAAATATGCTCTTTTGCTAACAGGAGATTATTGATTCCTGATACCAGAAATGAAGAGCTAAACCTGCCAGAATGATTAAGCAAGGCCTCTATCCCTGTGCGGGTAAAGTGGCACCGGTCAATCACTAAAATTTTAAGCATAAACGTTTCGCATTCAGAAGAGGGGCAATCGACTTTCCGGTTTCAGAAAGCCCTTCATCATAGAGAACTCCGATGAGTGCCAAATGCGGGAACTACGCCGCTAATTATGCTTAATTCTTGCTTTTAGCAGGCAGTGAATAAAAAGGTTGAAATTCATTTTCTTCCGGGCAAAAATGCCATTTCACACATCAGCTTTGTAGGACGACCTGCAAACGCTTCTTTCACCGGGGACGGCCCCATTGTTCTGGAGCCTGATATGTCCTGGATCGTTTTATTAATTGCAGGTTTGCTCGAAGTCGTCTGGGCGATTGGCCTGAAATATACCCACGGTTTTACGCGTCTTACGCCAAGCATTATCACTATTGCGGCGATGATCGTTAGTATTGCCATGCTCTCCTGGGCAATGCGCACATTACCTGTAGGAACCGCTTATGCGGTCTGGACCGGCATTGGCGCCGTAGGGGCGGCCATTACAGGGATTTTGCTGCTGGGTGAATCTGCCAGTCCGGCACGTTTGCTGAGCCTTGGGCTGATCGTTGCTGGCATTATTGGTCTGAAGCTGAGCACTCACTAAGCGCCAGGTTGTTTCACCCAAATCAGCTTATTCACCTCAAACCCCTCCCGGGTCGCGATGGCTAACATTTGCTGTTTCATTTCATCTGAAATAGTTGGGGTCCGTGAAAGGATCCACAGGTAGTCGCGATCCGGACCGCAAACCAGCGCGTGACGATATTCCCGGTCGAGTGCAATTACGTTATACCCACCATAGAAGGGGCCGAAGAATGATACTTTAAGCGCGGCCGTGCTTGGGTCGCCGGTGAAATAGGCTTTCCCTTCCGTTTTCTGCCACATCTCCCTGTCAGGGTTATAGCCCTTGTTAATAACGTTGATGCCGCCGTCGTCGCGCAAGCTGTACGTTGCGGTCACTTTATCCAACCCGCGCTCGAAACGATGGTCGAAGCGCGCAATTTCATACCATGTTCCCAGATAGCGTTTGGCATCAAAGTTATTCACCACGGTAACGCCTTTCGGCGGTGTTGGGGAGCTGCAAGCGACAACCAGGAATGCAGCCGTAACTGCAGCAACGACGGGCAAAATGCGCATGAGATTTTCCTTGCTGTATTTTTGTTAAGTGTAGATGACAACAGGAAAAAAAGAGCAAGAAAGGAGGTCCGATTTACCGGACCCCTCTGTCAGTTATTGCAGTTTTTCAAGAATGCGCCAGGCCGCCTCGACGCGAGCCGGGTTGGGGTAGCTTTTGTTTGCCAACATTACGATGCCAAGGTTTTTTTCTGGAACGAAGGCAACGTAGCTGCCAAATCCGCCTGTGGATCCTGTTTTATGCACCCATGAGGCTTTCACGGCAGGTGCTGGCGGGTTTACCTCAACGGCGGGAAGCGCTGCCAATGCCACTTTGCTGTCGCTGCCGTTGATGATCGAATCAGCTTTCAGCGGCCAGTTCAGCATCTCCCAGCCTAATCCCTGGTACATATCACCAATACGCCAGTAGCGAGACTGCGCAAGCTCAATGCCCTGCTGGAGCGTTTTCTCCTGAACGTGGCTGGCGTCCATGTTGGCCTGAACCCAGCGGGCCATATCGATAACGCTGGATTTCACGCCATAGGCTTCGGCGTCAAGTTGTCCCGGAGAAACGTGCACAGGCTTCCCTTCGCGATAGCCCCAGGCATAGTTTTTTTGTTCGCTTTGCGGAACCGTAATCCAGGTATGCGCCAGTTTTAATGGTTGCAGGACGCGTCTGGTCATTGCCTCTTCGTAGCTCATACCTGAAGGTTTCACCGCCAGCGCACCAAACAGACCAATGCTGGAGTTAGCGTAAAGACGCTTAGCGCCCGGAGTCCATTGTGGTTGCCAGTTTTGATAAAAGCGCAGTAATGCGGCTTTATCCGTAATGTCATCGGGGATCTGCAGCGGCAGGCCACCCGCTGTATAGGTGGCTAAGTGCAGCAGGCTGATACCCCGCCACTGTTTGCCTGTCAGTTCTGGCCAGTATTTCGTGACCGGATCGCTGAGCTTAATTTCGCCGCGGGCGATAGCGTCGCCGCCCAACACGCCGTTAAACGTCTTACTGACCGACCCTAGCTCAAACAGCGTTTGCTGCGTGACTAGGTGGTTATTGGCGATATCGGCTTTACCCCAGGTAAAGTAATAAGGTTTCCCCTCGTAGATAATCGCCACGGCCATACCCGGAATAGCCTGCTCCTGCATCAGTGGTGTGATGGTGCGGTTAACGATATCGGCAATTTGTTGTTCTGTTTTTGCGGCAGCAAACGTGGAGAAAGAGGCTGTCAGCAGCAGTGCGCAGCATATCGATTTTTTCATCATGAAATCAGTTCCGTAATTAAAAGCAAAAGGGTGTCCGGGCCCGTCAGACGCAATCAGTGTGTTTGATTTGCACCGTGTTGACAAACGGTTAAATTTAGCAGCAGATATAAGTTTTTCTAACAGGCCGGATGATGACGCGTAGCTATATCCCTCTTAACTCGCTGCGGGCTTTTGAAGCCGCGGCCAGACATCTCAGTTTTACCCGCGCTGCGATTGAGCTCAACGTGACGCATTCTGCCATCAGCCAGCATGTAAAATCGCTGGAGCAGCAGCTGAATTGTCAGCTATTTGTGCGCGGTTCTCGTGGATTAATGTTGACGACTGAAGGGGAAAGTCTGTTACCTGTACTTAATGACTCCTTCGATCGTATGGCGGGGATGTTGGATCGTTTTGCCACTAAACAGACCCAGGAAAAACTTAAAATTGGCGTAGTGGGAACCTTTGCTATCGGCTGTCTTTTCCCGCTTCTGAGCGATTTTAAGCGCAGTTACCCACATATTGATTTGCATATTTCTACCCATAATAATCGCGTGGATCCCGCCGCCGAAGGGCTGGATTATACCATTCGCTACGGTGGGGGAGCCTGGCACGATACCGATGCGCAATATTTATGTAGCGCGCTGATGTCTCCACTGTGTTCGCCAACATTGGCTTCGCAGATTCAAACGCCTGCGGACATCCTGAAATTTCCGTTATTGCGATCGTATCGGCGGGATGAATGGGCGCTTTGGATGCAGGCGGCCGGAGAGGCGCCTCCGTCACCGACGCACAATGTGATGGTGTTTGATTCGTCCGTCACCATGCTGGAAGCCGCTCAGGCGGGGATCGGTGTGGCAATTGCGCCAGTCAGAATGTTCACGCATTTACTCAGCAGTGAACGTATCGTTCAGCCGTTTTTAACGCAGATTGATTTGGGAAGCTACTGGATAACGCGTTTGCAATCTCGCCCGGAGACGCCCGCGATGCGTGAATTTTCCCGTTGGTTGACCGGGGTGCTGCACAAATAAAAAAGGCCCGCCAATGGCGGGCCTGATAATTAACGCATGTACTTAGATGGTCAGAATACCAATCGCCGTTACAACGGTCAGGATAGCTGCCAGTCCGTAGAATACCCATTTGCCAGCCGGCACGTGGATTTTCAGGTCATGCATCGCGTGGTGCATACGGTGTAAACCACACCACAGCGGCAGAACGATCATCAGGAACAGAAACGCACGTCCGATGAAGCTCTGAGCGAATGCCAGTACGCGTTCATAGCTGAAAGCATCAGGAACAAAGCCCAGCGGCAGCATAATGCCTACCAGCAGGATCATTACCGGCGCAATGATTGCGCTCCACATACCGCCTGCACCAAACAGGCCCCAGAATACGGGTTCGTCAGAGCGTTTTGGATTTGGATTAATCATTCCGGACTCCTTACCAGAACAGGGCAACAAACAGTATGACTACTGTAGCAACCACAGTGACTGCCCAGAGACCTTTGATGATCGGCTCTGGCCCCATTTTTTCGTCTTTTACGATGATGTTGGCTGCTTTTGGTGCCAGCTCAAACCAGGTTTTGGTATGCAGCAGCGCTGCTGCCAGGGCGATAATGTTAAGGATTACCACCACCGGGTTTTGTAAAAAGGCGACAAAGCCCATCCAGGACTCTGCACCATGCTTGAGTGCAAACAGGCCGATAATCAGTTCAATGCTGAACCAGACTGCCGGGACTGCCGTGCCTTCACGCAGCATGTAAAAACGATAAAATGGCAGCTTTTTCCACCAGGTGGACGTCATTGGCCGCACATAGGCTTTACGTTTAGTCGTCATCGTGCACTCCTTAGCGTGGTTTCAGGGTAGCGATAAGAAAGTCTTTTGAACTTTCAACTTTACCCTGCTGAATGGCCGCAGCCGGATCGACGTGTTTCGGGCAGACTTCGGAGCAGTAGCCCACGAAAGTACAGGTCCAGACGCCGTTCGGGCTGTTCAATTGAGCCATACGCTCCTTCTTACCGTGGTCGCGGCTATCTTCGTTGTAACGATGCGCCAGCGTAATCGCAGCCGGTCCAATGAACTCAGGGTTCAGGCCGAACTGCGGGCACGCGGCGTAGCACAGACCACAGTTGATGCAACCGGAGAACTGATGATACTTCGCCATCTGCGCCGGAGTCTGGGTGTTTGGACCCTGATCCGGTGTACGCGGGTTACCGATGATGTACGGTTTGATCGCTTCCAGGCTTTCGATAAAGTGCGTCATGTCGACGACCAGATCGCGCTCAATCGGGAAGTTACCCAGCGCTTCAACCTTCATGCCGTTTGTGTAATCACGCAGGAAGGTTTTG
Source organism: Citrobacter sp. Cf118 (assembly GCF_030334095.1). Lineage (NCBI taxonomy): Bacteria > Pseudomonadati > Pseudomonadota > Gammaproteobacteria > Enterobacterales > Enterobacteriaceae > Citrobacter > Citrobacter sp. Cf118. Next base: position 147,648 of record NZ_JAOWES010000085.1, on the reverse strand, counting down.
CACGCCAGTTTCGGTACATTGTTGACCATCATGCCGCAGGAGCCGCAGATTGCCATACGGCAGGACCAGCGGTAGCTCAGGTCCGGTGCCAGGTTATCCTTGATGTAGCCCAGCGCATCCAGCAGTGACGTGGTTTCATCATAAGGAACTTCGTAGAAAGCACTGTGCGGCGCGGTATCGGTTTCCGGGTTATAGCGCACCACCTCAACTTTCAGGTTTTTCATCTCAGCCATTCGCCTTCTCCTTCTTATCGGCTGCTTCCGCTTCGCCACCGTAAACACGTTTAGCCGGTGGCAGAGTGGTGATTTTCACGTCGCTGTATTCCAGGCGAGTCGTGCCGTCAGCATCGCGGAAGGCGAGGGTGTGTTTGAGGAAGTTCACGTCGTCACGCTCGGTACAGCCTTCATCCAGACGCTGATGCGCGCCGCGGGATTCTTTACGCGCCAGCGCGGAGTGCGCCATACATTCAGCAACGTTCAGACCGTGACCCAGTTCGATGGTATACAGCAGGTCGGTGTTGAAGACGCTGGAGGTATCAGTGATACGTACGCGCTTGAAGCGTTCCTGCAGTTCAGCCAGCTTATCAACGGTTTTCTGCATCAGTTCCGGCGTACGGTAGATACCGCAACCTTCTTCCATGGAGATACCCATTTCATCACGGATCTTAGACCAGTTTTCGTTACCTTCCTGGTTAACCAGATCTTTCAGACGTTTTTCAACGCCAGCAACCTGTGCGTCAAGAGCGGCACTGTTTGCAGCGCCAGCCGTTGCAGCGCGTTCCGCAGCTTGTTCACCGGCCATACGACCGAAGACCACCAGTTCCGCCAGGGAGTTAGAGCCCAGACGGTTAGCGCCATGCAGACCAACAGAGGAACATTCGCCGACAGCGAACAGACCTTTAATGCGGGTTTCACAGTGCTGATCGGTTTCGATACCGCCCATGGTGTAGTGTGCGGTCGGACGTACCGGGATCGGTTCTTTAACCGGATCGACACCCACGTAAGCTTTCGCCAGTTCGCAGATGAACGGTAAACGTTCGAGCAGTTTTTTCTCGCCGAGGTGACGCAGGTCCAGGTGAACCACATCGCCACGCGGAGTGGAAATGGTGTTGCCTTTGCGCCATTCGTGCCAGAAAGCCTGAGAAACTTTGTCGCGCGGACCGAGTTCCATGTATTTGTTTTTCGGCTCGCCCAGCGGGGTTTCCGGACCCATGCCGTAGTCTTGCAGATAACGGTAGCCGTTTTTGTTGACCAGAATACCGCCTTCACCGCGGCAGCCTTCAGTCATCAGGATACCGGAGCCTGGCAGACCCGTCGGGTGATACTGAACGAATTCCATATCACGCAGCGGAACGCCGTGGCTCAGCGCCATGCCCATACCGTCGCCGGTTACGATGCCGCCGTTGGTGTTGTAACGGTAAACACGACCAGCGCCGCCCGTTGCCATTACGACTGCGTTAGCACGGATCTGCACCAGCGTGCCTTCCATCATGTTCATGGCAACCAGGCCGCGGGCATGACCCTCGTCCACCAGGATATCCAGAACGAAGTGTTCGTCAAAGCGCTGAATCTGCGGGAACTGCAAAGATGTTTGGAACAGCGTATGCAACATGTGGAAGCCGGTTTTATCTGCGGCAAACCAGGTACGCTCGATTTTCATGCCGCCGAAGCGACGTACGTTGACGCTACCGTCTTCACGACGGCTCCATGGGCAGCCCCATTGTTCCAGTTGCGTCATTTCAGTTGGGCAGTGGTGGACAAAGTAATCCACGACATCCTGCTCACATAGCCAGTCTCCGCCTGCTACCGTATCGTGAAAATGGTAGTCAAAGCTGTCATGATCCTGCGCGACAGCAGCAGAGCCGCCTTCGGCAGCAACGGTATGGCTGCGCATTGGGTACACTTTTGAGATCAGTGCGATTTTAGCGTTGGGATTTGCTTGTGCGGCAGCAATTGCAGCACGTAATCCCGCGCCACCGGCGCCTATAATGGCAAGATCGGCTTGAAAGGTTTGCACGACATTCCTCCAGATTGTTGTTATTTCATCCCCGCCTGAAATCAGATGCTTCATCGGCTTCAAACAGGTTATGAACGCGTTTCCACTGCTCCTTTATAGGTACAATAGTATAGTCTTAGGGATGTGCGGGAAATTTGACGTGTTCGATTTTTTTAGCGTGTCACAGGGGGGAATTATCATTGAATTTGATTAATTTAATTACTAAACCACCCTATGTCGCTTTTTTTATCCAATTGCCAGTGCTGATTACTGCTGCCTGAAATTTGTCTCGTTAGCGCGATACGAGTAGACTTCGTGCCCTTGTCTTAAATCGGAGAAACAACCATGAGCGAAACGGCAACCTGGCAGCCGAGCGCGTCCATCCCCAATCTGTTAAAACGTGCAGCAATTATAGCGGAGATTCGCCGCTTTTTTGCCGATCGTGGCGTGCTTGAGGTTGAGACCCCTTGTATGAGTCAGGCAACGGTAACGGACATCCATCTGTTCCCGTTCGAAACGCGTTTCGTTGGCCCTGGACACTCCCAGGGGATGAATCTCTATTTAATGACCAGCCCTGAATACCATATGAAGCGCCTGCTGGTGGCAGGGTGCGGCCCGGTGTATCAACTGTGCCGCAGCTTCCGTAATGAAGAGATGGGGCGCCATCATAACCCTGAATTCACCATGCTTGAGTGGTATCGTCCGCACTACGATATGTATCGGCTGATGAATGAGGTGGACGATTTGCTTCAGCAGGTGCTGGACTGTTCGCCTGCGGAAAGCCTCTCTTACCAGCAAGCCTTCCAGCGTCATCTGGAGATAGACCCGCTGTCTGCGGATAAAGCCCAGTTGCGGGAAGTGGCGGCGAAATTGGATCTCAGCAATATCGCCGATACCGAAGAAGACCGGGACACCTTACTGCAGCTGCTGTTTACGATGGGCGTTGAGCCGCATATTGGTAAAGACAAACCGACGTTTGTGTATCATTTCCCGGCCAGCCAGGCATCACTGGCGCAAATCAGTACCGAAGATCACCGCGTGGCTGAACGTTTCGAGGTTTATTACAAAGGTATTGAGCTGGCAAATGGTTTCCATGAATTGACCGACGCGCGCGAGCAGCAGCAACGATTTGAACAGGATAACCGCAAACGTGCCGCACGTGGTCTGCCGCAGCAGCCTATCGATACCAACCTGCTGGAAGCGCTGAAAGTAGGCATGCCGGATTGCTCAGGCGTGGCGCTGGGTGTTGACCGTCTGGTAATGCTGGCGCTGGGCGCAGAGAGCCTGGCCGAGGTTATCGCATTTACCGTCGATCGCGCATAACTTACTCTTCCGCAATACAAAGTGGCGGTTTAATCGCCACTTTGTAGCATATTTTTTCATTTCCCCCTCTAATAGCCACAATTTACACCTGGATATTTGATATCGTTTAGGTATCAATTCTGTGTTGATTTTTTTATCGCTGAACTCTGCAAAGAGAGCAGTGCCAACCGGTGAGCGGCGTTTGCTAAACGCTTGCCAGAGTAAGGGATGGTTTAATGACCCAAACAATAAAAAAGATGAGCCTGCCAGGTCTCATTCTCATGATATTTACGTCAGTTTTCGGTTTTGCTAATAGCCCCTCCGCATTCTATTTAATGGGGTATAGTGCAATACCGTGGTATATATTTTCTGCATTATTATTCTTTATTCCATTTGCTTTAATGATGGCGGAAATGGGTTCTGCCTATCGGAAAGAAGAGGGTGGAATCTATTCGTGGATGAATAATAGCGTTGGACCGCGCTATGCCTTTATCGGCACGTTTATGTGGTTTTCTTCTTATGTGATATGGATGGTAAGTACTGCGGCGAAAGTCTGGGTACCTTTTTCAACCTTCTTGTTTGGCGCAGACATGACGCAGCACTGGCGTATTGCAGGGCTTGAGCCTACGCAGGTCGTCGGACTGCTCGCCGTTGGCTGGATGATTCTGGTGACCTGCGTGGCCTCCCGGGGTATTAATAAGATTGCCCGTATTACGGCAGTAGGCGGAATTGCCGTAATGTGTCTTAATTTAGTTCTGTTGTTAGTGAGTGTCGCTATCTTGTTATTAACTGGTGGCCACTTTGCACAGGATATTAATTTCATCTCCTCACCTAATCCCGGATATCAGTCCGGGCTGGCAATGTTGTCATTTGTTGTGTTTGCCATTTTTGCTTATGGCGGAATTGAAGCTGTAGGGGGACTGGTTGATAAAACAGAAAAACCAGAAAAGAACTTTGCTAAAGGCATTGTTTTTGCCGCTATTGTCATTTCTGTTGGTTATTCACTGGCCATCTTTTTATGGGGTGTTAGCACCAACTGGCAGCAGGATATAAGCAATAGCTCGGTCAACCTCGGCAATATTACTTATATCCTGATGAAGAGCCTCGGGATGACGTTGGGTAATGCGCTGCATCTTTCCCCTGAGACCGCGGTGGTGATGGGCGTATGGTTTGCACGTATTACCGGGCTTTCCATGTTCCTTGCCTATACCGGCGCTTTTTTCACCCTCAGCTACTCACCGCTGAAAGCGATTATTCAGGGCACGCCGAAAGCGTTGTGGCCCGCGCCGATGACCAAACTGAATGCCGTAGGGATGCCGACGACGGCAATGTGGTTACAGTGCCTGCTGGTGAGCCTGTTTATCCTGTTGGTTTCATTTGGTGGCGATACGGCTTCAGCGTTCTATAACAAACTGACGCTGATGGCGAACGTATCCATGACGCTGCCGTATCTGTTCCTGGCGCTGGCGTTTCCGTTCTTTAAATCCCGTCCGGGTCTGGAAAGGCCGTTTGTTGTCTTTAAAACCCGAGCGGCGACGCTGCTGGCAACGGGTGTGGTCGTTCTGGTGGTGACGTTTGCCAACGTGTTCACCATCATCCAGCCAGTAATTGAAGCCCGGGACTGGAACAGTGCCTTGTGGATGACCGGCGGCCCGATCTTCTTCTCGCTGCTGGCGATGGCGATTTATGAGAACTACAGCCGCCGCGCGGTCAACGAACCTGAGTGGGCGGTGGAATAAACGACCTGCCCAATCCGGCCTACAAAGATGCATCTTAGTAGGCCGGATACAGTGAAGCCTTCCGCTTACAAACTTCCCGCCGGGCGGCTGCCTCTTCCTGCAGAACTTAATGTTCTGCCTGTTTGCTTACCGCCGAGGCTCTCCAGACGCATCTGGAACGGTGGGAACGGCATATCAATACCATGCTCGCGGAAGCCTGCCAGAATCAGCTGGTGGATTTCATGGCGCAGCGGCATGCGATGCCCCATTTCAGCGGCATAAATACGCAGTTCGAAGATTTGAATTCCTTGTTGCAGGTCAACCAGGAAGACTTCTGGCGCCGGGTTATCGATAACCAGCGAGCAACGATGTGCGGCAGTCAGCAGGATCTGCGTAACCTCCTCGCTGTTAGCCTCCGACGGTGCCGGGATGGTTAACACCACACGGGTAACCGAATCGGATAGCGACCAGTTGATAAACTGTTCGGTGATAAAGGCTTTGTTGGGTACGATGATCTCTTTGCGGTCCCAGTCGCTGATAGTGGTGGCACGGGTATTAATTTTCGTCACGCTACCGGTGAGATCGCGAATTGTAACCGTGTCGCCAATGCGGATTGGCTTTTCAAACAGGATAATCAGGCCGGAAATAAAGTTGGCGAAGATCTCCTGCAAACCAAAGCCCAGACCGACACCAAGAGCCGCCACCAGCCATTGCAGTTTGGACCACTCAATACCGATCATCGAGAAGCCCACCAGGCCGCCAATCAGCATCAGAAGATACTTAGTGATAGTGGTGATGGCGTAACCGGTGCCGGGGGTTAAATCCAGATGTTGCAGTAGCGCCAGCTCCAGCAACGCGGGTAGGTTGCGCACTAGCTGGGTGGTGATGATAAACACCAGAATAGCAATGAGCACCGCGCCCAGCGTTATCGGTTCTAAGCTTTCCACGCCCTGCACCGTGGAGGTGACATCCCACAACGAGATGTTTTCCAGGAAGCCGAAAGCGGAATGAATTTCTGACCACAGCACAATAACCGAGAGCAGGGCGATAAGCATCAGGATAGAACGTACCAGGCGCAGCGATTGCGCGCTGATTGCATCCAGATCCACTTCGCTTTCATCTACATCGATCGTACCTTCAAGGCTGGTTGAATGAGGTGGTTCCTCTTCGCCCCGCGCACGTTGCGCCAGCATTTCGGCGCGTCGATGTTTGGCGCGGTCAAACGCAAGGCGGCGGCGCTGAATTAGCATCCAGCGGCGGATGACGTGATACACCACCAGTAATAAGAACCAAATCGCCACGGATGTTTCCAGGCGTGCCAGCAGGGCTTGCGATGTGGCGAGATAACCCACTGCCGCGGCGAGAATTGCAATCAGCGGCGCGCCCATCAGCATATTCCACAGCATACTATTGACCATGTTATCGCTGTTGCCCTCTTTATCGAGGTACAGCGGTATCCCGGCACGTTTCAGGCTCAGGGTCACGACCGCCAGCGCACCGCAAATCAGAATAAAGCACAGACGTCCCAGCGAGGCGGAGAATTCCCGGTCATTGAGATTATCAAACATAATCACCGCCATGATCAGCGGGACAATCAGTCCGATGCTCATCAGGTAGTAGTGCATGGCTTTCGCGACGCGGTTACGTGGCCAGCCAAAGTGGGCAATGAACAAACCGTTGGGACGCGCAAAGGTGGCGCAAATCATTACCGCCCATAGCATAGGCACCGTGGCGGTAACGCCATCGCCGATAGCAACAGCCAGCGGGTAAGGCCAGGCTTCCTGCAACCCGTAACCGAGCGTTGCCCATAACACCGGCAACGGAGAAGCGACGAGTATTGACCAGAATACCGTGCGTATTGTCAGCCAGAAATGGTCCTGGGTGACTTTCCCGACTCGCGCGGACGAGCGTTCAAGGAAACGGGTGAAGTGCTTGCGCGAAGAGAGGCTAAAGCCAACCAGCACCAACGCCGCGAACAGCGGCAATAGTGTTTCTTTGCTGGTCAGCATCATGATGCTGGCTTTACCCAACTGATTAAACGTATCTAATGAGATCAAACGCCGCAGATCCTGAACGATGTCGACAGGCCAGGAGAGCGAAATGGGACTGACGTCTGACGTCCAGAACAGATAGCGGTGCGTTGCTTCGTTGACCTCTTTTAGCGCATCTTCCAGTTGGCTGTTGGAGACTTTGAGCTTGGTCAGCTCAAGGATCAGCGTATCGCCGCCCTGTAACAATGAGTTCAGCAGCTCGCGCTGGGTGCGTAGCTGGGCGTTGAGAATACTGCTCTGTTCAGCGGTCAGCGGTTGTCCATCGGCCTGATGAATCTGACGCAGCTGCGGCTGTTTGTTGAGGAGATCCTCATAGCGCATACGGTGCACGCGAAGCTGCGCCATTTCGGTATCCAACTGCTGGGGCTTGGGCATTTCCGGCAGACGGGATACCTGCGCGCGCAGCGCTTCTCCCAGCATATTTGAAACCCCAAGCCACTGAGACTGCTCTCGCAGCGTATTCAAGGCCTGGCGGACCTGCAGCGTTTGGCTGGCAGCCTGACGCTGCTGCGAGGCGACCAGGTCCATACGTTGCGCCTGCTGGTTCAAAGCCTGAGACAGCTCGCGGTTAACCTTGAACTGATCGACAATACCTTCCGGCAGTCCCGCGCTGTTTTCCGCCAGCAGTTCGGTACTTTCCAGCGCTCGCTCTGCTTCACGCTGGCGCTGACTGTTGAGTTGATTGCGCAAAGCCTGCAGGTAAGTGTCGAGTTGCTGACTCTGCTTTTCCGCCAGTTCGGAGCGCATACGCGCCAGTTCCTGACGGTTATTGGCGGAAAGCTGTGCCAGCTCCAGTTCATCGACCAGGGCTTTAAGTTTGGCGGATTCAGCTTGCATCGCCTGATTCTGCGCGGAATTGCCATTGGAGGTACCAATGCGCCGCTCAAGCTCATTGAGCTGGCGGCGGGCATCGGTTTGCTGTTGAGGAAGCTGGCTTAACGAGTCGGCGATTTCCCGGGCGCGATCCTGCTCCTGCTGGGCCTGACGACTCTTTTCCAGCAGTTGGCTGCTAACCTGGAGGATCTCCTGGTTTAATGCATCGGTAGTGAGTCCGGTTGGCGCATTGCGCGGTTCATCGCGCAGGTTACTAAGCTGTGCGCGTAACGTTGCGGACAGCTTGGGGAAGTTATCAATAACCTGCTGATATTGCTGTGCGCGCTCGAGAGAGCCTTTCCGCTCCTCAAGGGCATTCAGCGCGGACTGGAGCGCCTCGACGGTTTCTGGCTGAGCGGGTTTTGCCGCTTTTGCCTGCTCCAGTTCCTGTGTGAGTTGTTTGGCATCGGGGGCCGTCGCAGCGTACGCCCCCAGGCTGAGGCACCAGGCCATCAGAAAAGTGATAATCAGGCGCACAGCAGCGATTCCTATGTTTAACTTTCGTCTTTTTTGTCGTCAACCAGCGGGCTGGCGTCGTGTTCTGCTTCGATCTCTTCTTTCGCCAGCGGGGCCGGTTCTGTCTCTGGCGTCACGAAAGTCTCGGTCGAGATGGCCATAGGTTGGCCGATTTTGGTCACGGAAAGATCCTGCAACTGCTCAACCAGGTTAACTTTGCCAGGTGCGAACAGGTTGATGACGGTGGAACCGAGCTTAAAGCGGCCCATTTCCTGACCTTTCAACAGCGCCACCGACCCTTCGCTTTCGCCTTCCGGCCAGGTCCAGCGCTTGATGACGCCTTCACGCGGTGGGGTAATGGTGCCAGCCCATGTGGTTTCAATGCTGCCGACGATAGTCGCGCCGACCAGAATCTGCACCATCGGACCAAATTCGGTATCAAACAAACAGATTACGCGTTCGTTGCGGGCAAACAGGTTCGGTACGTTTTGCGCAGTCAGTATGTTTACAGAGAAGAGATCGCCCGGCACATACATCATTTCACGCAGGATACCGTTACACGGCATGTGTACACGGTGGTAATCGCGTGGAGACAAGTAAGTGGTTACAAACGTACCGTTGCGGAATTTGTCCGCCATCTGATAGTTGCCAGCCAGCAGCGCTTCGAGGGTATAGCTGTGCCCTTTAGCCTGCAGCAGTTTGTCTTCTTCGATGTTGCCTAACTGGTTGATCACGCCGTCAGCGGGCATGACCAGTACGTTTGGATCTGTATTAATCGGGCGAGCATCGTCGCGCAGCGGGCGAACAAAGAAGTCGTTAAAGGTGCGATAGCTGGCGGTGTCCGGCTTTTGCGCCTCTTTCATATCGACCTTGTAATATTTCACGAACAGATCGATAACCAATTTGGTCAGCCATCCCGCTCGTTTGCTCGCACCCCAACCCGCCAGGCGAGTGAGCCATAGTTTCGGCAGAATGTATTGTAGCGAAAGCTTAAATGAGTTTAACAAGGTAGCCTCCAGGCCATAATTTGTTCCCGATCCGGCATGTGGGCCGGATCCTGAAAAAAGGGGGACGATTCTAGCGATGCTTAGCTTAGTTGTCAGTTGTCTGTATCAGAAAAGTTTTTACGCGTTTTTACCTGCGCCATGCTTTCCAGGATGCGGTGATAATTTTCAAACCGGGTTTCGGCTATGGCCCCTTTTTCTACAGCCTCACGGATAGCGCAGCCTGGATCGGTATCATGCTTGCAGTCGCGGTATTTGCAATGGCCCAGGTAGTCATGAAATTCGACAAAGCCATGCGTGATTTGTTCCGGCTCCAGATGCCACAGTCCGAACTCACGTACGCCAGGGGAGTCGATAACGTCGCCGCCGTGCGGGAAGTGATACAGGCGAGAGGCCGTGGTAGTGTGCTGTCCAAGACCGGAGTTGTCGGAGACATCGTTGGTCAGGATCTCTTCTTGCAGGCCGAGAAGATTATTGAGCAGGCTGGATTTACCTACGCCCGACTGACCGGCAAAAATGCTGATGCGATCGGTTAATGCTTCTTCAAGCGGTTTCAGGCCGTCTTTAGTGCGGCTGGATACCATCAACACCCGATAGCCAATGTTGCGATAGATATCCATCTGTTCGTTAACGAAGGCCATGCCTTCATCATCCAGCAGATCGATCTTATTCAGTACGATAATTGGTTCAACATGTAGCGTTTCGCAGGCTACCAGATATCGGTCGATAATATTGAGTGACAGCTCGGGTAAGATGGCTGAGACAATAACGATCTGGTCGATGTTGGCGGCAATAGGTTTTACCCCGTCGTAAAAGTCGGGGCGTGTCAGTACCGAGGTACGATCGTGTACCGCTTCAACGATACCTTTGACATTCACGCCTTCAGCCGCCGCTTTACCCGGGCGCCAGACTACGCGATCGCCAGTAACCAGCGAGCGAATTGTACGGCGGATGTTGCAGCGGTGAATTTCACCGTCAGCAGACTCTACGTCGGCATGCATGCCAAAACGGCTGATAACGATGCCTTCAGCGGTTTCGCCAAACAGGTTGTCGTCGTAGTCGGGCTTCTCCGTGGACGTTTTAAGACGACGCTGGTGATTGGCGTTCACACGGCGCTGTTGGCCTTTGGAGAGTTTATTCTTACTCAATCGGACTGGCTCCTGGTCGCCCATGATGGGCAAAACATTTATGATACACACAATTTTAGATCAATGTAGTCACACTGAATGTGACGCTGAAGGGTGGAAAATAGCATGAGTGCCAATGAAAACAACCTGATTTGGATCGATCTGGAGATGACAGGTCTGGATCCCGAGCGCGATCGCATTATTGAGATCGCCACGCTGGTGACGGATGCCAACCTGAATATTCTGGCAGAAGGACCGACAATTGCGGTGCACCAGTCCGACGAACAACTGGCATTAATGGATGACTGGAACGTACGTACGCACACCGGTAGCGGGCTGGTGGAACGTGTGAAGGCGAGCACCATGGGCGATCGTGAAGCAGAACTGGCCACGCTGGCTTTTTTGAAAGAGTGGGTTCCGGAAGGGAAATCACCTATCTGTGGCAACAGCATCGGCCAGGATCGTCGTTTCCTGTTTAAATACATGCCGGAGCTGGAGGCGTATTTCCATTATCGCTATCTGGACGTCAGCACGCTCAAAGAACTGGCGCGTCGTTGGAAGCCGGAAATCCTGGCTGGCTTCACCAAGCAGGGAACACATCAGGCGATGGACGACATTCGTGAATCTGTTGCTGAGCTTGCTTACTATCGCGAACATTTTATTAAGCTTTGATTTTGTTCTCCGGTGGCTTGCGTCACCGGCTTTTTGACGCTAAATTGTTCAGCTTGATTGCAAAGTAATCACTTGAACGAATTTTCGAAAAAAACGTATTCAAGGGGGTTGCAGCTAAACGGATTTCTCGTATAATGCGCCTCCCGTAACGACGCAGAAATGCGAATTACGACAGCAACAAATTTGCGGGAATAGCTCAGTTGGTAGAGCACGACCTTGCCAAGGTCGGGGTCGCGAGTTCGAGTCTCGTTTCCCGCTCCAAAATTTGAAATGCTTGTAAAGCAAAGACACACCCAAGCGGGAATAGCTCAGTTGGTAGAGCACGACCTTGCCAAGGTCGGGGTCGCGAGTTCGAGTCTCGTTTCCCGCTCCAAAATTTGAAAGTGCTTATAAGCACAGACCACCAATCGCAGGATTTCGAATTGCGACAAGGCGGCAACTGAATGAGTCCTTAGGAGCTTACTGAAGTAAGTGACTCAGGCGAATGAAGGCAGCCAACGCAGTAGCGGTTCGAAAGACGAAGATTATGCGGGAATAGCTCAGTTGGTAGAGCACGACCTTGCCAAGGTCGGGGTCGCGAGTTCGAGTCTCGTTTCCCGCTCCAAA
>NZ_JAOWES010000085.1:4790-135794 GCF_030334095.1 Citrobacter sp. Cf118 | reverse complement strand
GCGGGAATAGCTCAGTTGGTAGAGCACGACCTTGCCAAGGTCGGGGTCGCGAGTTCGAGTCTCGTTTCCCGCTCCAAATTCTTACCCCAATAAAAATATCCACAACGAATAATCGCGTTGGGGACGTTTTGTTTCGTCATTGACATACTCTTGTAAACAGACTTATCCACAGGTTCGGGTATTATTCCTGGAATGAAAAAAACTTCGCCGGGTAAATAGTATCATTTTAAATATTTGAAATTATTGGTTTAATTATCATTTCAAATTGTTAGTGCGATCACTTGACGATTTTTTCCCTCTTGAATATCAATGTGTTTTTATTTTTATACACAAGCTGTGGATGACTTAAGCGTCGCGCGGCAGACCCTTCTCAATGACCCTGACCAAACGTTGTTTCTTCGGTAGCTGCACCTCAACTACGCAGGCATTTCGCTTCTCGATTTGCTGAGCAACCGCCCAGTCTATATGTTCGTCGAGAAGTGGGTGCTCACCTCTGCGACTTTCCAGCGCGTGAATAACTGCGTTATCCCAGGGGGCATTACCCAACGCAACGGCGATATTTCGCAGCCAGCGCAGGTGGCCAATACGACGAATGGCAGACCCCTCCGTGACTTTTAAAAACCACGCTTCGCTCCAGCTAAACAGCTCTATTAACTCCGGAGCATGAAGCTGCTTGCGCGGGTTGAAGTCATCCTCTGTCGTCAACTGTGAATAGCGGTTCCACGGGCAAATGAGCTGGCAATCATCGCAGCCGTAAATTCGATTCCCCAACAATGGACGAAACTCTTCCGGGATCGGGCCTTCCAGTTCGATAGTGAGATAAGATATACAGCGGCGCGCATCTACGGTGTAGGGTTCAACGATGGCCCCGGTGGGACAGATGGTCATGCAGGCGACGCATTTCCCGCATCCTTCTTCTGCTGGTTGGTCGACCGGCAAGGGTAAATCGATCAGTAATTCCCCGAGGAAGAAAAATGAACCGGCTTCGCGATTGAGGATTAGTGAGTGCTTACCTGTCCAGCCAAGCCCGGCTTTTTCAGCCAAAGGACGCTCAAGAATGGGCGCAGAATCGACAAAAGGTCTAAAATTCAGCGAAGCGCAGTGCTGTTGAATCATCTCTCCCAGCTTTTTTAAGCGGTTACGTAGCAGCTTATGGTAGTCGCGGCCAAGCGCGTAACGGCTGACGTAACCCAGAGAAGGGTTCTTCAACGTGCTGGCAAAGGCCGCTTTGGCAGGAAGATAGTTCATACGTACGCTGATGACACGTAGCGTACCGGGCAATAATTCGTGGGGGCGGGCGCGCATCATGCCGTGACGGGCCATCCAGTCCATCTCTCCGTGGTATTGTTTATCCAGCCAGGCCTGCAGTTTGGGCTCTGCTTCGCTGAGGTCGGTATCGGCAATACCGACTTGCTGAAAGCCAAGCTCCAGCCCCCACTGCTTAATATTTTGCGCTAACTGATTGAGATCGAGGGGCTCTGACATGACGGACCATACAATGAAGAAAAACCCCGCAAGTATACCACACTCCATCTGGCACGCCGATGACATCAGGCGTATGGAGCGAGAGGCGGCAGACAGTTTAGGGCTGACGTTGTATGAGCTGATGCAACGGGCGGGAGAGGCGGCGTTTCAGGTCACCCGCGAGGCCTATCCGAACGCCCAACACTGGCTGGTGCTATGTGGTCACGGCAACAACGGCGGTGATGGTTACGTGGTGGCAAGACTTGCCAAAGCGCAGGGTTTTAATGTTACGTTGCTGGCGCACGAGGGTGATAAACCGCTCCCCGAGGAAGCGCAGCAGGCGCACGACGCCTGGCTTAACGCCGGTGGCGTTATTCATGCTGCTGATATTAACTGGCCAGACAGCGTGGACGTCATTATCGACGCGCTGTCAGGTACTGGCTTAAAAAACGCGCCTCGTGAACCTCTCCCGGCGTTGATCGAACGTGCCAATAGCCACCCAGCCCCTACAATTGCAATCGACATTCCCTCCGGCCTGCTGGCGCAGACGGGGGCGACGCCGGGGGCAGTCATCAACGCTGCGCATACCGTTACCTTTATTGCGCTCAAGCCAGGTCTGCTCACCGGTAAAGCACGCGATGTCACCGGACGTCTGCATGTTAATGCTCTTGGGCTGGACGACTGGCTGGCGGGGCAGAACGCGCCGCTGCAACGTTTTGATGCTCAACAGCTTGCGCACTGGCTAACGCCGCGTCGGCCCACCTCACACAAAGGCTCCCACGGTCGGCTGGTGATTATCGGTGGCGACCACGGCACGGCAGGTGCAATACGTATGGCCGGTGAAGCGGCGTTGCGTGCGGGAGCCGGGCTGGTCAAAGTATTGACGCGCAGTGAGAACATTGCGCCTGTTCTGACTGCCAGACCAGAACTGATGGTCGATGCGCTGACGCCGCAGACTCTGGAAGAGAGCCTGGCATGGGCGGATGTTGTGGTGATAGGACCAGGTCTTGGTCAGCAGGAGTGGGGCAAAAAAGCGCTGCAAAAAGTGGAGAATTTTCGCAAACCGATGCTCTGGGATGCGGATGCGCTGAACCTGCTGGCAATCAACCCCGATAAACGTCACAATCGCGTGATCACGCCGCATCCAGGTGAAGCCGCGCGACTGCTGGGCTGTTCCATTGCAGAAATTGAAGACGATCGCTTACTTTGTGCACAACGTCTGGTAAAACGGTACGGAGGCGTGGTAGTGCTGAAAGGCGCGGGTACGGTTGTTGCTGCTGAACAGGCTGAGTTAGGTATTATTGATACCGGCAATGCAGGGATGGCCAGCGGCGGAATGGGAGATGTGCTTTCCGGTATTATTGGCGCATTGCTCGGACAGAAGCTTACCCCGTATGATGCAGCATGTGCGGGATGTGTTGCGCACGGAGCGGCGGCGGATGTGCTGGCGGTGCGTTTTGGTACGCGCGGCATGCTGGCGACAGATCTCTTTACCACGCTACAGCGTATTGTTAACCCTGATGTGATTGACGTTTATCATGATGAATCGAGTAATTCCACTACCTGATGAGCAGGCAACTTTAGACCTGGGACTGCGGGTAGCCAAAGCCTGTGACGGCGCGACGGTTATATATTTGTACGGCGACCTGGGGGCGGGTAAAACCACTTTCAGCCGGGGATTTCTGCAAGCGTTAGGTCATAAAGGTAATGTAAAAAGCCCCACCTACACGCTGGTTGAACCCTATTCACTCGATAACTTGATGGTTTATCACTTCGATTTATACCGACTTGCGGACCCGGAGGAGCTGGAATTTATGGGGATCCGCGATTATTTTGCCAATGATGCCATCTGCCTGGTGGAATGGCCGCAACAAGGTAAAGGTGTACTGCCAGACCCGGACGTCGAAATACACATTGAATATCAGGCGCAAGGTCGGGAGGCGCGCGTAAGCGCAGTCTCCTCATCGGGTGAATTATTGCTGGCGCGTTTAGCCGAATAACCTTAAGGGTGGCGGGATGATTTATCGCATCAGAAACTGGCTGATGGCAACCCTGGTCCTGCTGTGCGCGCAGGCAGGGGCCGCCAGCCTCTCCGATCTTCAGGTTTCCAATGGCAATCAACAGGCGCGGATTACGCTGAGCTTTATTGGCGAGCCTGAATACGCCGTGAGCCAGGACGGGAAACGCACCGTCGCGCTGGATATAAAACAAACCGGAGTGATTCAGGGATTACCGCTGCTGTTTAGCGGCAATAATCTGGTGAAATCTATCCGCTCCGGCACGCCAAAAGATGCGCAGTCCTTGCGTCTGGTGGTGGATTTAACCGAGAACGGCAAGGCCGAAGCCGTTAAACGACAGAACGGCGGCAATTATACCGTTGTGTTTACCATCAAAGCTGATGCGCCACCGCCACCGCCTCCACCTCCAGTGGTTGTTAAGCGTGTTGAAACGCCGGTTGTCGCCCCTCGTCCTGCCGAGCCTGCGCGTAACCCGTTTAAAGCAGAGAACGATCGCACCACGATGGTGACCAACAGTAATACCTCCACACGACCTGCGGCGCGCGCCAGCACCGGCAGCGGTGAAAAAGTGGTTATTGCCATTGATGCCGGACACGGCGGGCAGGATCCGGGGGCGATTGGCCCTGGAGGCACGCGTGAGAAAAACGTCACGATTGCCGTGGCGCGTAAACTGCGCAGCTTGCTCAATGATGACCCAATGTTTAAAGGCGTACTCACCCGTGATGGCGATTACTTTATCTCGGTGATGGGGCGTTCGGACGTCGCACGTAAACAAAACGCCAATTTCCTGGTTTCTATTCACGCGGATGCCGCGCCAAACCGTGATGCCACAGGTGCTTCCGTTTGGGTGCTGTCGAACCGTCGGGCGAACAGTGAGATGGCCGGCTGGCTGGAACAGCACGAAAAACAATCGGAGCTGTTGGGCGGCGCGGGCGATGTGCTGGCAAACAGCCAGTCCGATCCTTATCTCAGCCAGGCCGTACTGGATCTGCAGTTCGGTCATTCGCAGCGCGTCGGGTATGATGTGGCGACCAGCATGATCGGCCAGTTAGAACGTATTGGTTCGATGCATAAGCGCCGTCCGGAACACGCCAGTCTTGGCGTACTGCGTTCGCCTGATATCCCGTCTGTGCTGGTTGAAACCGGCTTTATCAGTAACAACAGCGAAGAACGTCTGTTGGCGAGCGATGATTACCAGCAGCAACTGGCTGAGGCGATATACAAAGGATTGCGTAACTATTTCCAGGCGCACCCGATGCAAACCGGACCGCAGGGCGCGCCGGCGCAAACCGCCAGCGCCATATCGCCGGGTAACACGTTAACAAATTAAGGATTAGCCATGCCGATTCAGGTTCTACCGCCACAGCTGGCGAACCAGATTGCCGCAGGCGAGGTGGTAGAACGGCCTGCGTCAGTGGTGAAAGAGCTGGTGGAAAACAGCATCGATGCCGGTGCGACGCGCATTGATATCGATATTGAGCGCGGCGGCGCGAAGCTTATCCGTATTCGTGACAACGGCTGCGGGATTAAAAAAGACGAGCTGGCGCTGGCGCTGGCGCGTCATGCCACCAGTAAAATAGCCTCGCTTGACGATCTTGAGGCCATCGTGAGCCTCGGATTTCGTGGCGAAGCGCTGGCAAGTATCAGCTCCGTGTCTCGTTTAACCCTGACATCGCGCACACAAGAGCAGCCTGAGGCCTGGCAAGCCTATGCTGAAGGGCGCGACATGGATGTGACGGTAAAACCTGCTGCGCATCCAGTGGGAACCACACTGGAGGTGTTAGATCTGTTCTACAACACCCCGGCGCGGCGCAAATTTATGCGCACCGAGAAAACTGAATTTAATCATATCGACGAGATTATTCGCCGCATTGCGCTGGCGCGTTTTGATGTGACGATTAATTTGTCTCACAACGGCAAAGTGGTGCGTCAGTACCGGGCAGTGGCCGTGGATGGGCAGAAAGAGCGCCGGCTGGGCGCGATTTGCGGCACGCCGTTTCTGGAGCATGCGCTGGCGATTGAATGGCAGCATGGTGATTTAACGCTGCGTGGCTGGGTGGCCGATCCTAATCACACAACGGCAGCACTGGCAGAAATCCAGTACTGTTATGTGAATGGTCGGATGATGCGAGATCGGCTGATCAACCATGCTATCCGCCAGGCCTGTGAAGATAAGCTGGGAGCCGATCAACAACCCGCTTTTGTGCTGTATCTGGAAATCGATCCGCATCAAGTGGATGTCAACGTACACCCAGCTAAACATGAGGTCCGTTTCCATCAATCCCGCCTGGTGCACGATTTTATTTACCAGGGCGTGTTGAGCGTCCTGCAACAGCAGCTTGAAACGCCGCTGCCGTTGGCTGATGACGACGAACCCGCTCCAAGGCACATTCCGGAAAACCGTGTTGCTGCCGGACGTAACCATTTTGCCGAGCCGGCCCCCGCGCGTGAACCTGCAACACCGCGGTACTCAGCATCCGCTGGCGCTGGAAACGGCAGTAGTGGCGCAGGCCGTCAGGCGGGGGCCAGTTGGCCTCATGCCCAACCCGGATATCAAAAGCAGCAGGGCGAAATTTATCAGAAACTGATGCAGACGCCGGCTCCAACGCGTAAAACGCCGGTCTCTGAAACATCATCGGCACCTCTGAGTGGCAGCAGTCAGGGCTTTGGCCGGGTGCTAACGATTGTCGGTGCAGACTGTGCGTTACTCGAGTGCGATGGCCATATTCGGTTGCTGGCATTACCGGTGGCTGAGCGTTGGCTGCGTCAGGCGCAATTAACGCCGGACCAGGGGACCGTTTGCGCCCAGCCGTTGCTGATCCCTTTACGGTTAAAAGTCAACGCCGATGAAAAAGCGGCGCTGCAAAAAGGACAGAGCCAACTGGCTGAGCTGGGCATTGAATTTCAACTGGATGCGCAGCATGTGACCATCCGGGCGGTGCCTTTACCCTTACGCCAACAAAATTTACAAATCTTGATTCCTGAACTGATAGGCTACCTGGCGCAGCAATCCGTATTCGAGCCGGGCAATATTGCGCAGTGGATCGCACGTAACCTGATTAGCGAGCATCCACAGTGGAGTATGGCACAGGCGATTACGCTGTTAGCGGATGTTGAGCGGCTCTGCCCACAACTCGTGAAGGCACCGCCGGGTGGTCTGTTACAACCTGTTGATTTACATTCGGTAATGAATGCCCTGAAACATGAGTGATACCCGTAAGGCGAGCCTGCCAAAGGCGATTTTTTTGATGGGGCCAACGGCCTCCGGTAAAACGGCACTCGCAATTGAATTGCGTAAAGTTTTGCCCATAGAGTTGATAAGCGTTGATTCCGCCCTTATTTACAAGGGGATGGATATCGGTACAGCCAAGCCCGATGCAGATGAATTACAGGCCGCGCCGCACCGATTACTGGATATTCGCGATCCGTCGCAAGCGTACTCCGCTGCGGATTTTCGTCGCGATGCGTTAGCCGAGATGGCCGACATCACCGCCGCGGGGCGTATCCCGTTGCTGGTGGGCGGCACAATGTTATATTTCAAAGCCTTGCTTGAAGGGCTGTCGCCGTTACCGTCGGCGGACCCGGAAGTCAGGGCCAGAATTGAGCAGCAGGCGGCAGAGCAGGGTTGGGACGCGTTACACCGACAGCTTCAGGACATCGATCCGGTGGCTGCGGCGCGTATTCATCCAAATGATCCGCAAAGACTTTCCCGGGCACTGGAAGTTTTTTTCATTTCGGGTAAAACTTTAACGGAGCTGACGCAAACGTCAGGAGATGCTTTGCCGTATCAGGTGCATCAGTTTGCAATCGCCCCGGCGAGCCGTGAACTGCTCCATCAGCGAATTGAGCAGCGTTTTCATCAGATGTTAGCTTCAGGTTTTGAAGCAGAAGTCCGGGCGCTTTTTGCCCGTGGAGATTTGCATACGGATTTGCCTTCCATTCGTTGTGTAGGGTATCGCCAGATGTGGTCATACATTGAAGGTGAAATTTCATACGATGAAATGGTTTATAGAGGTGTTTGCGCCACGAGGCAGTTGGCGAAGCGACAGGTAACCTGGTTGCGTGGTTGGGAAGGGGTGCACTGGCTTGACAGTGAAAAGCCTGACCTGGCGCGAAACGAAGTATTACAGGTTGTTGGTGCTATCGCGAACTGAATGTGTACAATTGAAACGTATCGTGCGCAATTTTTCAGAATCGAAAGGTTCAAAGTACAAATAAGCATATAAGGAAAAGAGAGAATGGCTAAGGGGCAATCTTTACAAGATCCGTTCCTGAACGCATTGCGTCGGGAACGTGTTCCAGTTTCTATTTATTTGGTGAATGGTATTAAGCTGCAAGGTCAAATCGAGTCTTTTGATCAGTTCGTGATCCTGTTGAAAAACACGGTCAGCCAGATGGTTTATAAGCACGCGATTTCTACTGTTGTCCCGTCTCGTCCGGTTTCTCATCACAGCAATAATGCCACCGGCGGCACTGGCAGCAACTACCATCACGGTAGCAACGCGCAAGGTTCATCTGCGCAACAGGACAGCGAAGAAACCGAATAAGGTTATTAGCTGTTTTACATACGGGGAGCCAGCGATCCTGCGTTCCCCGTTGATTTATATTAAGGGGTTGACGCTTGTTTGACCGTTATGATGCCGGTGAGCAGGCGGTACTGGTACACATCTATTTTTCGCAAGACAAAGATATGGAAGACCTCCAGGAGTTTGAATCTCTGGTTTCTTCCGCCGGTGTCGAAGCAATGCAGGTGATTACCGGGAGCCGTAAAGCACCGCACCCGAAGTATTTTGTTGGTGAAGGTAAGGCAATCGAAATTGCCGAAGCCGTAAAAGCGACTGGCGCTGCGGTGGTGATTTTTGATCATGCTCTGAGCCCCGCCCAGGAACGTAACCTGGAACAGTTGTGCCAGTGTCTTGTAATCGACAGGACCGGTCTTATTTTAGATATTTTTGCCCAGCGTGCGCGCACCCATGAGGGTAAGTTGCAGGTTGAGCTGGCGCAGTTGCGCCATATGGCTACGCGTCTGGTCCGTGGCTGGACCCACCTTGAAAGGCAAAAGGGCGGGATTGGTTTGCGCGGTCCGGGTGAAACCCAGCTCGAAACCGACCGTCGTTTGCTGCGTAATCGCATTTTGCAAATACAGTCGCGCCTGGAAAAAGTTGAAAAGCAACGTGAGCAGGGGCGGCAGTCGCGCAAGAAAGCGGATGTCCCAACCGTATCACTGGTGGGATATACCAACGCCGGAAAATCTACCCTGTTCAACCAGATCACCGAAGCCCGGGTTTATGCAGCGGACCAGCTGTTTGCGACTCTGGACCCAACGCTGCGCCGCATAGACGTGGCGGACGTGGGTGAGACCGTGCTGGCGGATACCGTAGGGTTTATCCGCCATTTGCCGCACGACCTGGTGGCGGCATTTAAAGCCACCTTGCAGGAAACACGTCAGGCGACATTGCTGCTGCACGTTATTGATGCTGCAGATTTTCGTGTGCAGGAAAACATCGAGGCAGTCGACACGGTGCTCGAAGAGATCGATGCACATGAGATCCCGACCCTGCTGGTGATGAATAAAATCGATATGTTGGATGACTTTGAGCCGCGTATCGATAGAGATGAAGAGAATAAACCCATTCGCGTTTGGGTATCAGCGCAAACGGGGATTGGTATACCACAACTTTTTCAGGCTTTGACTGAGCGACTTTCCGGTGAGGTGGCGCAGCATACGTTGCGTTTGCCGCCGCAGGAAGGGCGATTGAGAAGCCGGTTTTATCAACTTCAGGCAATAGAAAAAGAGTGGATGGAGGAAGACGGCAGCGTAGGTCTGCAGGTTCGTATGCCGATCGTAGACTGGCGTCGCCTCTGTAAACAAGAACCGGCACTGGAAGACTATGTTGTCTGATCTGACGGATATGGCCTGAAGATTTTTTCGCCTCTATACCTTGTGGATTTTGTGCGGCAGGAAGGCGGCAAGTCCTGAAATCTCCAGGAGCATAGTCAACTATGTGACTGGAGTTGAGGGACGCAGCCAACGCATCGGCAGCGCAAAAGACGCAGGTATAGCATCGCATAACAAATATGGAGCACAAAAATGGCGTGGAATCAGCCCGGTAATAACGGACAAGACCGCGACCCCTGGGGAAGCAGCAAACCTGGCGGCAACCCTGAGGGAAATGGAAACAAAGGTGGTCGCGAGCAGGGGCCTCCCGATCTGGACGATATCTTCCGCAAACTGAGTAAAAAGCTCGGTGGTCTGGGTGGCGGTAAAGGTACTGGTTCTGGCGGCGGTAGTTCATCGCAAGGCCCGCGTCCGCAACTGGGCGGGCGAGTCTTTACTATCGCAGCGGCCGCCATCGTCATTATCTGGGCGGCTAGCGGTTTCTATACCATTAAAGAAGCGGAACGTGGCGTGGTGACACGCTTCGGTAAATTCAGCCATTTGGTTGAACCGGGTCTGAACTGGAAACCGACCTTTATCGATGAGGTGACACCGGTCAACGTTGAAGCCGTGCGTGAACTTGCCGCATCCGGCGTTATGCTGACCTCTGACGAAAACGTCGTGCGCGTCGAAATGAACGTACAGTACCGCGTGACCGATCCGCAGCGTTACCTGTTTAGCGTAACCAGTGCGGATGACAGTCTGCGTCAGGCAACTGACAGCGCCCTGCGTGGGGTTATCGGTAAATACACCATGGACCGTATCCTGACCGAAGGGCGTACCGTTATTCGTAGCGATACTCAGCGGGAACTGGAAGAAACAATCCGTCCGTACAACATGGGTATCACCTTGCTGGACGTCAACTTCCAGGCAGCACGTCCGCCGGAAGAAGTAAAAGCCGCGTTTGACGATGCTATCGCAGCACGTGAAAACGAACAGCAGTACATTCGTGAAGCAGAAGCGTACACCAACGAAGTTCAGCCGCGTGCAAACGGTCAGGCTCAGCGTATTCTGGAAGAAGCGCGTGCGTATAAGACTCAGACCATCCTGGAAGCACAGGGTGAAGTGGCTCGCTTCGCAAAAATTCTGCCGGAATATAAAGCCGCACCGCAAATTACCCGCGAGCGTCTGTATATCGAAACCATGGAAAAAGTGCTGAGCAATACCCGCAAAGTCCTGGTTAACGATAAAGGCAGCAATCTGATGGTTCTGCCGCTGGATCAAATGCTGAAAGGTGGTAGTGCGCCAGCAGCAAAGACTGACAGCAGTTCAAACCTGTTGCGTCTGCCGCCAGCAACGACTTCCAGCACTGGAGCAAGCAATACATCGTCCACCAGTCAGGGCGATATTATGGACCAACGCCGCGCGAATGCGCAGCGTAACGACTACCAGCGTCAGGGGGAATAACGATGCGTAAGTCAGTTATTGCGATTATCATCATCGTTCTGGTAGTTCTGTTCATGTCTGTCTTTGTGGTCAAAGAAGGCGAGCGCGGCATTACTCTGCGCTTTGGTAAAGTTCTGCGTGACGATGAAAACAAGCCGCTGGTCGTTGCACCAGGCCTGCACTTCAAGATTCCGTTTATTGAATCTGTGAAGATGCTCGATGCGCGTATTCAGACCATGGACAACCAGGCCGATCGCTTTGTTACCAAAGAGAAGAAAGACCTGATTGTTGACTCCTACATCAAGTGGCGCATCAGTGACTTTAGCCGTTACTACCTGGCAACGGGCGGTGGCGATGTTTCTCAGGCGGAAGTCCTGCTGAAACGCAAGTTCTCTGACCGTCTGCGTTCTGAAATTGGTCGTCTGGACGTGAAGGACATCGTTACCGATTCCCGCGGTCGTCTGACCCTGGAAGTTCGTGACGCGCTGAACTCCGGCTCTGCTGGCACGGAAGATGAAGTGGCGACTCCGGCAGCAGATAGCGCGATTGCCGAAGCGGCTGAACGTGTTCAGGCTGAAACGAACGGTAAAGTACCGGTCATCAACCCGAACAGTATGGCGGCATTGGGCATCGAAGTGGTTGACGTGCGTATTAAGCAAATCAACCTGCCTGCTGAAGTGTCCGAGGCTATCTACAACCGTATGCGCGCTGAGCGTGAAGCGGTAGCGCGTCGCCATCGTTCACAAGGTCAGGAAGAGGCGGAAAAACTGCGTGCAACGGCGGACTATGAAGTCACTAAAACGCTGGCAGAATCTGAGCGTCAGGGCCGTATCATGCGCGGTGAAGGCGATGCAGAAGCCGCTAAGCTGTTTGCCGATGCATTTAGTCAGGATCCTGACTTCTACGCCTTCATCCGTAGCCTGCGTGCTTACGAGAAGAGCTTCGAAGGCAACCAGGACGTGATGGTCATGAGTCCGGACAGCGATTTCTTCCGTTACATGAAGACACCGAGTTCCGCGACACGCTAATCGCGTTCCAGCGGTTTTAAAGCAGCAAAACCACCGGCATCTCCAGGGATGCGGTGGTTTTCTTTTTATATAAGGGCGATGGATGAATTCAACAATTTTGCTGGCGCTCGCGCTGGTTTTGGTGCTGGAAGGACTGGGTCCGATGCTTTATCCCAGCGCATGGAAGAAAATGATCTCTGCAATGGCGCAACTTCCCGAAAATATTTTGCGTCGTTTTGGTGGAGGTCTTGTGGTTGCGGGCGTTGTGGTCTACTACATGTTGAGGAAAACGATTGGCTGATTAATAAGTAGACTAATTTGCGGATTTTCGCATGCAAAAAGTGCTGTATATCTGAAAAAGCGGTGGTAGAATCCATTTTTAAGCAAACGGTGATTTTGAAAAATGGGTAACAACGTCGTCGTACTGGGCACCCAATGGGGTGACGAAGGTAAAGGGAAGATCGTCGATCTTCTGACTGAACGGGCTAAATATGTTGTGCGCTACCAGGGTGGTCACAACGCAGGCCATACTCTCGTAATCAACGGTGAAAAAACCGTCCTCCATCTCATTCCATCAGGTATTCTTCGCGAGAATGTCATCAGCATCATCGGTAACGGTGTTGTTCTGTCTCCGTCCGCGCTGATGAAAGAAATGAAAGGACTGGAAGATCGTGGTATCCCGGTTCGCGAGCGCCTGCTGCTGTCTGAAGCTTGTCCGCTGATCCTTGATTATCACGTTGCGTTGGATAACGCTCGTGAGAAAGCGCGTGGCGAGAAAGCGATCGGTACTACCGGTCGTGGTATCGGTCCGGCTTATGAAGACAAAGTAGCTCGTCGCGGTCTGCGTGTTGGCGATCTGTTTGATAAAGCAACCTTCGCTGAAAAACTGAAAGAAGTGATGGAATATCACAACTTCCAGCTGGTGAATTTCTATAAAGTTGAAGCAGTTGACTACCAGAAAGTGCTGGATGATGTGATGGCTATCGCCGACATCCTGACCTCGATGGTTGTTGATGTTTCCGATCTGCTGGACCAGGCGCGTAAGCGTGGCGATTTCGTCATGTTTGAAGGTGCGCAGGGTACGCTGCTGGATATCGACCACGGTACCTATCCGTACGTAACTTCCTCCAACACCACCGCAGGTGGCGTGGCAACCGGCTCCGGCCTGGGCCCACGTTATGTGGACTACGTTCTGGGTATCATCAAAGCTTACTCTACTCGTGTAGGTGCGGGTCCGTTCCCGACTGAACTGTTTGATGACGTTGGCGAGTTCCTGTGCAAACAAGGTAACGAGTATGGTGCGACCACCGGTCGTCGCCGTCGTACCGGCTGGCTGGACTCCGTTGCTGTACGCCGTGCAGTACAGATTAACTCCCTGTCTGGCTTCTGCCTGACCAAACTGGACGTACTGGACGGTTTGAAAGAGGTGAAAATCTGTGTCGCTTACCGTATGCCGGATGGCCGTGAAGTAACGACTACTCCGCTGGCAGCAGACGACTGGAAAGGTATCGAGCCGATTTACGAAACCATGCCGGGCTGGTCTGAATCTACCTTCGGCGTGAAGGAACGTAGCGGTCTGCCGCAGGCTGCACTGAACTACATCAAGCGTATTGAAGAACTGACCGGTGTGCCGATTGATATTATCTCAACTGGCCCAGACCGTACTGAAACCATGATCCTGCGCGACCCGTTCGACGCATAATTCTGGTTATAGCGTGGCGTCGAATGGCGCTGCGCTTGCAATATCTCAAGCCGGATAAGGTGCTTTGCATCAGAATCCGGCTTAAAATCACGTAAGTTCCTCGCTTTTTTCCTTCCCGAACTGAAATAAATTAGCGACCTGGCTGGTGGCTGGTTTATCATCAATATAATTAATACCACCAGGTTTATCCGTTTTATCCCTTTTCCTGAGGTTGATGTGCAGTTAACAAGTTTCACCGATTACGGATTACGTGCGCTAATCTACATGGCGTCACTTCCCGAAGGACGTATGACCAGTATTTCTGAGGTGACAGAAGTCTACGGCGTGTCCCGTAATCATATGGTCAAAATAATCAATCAACTTAGCCGGGCGGGCTTTGTTACTGCTATTCGAGGAAAAAATGGCGGTATCCGCTTGGGTAAACCTGCTAAGGATATTGGTATTGGTGATGTGGTTCGCGAGCTGGAACCCTTATCGTTGGTCAACTGTAGCAGCGAGTTTTGCCACATTACCCCGGCCTGTCGACTCAAACAGGCGCTTTCTAAGGCAGTGCAAAGTTTTCTCACGGAGTTGGACAACTACACACTTGCTGATTTGGTTGAAGAGAATCAACCGCTTTATAAATTATTGCTGGTGGAGTAATGAAGTCCAAAGTACTTCGCGTCGCATCGCGGCGGCAACTGAGCGAGTCGCCAGGAGCTTACAAAAGTAAGTGACAGGTGGGAGCAAAGGCAGCCAACAAAGAGGCGTCGTGAAAGACGAAGGAATTCCATCAGAGCTGACAATGGAGGAACCTCAATGTCACAAGATCCTTTCCAGGAACGCGAAGCTGAAAAATACGCGAATCCTATCCCAAGCCGGGAATTTATCCTCGAACATTTAACTAAACGTGAAAAACCGGCCAACCGTGATGAGCTGGCCGCTGAACTCAACATTGAAGGTGAAGAGCAGCAGGAAGCACTGCGCCGCCGTCTGCGCGCGATGGAGCGTGACGGACAACTGGTCTTCACCCGTCGTCAGTGCTATGCGCTGCCGGAGCGTCTCGACCTGCTGAAAGGTACCGTTATTGGCCACCGTGATGGCTACGGCTTTCTGCGCGTTGAAGGCCGCAAAGATGACCTGTACCTGTCCAGCGAGCAGATGAAAACCTGCATTCATGGCGATCAGGTGCTGGCGCAGCCGCTGGGCGCGGACCGTAAAGGTCGTCGCGAAGCGCGTATTGTGCGTGTACTGGTGCCAAAAACCAGCCAAATTGTCGGTCGCTACTTCACCGATGCTGGCGTTGGGTTTGTCGTCCCCGACGACAGCCGTCTGAGTTTCGATATCCTGATCCCGCCGGAAGAGGTGATGGGCGCTCGTATGGGCTTTGTGGTCGTCGTTGAACTGACCCAACGTCCGACTCGCCGCACCAAAGCGGTGGGTAAAATTGTAGAAGTGCTGGGTGACAACATGGGAACCAGCATGGCCGTTGATATGGCCCTGCGTACTCATGAAATCCCATATATCTGGCCGCAGGCTGTTGAGAAACAGGTCGCCGGACTGAAAGAAGAAGTGCCGGAAGAGGCGAAAATAGGACGTGTCGATCTGCGCGACCTGCCGTTGGTGACTATCGATGGCGAAGATGCGCGTGACTTCGACGATGCGGTTTACTGCGAGAAGAAACGCGGCGGCGGCTGGCGTTTATGGGTGGCAATTGCCGACGTAAGCTATTACGTTCGCCCGCCGACTCCGCTGGACCAGGAAGCCCGCAGCCGTGGCACATCCGTTTACTTCCCGTCGCAGGTTGTTCCGATGCTGCCGGAAGTGCTGTCTAACGGATTGTGTTCGCTCAACCCGCAGGTGGACAGGTTGTGTATGGTCTGTGAAATGACCATTTCGTCGAAAGGCCGTTTAACCGGCTTTAAATTCTACGAAGCGGTCATGAGTTCCCATGCACGTCTGACCTACACCAAGGTCTGGCACATGCTGCAGGGCGACCAGGAGCTGCGTGAGCAGTACGCACCGCTGGTCAAACACATTGAAGAGCTGCATAACCTCTACAAAGTGCTGGATAAAGCCCGTGAAGAGCGCGGCGGTATCTCGTTTGAAAGTGAAGAGGCGAAGTTTATCTTCAATGCTGAACGCCGTATTGAGCGTATTGAGCAGACGCAGCGTAATGACGCGCACAAGCTGATTGAAGAGTGCATGATCATGGCGAACATCTCAGCGGCGCGATTCGTTGAGAAAGCCAAAGAGCCAGCGCTGTTCCGTATTCACGATAAGCCGACGACCGAAGCGATTAACTCGTTCCGTTCCGTCCTGGCAGAGCTGGGACTGGAGCTGCCAGGTGGCAACAAACCTGAGCCGCGCGATTACGCTGAACTGCTGGAGTCGATTGCTGACCGTCCTGACGCAGAAATGCTGCAAACCATGCTGCTGCGTTCGATGAAGCAGGCGATTTACGATCCGGAAAACCGTGGTCACTTCGGCCTGGCGCTGCAATCTTATGCACACTTTACTTCACCGATCCGTCGTTACCCGGATCTCTCCTTGCACCGGGCGATTAAGTATCTGCTGGCGCAGGAGCAGGGTCATAAAGGCAACACCACGGAAACGGGTGGCTACCATTATTCGATGGAAGAGATGCTGCAACTGGGTCAGCACTGTTCGATGGCCGAGCGCCGTGCTGACGAAGCCACGCGCGATGTCTCTGACTGGTTGAAGTGCGACTTCATGCTGGATCAGGTGGGGAATGTCTTCAAAGGCGTGATTGCCAGCGTCACCGGATTTGGCTTCTTTGTCCGTCTTGATGAGTTGTTTATCGACGGTCTGGTGCATGTCTCCTCTCTGGATAACGACTACTATCGTTTCGACCAGGTTGGGCAGCGCCTGACGGGGGAATCCAGCGGTCAGATGTATCGCCTGGGCGATCGCGTGGAAGTTCGCGTGGAAGCAGTCAACATGGACGAGCGTAAGATCGACTTTAGCTTGATCTCCAGCGAACGTGCGCCGCGTAATGAAGGTAAAACTGCGCGCGAAAAAGCCAAAAAAAGCGATGCGGGTAAAAATACCGGTAAACGTCGTCAGATGGGCAAAAAGGTGAATTTCGAGCCGGACAGTGCTTTCCGCGGCGAGAAAAAAGGCAGAGCCAAACCTCAGGCGGAAAAGAATGCGGCTGAGAAGAAAGGCGACAAAAAAGCGAAAAAGCCATCGGCAAAAACGCTTAAAATCGCTGCCGCCACCAAAGCTAAACGTGCGGCGAAAAAGAAAGTCGCACAATAACTGCCATAAACAGTAAGTCGGGCAATCTCGTGTTGCCCGCGTTATGCATAAACTATTAACGAGTACATTCATGAGTGAAATGATTTACGGCATCCATGCGGTGCAGGCTCTGCTGGAACGTGCGCCTGAGCGCTTCCAGGACGTCTTTATTCTCAAAGGTCGTGAAGATAAACGCCTGCTGCCGCTGATCCACGCACTGGAAGCACAGGGTGTTGTCATTCAACTGGCTAACCGTCAGTTTCTGGATGAGAAAAGCGAGGGTGCGGTACATCAGGGGATTATTGCTCGCGTGAAGCCTGGGCGTCAGTATCAGGAAAACGATCTGCCGGATCTGATTGCTACGCTCGATCAGCCGTTCTTTTTGATCCTCGATGGCGTCACCGACCCGCATAACCTGGGGGCATGCCTGCGTAGCGCCGATGCCGCTGGCGTACATGCTGTAATCGTACCGAAGGATCGTTCCGCTCAGTTGAATGCGACGGCGAAAAAAGTGGCCTGCGGTGCGGCAGAAAGCGTACCGCTGATCCGCGTGACCAACCTGGCGCGCACCATGCGTATGCTGCAGGAAGAGAATATCTGGATCGTCGGAACCGCTGGTGAAGCCGACCATACTCTCTACCAGAGCAAAATGACCGGACGTCTGGCGTTGGTGATGGGAGCAGAAGGTGAAGGTATGCGCCGTCTGACCCGTGAACACTGTGACGAACTCATCAGCATCCCGATGGCAGGTAGCGTTTCGTCGCTGAACGTTTCAGTTGCGACGGGCATCTGCCTGTTTGAAGCAGTCCGTCAGCGCAGCTAAGCTTAATTTTCGGAAAAAGCCATCCTGATTCGGATGGCTTTTTTTTATCTTAAACAAGTATGATAAAGGCTGAAAAATGATATTTATTTCTAATTAACTAATATATGGGAAATATATGGCATGGAATCCGCAGGTGCTTGCTGAAGCACTACAAACTCTTCAAGAATTAAATATAGATATTGAAAATAATGAGCGGTCATTAATTATTAAAATGAATGATTATGGCGATTTGCCGCTCAGTGTGTTATTTATATCCCGCCAGATTATTATTGAAACCATTATTTGTCCTGTCAGCAGCATTCATCATCAGGATGAATTTAATGTTTTCTTATTACGTAATCAGAAACTCCTTCCACTGTCTTCTGTGGGAATTTCCCGCATTCAGCAGGATGAATATTACGTCGCATTTGGGGCGCTTTCCCTGAACTCATCGTTGGATGATGTGGTCCTGGAGATGACGACGCTTGCGGATAACGCTCTGGATTTGGCTGAAATCACTGAAGAATACACTCACGAATAACAAGGAACGCTATTTATGGGAATTTTAAAAAGCCTGTTTACCCTCGGCAAGTCCGTACTTTCTCAGGCGGAAGAGTCAATTGAAGAAGCGCAGGGTGTGCGGATGCTGGAACAGCATATTCGTGATGCGAAAGGTGAACTGGATAAAGCCGGCAAATCGCGGGTTGACCTGCTGGCACGCGTGAAGATGAGTAATGACAAGTTAAGCGATCTGCGGGCACGCAAATCCAGTCTGGAAACGCGAGTGCTGGAAGCACTGAGTAAAAACGCTAACCCGTCTCTGATTAACGAAGTTGCAGAAGAAATTGCCCGTCTGGAGAATGTCATTACCGCTGAAGAGCAAGTGCTTACTAACCTTGAGGCCTCTCGTGATGGCGTTGAGAAAGCGGTTAGTGCTACCGCTCAACGGATTGCACAGTTCGAGCAGCAACTGGAGGTGGTAAAGGCTACAGAAGCGATGCAGCGCGCCCAGCAGGCCGTGACCACGTCGACCGTGGGCGCGTCTTCCAGCGTGTCTACCGCCGCAGAGTCGCTCAAGCGTTTACAAATGCGCCAGGCAGAGCGTCAGGCGCGTCTGGATGCTGCCGCACAGCTGGAAAAAGTTGCGGATGGGCGTGACCTTGACGAGAAGCTGGCCGAAGCAGGTATTGGCGCAAGCAATAAAAGTTCTGCTCAGGATGTGCTGGCACGATTGCAGCGCCAGCAAGGCGAGTAATCATACGGCGATATATGCCAGCATCGACCGGAGGCTGGCACATCATTAAGGATAAATGATGACGAGTTTTTTCCAGCGTTTATTTGGTAAAGCGGATGTTGCTGCGCCAGTTCGCGGGCCGTTGGGGTTACATCTGAATGCCGGGTTTACGCTCAATACATTGGCATTTCGCCTGTTAGAAGAGGCTTTATTGATCGAATTGCCCGGTGAGGAGTACACCGTTGCTGCAGTCAGCCACATTGATTTAGGCGGCGGAAGTCAGATTTTCCGCTACTACACGTCCGGAGAAGAGTTTCTGCAAATCAATACCACGGGCGGCGCAGACATGGATGATATCGACGATATCAAATTCTTTGTTTATGAAGAAAGCTACGGGATTTCGCAGAAAAAACACTGGCAGTCTGCGATTAGTCCGGCCGCAATAGGCACACCGACGCTCGCCTGGCAGGAAGCGCGCTGGCAGCGCTTTTTTAACGACGAAGAGCCGGGGAATATAGAGCCAGTTTATATGCTGGAAAAAGTGGAAAACCAGCAGCACGCCACGTGGGAAGTGCATAATTTTACCATGGGCTATCAGCGACAGGTTGCTGATGATACCTGGGAATACCTGCTGTTAAACGGTGAAGAGTCGTTCAATGAGCAGGGCGAGCCTGAGTGGGTATTCTCACGGGCGCTGGGCGTGGATATCCCATTGACGTCACTTAATATTATTGGTTAATTTCAGGGAAGGTTTTAATGCACATACTGAGTTCATTACTGGCTTTTGGCGCCTATTTTTTTATTGGCGCAGCCATGGTGATTGTTTTTCTGGTCATCTACTCAAAAATTACGCCGCACAATGAATGGCAGCTGATTAAAAATAACAATATGGCGGCGTCGCTGGCGTTTAGCGGCACGTTGCTGGGTTACGTCATTCCGTTATCCAGCGCGGCAATTAACGCCGTCAGCATCCCGGATTATTTTGCCTGGGGCGGCATCGCGCTAGTGATACAACTGATCATTTACGGCGGCGTGCGTTTATATATGCCGGCACTGAGTGAAAAAATTATTAATCACAACACCGCAGCGGGACTATTTATGGGAACCGCCGCGCTGGCGGGAGGCATTTTTAACGCCGCCTGCATGACATGGTAATGGACGATCATGGCAAGAAAACGTAAATCCGGAAACAAAAACAGAACATCAGGGCATTCTGCTATCACGCGAATCGATCGCCCGGTTAACCCCTTTGTAAGAAAACGCAGTCGTTACAGCGGAAAGTATCTGACGCTGGCTATTATGGGCGGAGCGGCATTTTTTATCCTCAAGGGGTGTAGTGATGACGCAGGGGCAGACAACGATGGCGACGGTACCTTTTACTCCGCGGTGAGTGAATGTATTGACGATGGCAATAGCGCCACCGTTTGTGCTGATGGCTGGAACAATGCGAAAACAGAGTTCTACTCCAACCTGCCAAAGCAGATGAATAAGCAAAGCTGTCAGACCCAGTTTGGCGACTGCTATCTCGACAGCACCGATCAAAGCTGGGTGCCTGTATTCACCGGTTTTTTACTCAGTCGCGTCATTCGTAAAAATAGCGACGAACAGTATGTCTACAGCAGCGGCGGTTCTTCTTATGCTTCGCGCCCGGTCTGGCGCACGACTTCTGGGGATTACAGCTGGCGTTCCGGTAGTGGAAAAAATGATACCGCGACCAGCCATAGCTATACGACAAAGAAAGTTTCGACGGTTTCACGCGGTGGCTACGGACGTTCGTCCAGCGCGCGTGGGCACTGGGGAGGGTAACGATGCTGCGACATGATGTTCCTGTTCGGCAAGATTTGGACAGGATCGCTTACGATCACGGTTTCGATTTTCATATTATCGATAACGAAATCTACTGGGATGAGAGTCGGGCTTACCGCTTTACGCTCAGACAAGTGGAAGAGCAGATCGAAAAACCTACTGCGGAACTGCACCAGATGTGTCTGGATGTCGTCGAACGAGCAGTTAACGACGAACAGATTATGCAGCAACTGGCGATCCCGCCGCTGTACTGGGACGTTATTGCCGAAAGCTGGCGCAATCGCGATCCCTCTCTGTACGGCCGTATGGATTTTGTCTGGTGCGGAAATAAATCGCCGGTCAAGCTGCTGGAGTACAACGCGGATACGCCAACGTCGCTCTATGAGTCAGCGTATTTCCAGTGGTTATGGCTGGAAGATGCGCGTCGCAACGGGGTGATTCCACGCGATGCCGATCAGTACAACGCTATTCAGGAGCGGCTAATATCCCGTTTTGCTGAGCTGTATAGCCCGGATCCCTTCTATTTCTGCTGCTGTGAAGATACCGATGAAGACCGTACCACGGTGCTGTATTTACAGGATTGCGCACAGCAGGCCGGGCAAGAATCGCGATTTATTTACGTTGAGGATCTGGGGCTTGGCGTTGGCGGCGTTCTCACAGACCTTGACGATAACGTCATTCGTCGCGCCTTTAAGCTCTATCCCCTGGAGTGGATGATGCGAGATGAGAATGGCCCCTTGCTGCGCCATCGCCGCGAACAGTGGGTTGAACCGTTGTGGAAGAGCGTGCTCAGCAATAAAGGGTTGATGCCGTTACTGTGGCGTTTCTTTCCCAATCATCCCAACTTGCTACCCGCCTGGTTTGACGGTGAAACGCCACAAATTGCGCCAGGTGAAAGCTATGTGCGCAAACCGATATTCTCCCGCGAGGGAGGAAACGTCACCATTTTTGATGGTCAGCAGCAGGTCGTTGAGCATGCTGAGGGTGATTACGCCGAAGAGCCGATGATCTATCAGGCATTTCAGCCGTTACCGCACTTTGGCGACAGCTACACGCTGATCGGCAGTTGGATCGTAGATGATGAAGCATGTGGTATGGGGATCCGCGAAGATAATACGTTGATCACTAAAGATACGTCTCGTTTTATTCCTCACTATATTGCGGGCTAACCCTACTTTTGTGATCTTCCTCCGTCGCGAATCATGGGGTTCTGACCATACTTAAGGCGACGTCCATTGACGGAGGGAAACACAATGCACTGGCAAACGCATACCGTTTTTAACCAACCTGTACCGCTCAATAACAGTAACTTATATTTGTCCGACGGCGCGCTGTGCGAAGCGGTTATCCGTGAAGGCGCTGGCTGGGATAGCGATCTTCTCGCCAGTATTGGTCAGCAGCTAGGGACTGCCGAGTCGCTCGAACTTGGTCGTCTGGCCAATGCTTTTCCACCTGAACTATTGCGCTACGACCCGCAGGGGCTGCGGCTGGATGATGTGCGTTTTCATCCTGCCTGGCATTTGCTGATGCAGGGATTGTGCGCCAACCGCGTACATAATCTGGCCTGGGAAGAAGACGCGAGGCAGGGAACATTTGTTGCCCGGGCGGCGCGTTTCATGCTGCATGCGCAGGTTGAAGCAGGCACGTTGTGTCCGGTGACCATGACGTTTGCCGCTACGCCGCTGTTACTTCAAATGTTACCCGCCCCCTTTCACGACTGGCTGACGCCGCTGCTAAGCGACCGTTATGACTCGCATTTACTGCCCGCAGGGCAAAAGCGTGGGCTGCTGATTGGTATGGGTATGACCGAAAAACAGGGTGGTTCAGATGTGCTGAGCAATACCACTCAGGCAGAACGTCTTGTCGACGGCTCGTATCGGCTGGTGGGACATAAGTGGTTTTTCTCCGTACCGCAAAGCGATGCCCATTTGGTGCTGGCCCAGGCAAAGGGCGGCTTATCCTGCTTTTTTGTACCGCGATTTTTACCTGACGGGCAGCGTAATGCCATCCGTCTTGAACGACTGAAAGATAAGTTAGGCAACCGCTCCAACGCCAGCTGCGAGGTTGAATTCCACGATGCGATTGGCTGGCTATTGGGCGAAGAAGGGGAGGGTATCCGCCATATCCTGAAGATGGGCGGGATGACGCGTTTTGACTGCGCGCTCGGCAGTCACGGCATGATGCGACGTGCTTTTTCCATCGCGATTTATCATGCGCACCAGCGACAGGTTTTTGGCAAGCCATTGATTGAACAGCCGATGATGCGTCAGGTATTAGGCCGGATGGCGCTCCAACTGGAAGGTCAGACGGCGCTACTGTTTCGACTGGCGAGGGCCTGGGACCGTCGTGCTGATGCCAAAGAAGCGCTGTGGGCCAGGCTGTTCACGCCTGCGGTGAAATTCTCAGTTTGCAAGGTCGGTATGCCGTTTGTGGCTGAGGCGATGGAAGTGCTGGGCGGGATTGGCTATTGCGAGGAGAGTGAGCTGCCGCGCCTGTATCGTGAGATGCCGGTAAACAGTATCTGGGAAGGCTCCGGCAACATTATGTGCCTTGATGTATTGCGGGTACTGACAAAACAACCCGGCATCTACGATATGCTCAGCGAAGCCTTTGCGGAGGTAAAGGGGCAGGATCGGCATTACGATCGAATGGTGCGTCAGTTGCAGCAGCGTTTACGTAAACCCAGTGAGGCATTGGGACGGGAGATTACGCAGCAGCTTTTCCTGCTCGGTTGCGGGGCGCAGATGTTGCGTTATTCTTCTCCGCCAGTGGCGCAGGCCTGGTGCCAAATGATGCTTGATACGCGGGGTGGACTACGATTGTCTGAACAGGTGCTGAACGATTTGCTCCTGCGGGCAACGGGGGGGTTACGGTAATAACTTGCCTGATGGCGACGCGGGTGCGTCTTATCATGCCTACGCTCAGTCCAGGTCAGATAAGTTTACGCCATCCGGCAATCTGTTACGCATAAAGTATGGCCTGTACGCGCCAGTTGTCGGGCTGCTGGTCTTCGTACATCTGAATGATCCGATACCATGAGGCACCTTGTTCATCCGCTTTTAACGCGATTACACGTTCTACATCCTGCAGATTTCCTGCAATGTTACTGACAGAGATCAGGCCAATTTCGTTCAGGCCCGTAACGCAGTCAGCACTGGCGAATTCGGCAGACTGCGCCGTAGTGCCTGCCAGTCCGGCAGAAAGCAGCAGTGAGGATAAGGCAAGAGATTGTTTCATCGTCAGCTCCATTATTCGTACCCCTACACACGGCAGGGCATTCCATCGCGATAATAAACCTCAAGCTTCCTGCTGTTGGTTTATTGTGCACAGGTAAACGCATAGAGGCGCAAAGCAATGTAAAGCTGACTAAATTTCAACCCAATGTTATTTACGATACAAAATTGCCTGTGAATACCATTGGCCTGTCACGATGGTTTCATCTACTAATAGAACCACGTAGTA
Source organism: Citrobacter sp. Cf118 (assembly GCF_030334095.1). Lineage (NCBI taxonomy): Bacteria > Pseudomonadati > Pseudomonadota > Gammaproteobacteria > Enterobacterales > Enterobacteriaceae > Citrobacter > Citrobacter sp. Cf118. The sequence goes on along the minus strand of NZ_JAOWES010000085.1, from coordinate 111,735 downwards.
ATCAGCTTTAGCCGCGACGGCTTTGGCACGGATCTCTGCCAGCGCATCATCCGGAGAGCCTCTTACCAGCGCGCTAACCGTCCCTAATCGCTGTAACCCATTACTCTGGTCACGGCGGATCTCCTGCGGGTGGTCGGCAACGGGCGGTGCGGGTTGCGGCGTTCCCTGTAGCACGCTACAGGCGCTTAAAAACATAACCAGCAACAAAGAGGCAAACCGACGCATAACTCTATCTCGTTTCCTGATAGCCATAGTGTAGTGCCTTATTAATTTCCCTTTAGGGGAATGTTCCCGAATTGTTATCTCTCACGCGATTTTCGAATGAAAATGTTGCGAAAGCGTAACCCAGTTCTCAACATTATGAATCATTACCGACCACATTCGCTTGCGTTAAGTATTGCTGCATGGCATACCAGAAAAAAAGGGGCAACAAATGATAGAAATTGAGACACGACAGTTAGCTGGTATCCCTGTCCTGCACGCCGTTCCGGCTGGTAAACGCGAATGTTCACTCCCTTGTATTCTCTTTTATCACGGGTTTACATCTTCAAGTCTGGTCTACAGTTATTTTGCCGTTGCGCTGGCTCAGGCCGGGTTTCGCGTCGTCATGCCAGATGCGCCCGAACATGGCGCCCGATTTAACGGTAATGCTCAGGAGCGAATGTTCCGCTTCTGGCATATATTGCAGCAAAACATGCAGGAGTTTACGACGTTACGTGCGGCTCTGGTGGCAGAAAATTGGCTTTCAGATGAGCGGCTTGCCGTCGGTGGGGCATCAATGGGAGGAATGACTGCATTGGGCATAATGGCGCGTCATCCTGAGGTTAAATGTGTAGCCAGCCTGATGGGCTCAGGATATTTTACCCGGCTTGCGCAGACGCTTTTTCCTCCTTTACTGGTTCAGACCCCAGAGCAACAGGTGGAATTTGATGCCGTTATCGCCCCGCTTGCCGAATGGGACGTTACGCATCAGTTGCCACGCCTCGCCGACAGGCCGTTGCTGCTGTGGCATGGACAGGATGATGATGTTGTACCGGCTGTTGAAACCTTCCGCTTACAGCAAGCGCTGATTCAGGCAGGTTTGGACAACAATCTGACCTGCCTGTGGGAAGCGGGCGTACGACATCGCATCACGCCAGAAGCGTTGGCCGCAACAGTGACGTTTTTCCGCCAGCACCTTTAAACACGCATAATGCTCACGCCCTGAGCTTCAAGCTGTTGCAGAATCTCAGGGTTCGCGTTTTTACCGGTAATGAGCATATCGATTTGATCGGCGCGACTGAACAGCATCCCCGCGCGTTCACCGACCTTACTGCTATCGACCAGTACCACCAGTTTGCCTACCACGTTAAGCATCTTCTGCTCGGCCATCGCGGTCAGCATATCGGTTTTATACAGTCCGTCCGCGGTCAACCCTTTGCCGCTGGTAAACATCCAGTGTCCGGCATACAGGCTATTTTCACTGCCTTGCGGGCTAAGCGTGATGGATTGGCTTTTGTTGTATTGCCCGCCCATGATGATCACGCTGTCATGCTCCTGGTCGATCAGATAGTTCGCCAGCGGCAGATAATTGGTGATGATCTGCACCGGCTTGCCGCACATTTCGCGACCCAGCAGGAAAGCGGTCGATCCGCAGTTGATCACTACGCTTTCACCCGCATTCACAAGCTGGGATGCTGCCTTGGCAATGCGAACTTTTTCATCGTGGTTCTGCGCCTGGTGCAGATTCATTGGCGTCCAGCGCGGTCTCTGTTGGGTAATAGCTTCTGCGCCGTTGCGTACTTTCTTGAGTTTGCCGCTTTCGTCGAGCTTGTTGATGTCCCGGCGCGCTGTGGCGGGTGAAATCCCCAGACGCTCAATTACGTTTTCAACGGTAACAAAGCCCAACTGCGCCAGCATATCCAGCAATATTTGATGTCTTTGTGCTTCAGTCATGAGCTATTCCGATACAAATTGATTTGAAAAGATGATATTTGAAATAGCCTGGAAATACTAAAGTAAATGGGAAAAAATGCCGGGATGGCCCGGCATTTTGTGTGGATCACAAGAACGATTTAAACGGTAAATCCGGTTCAATGGTGAAGCAGTCATCAAAGCCGCGCGGATAGTGATATTCAAAGTTATCTTTGTCCAGCGGCCAGGTGAACTTGCCACCTACCTGCCAGATGAATGGCTTAAAGCCATACTTAAGGCGATCTTTTTTCATCTCCCACAGTACGCGGATCTCCTGTGGATCGGCCTGAAAGTTTGACCAGATATCATGATGGAAAGGGATCACCACTTTTGTATTCAGGGCCTCCGCCATACGCAGCATGTCAGAACTGGTCATTTTGTCCGTAATACCCCGTGGGTTCTCGCCGTAGGATCCGAGTGCGACGTCGATCTGGTGCTCGTTGCCATGCTTTGCATAGTAGTTGGAGTAGTGTGAGTCGCCGCTATGATAAAGCGTACCGCCCGGCGTTTTGAACAGATAGTTTACGGCGCGGGCATCCATACCATCCGGCAGCACGCCAGCGGCTTTTTGATCGGCGGGCAGGGTGATTAACGCAGTACGATCGAACGCATCAAGCGCATGAATTTCAATATCTTTCACTTTCACCACATCGCCTGGTTTTACCACGATGCAGCGCTCTTTTGGTACACCCCAACCGATCCACAGATCCACACAAGTCTGCGGTCCAATAAACGGCACGTCGTCGGCACAGTTCTGCATGACGGCTGCCGCAACATTTACGTCGATGTGATCGTTATGATCGTGTGTGGCCAGCACCGCATCGATCTGACGAATGGCAAACGGATCAAGAACAAACGGCGTGGTGCGCAGGTTTGGCTGCAGCTTCTTCACCCCTGCCATGCGTTGCATCTGGTGACCGGTTTTCATCAGCGGGTTACCGTGACTCTGTTTGCCCGTGCCGCACCAGAAATCGACGCAGACGTTAGTCCCGCCTTCCGACTTCAGCCAAATTCCGGTACAGCCGAGCCACCACATCGCGAAAGTACCTGGTGCGACCTGTTCCTGCTCGATCTCTTCATTCAGCCAGCTTCCCCACTCCGGGAATGTGCTCAGGATCCATGATTCACGCGTGATGCTTTTTACTTTACTCATCGCAATTACCTTCATGTTTGTTCAAGTTGAATCAAATTTTGATTTGTTTTGATTGATACTGACATCATTTTCTCAAGAAGGCAATGCGTTGATTTTTGGTGTTGAATGAAAAATTGTTAACAAATTACAACGTGACAAGATGGTTTATATGAAATGTATTTTTGTATTTTATTGTTTTGATTGGTTTTATTTTGAATTGAATGAATTAGGAGTAAATCCACTCTGCAAGTAAGAGAATTATTTGCGTACTGCATCACATTTAATCAAATTCAATCTTGTTGTGATTACTTTTGAAAATTAGAGTGAGGGCACAACATCCTGGGCATCTGTAATGAATGTTCAGCAACTTCGTCTACTGGAGATCGTTATGGAGATCCTCTACAACATCTTTACCGTCTTTTTTAATCAGGTCATGACCAATGCACCGTTGCTGTTGGGTATTGTGACCTGCCTCGGCTACATCCTGTTGCGTAAAAGTGTCAGCGTTATTATCAAAGGCACGATCAAAACGATTATTGGTTTTATGTTATTGCAGGCAGGGTCGGGCATTCTGACCAGCACGTTTAAACCGGTAGTGGCGAAGATGTCCGAGGTTTACGGTATCAACGGTGCGATTTCCGATACCTATGCCTCCATGATGGCAACCATCGAACGTATGGGGGATGCCTATAGCTGGGTAGGGTACGCGGTACTGTTGGCGCTGGCGCTAAACATTTGTTACGTGCTGCTACGGCGGATTACCGGTATTCGTACCATCATGCTGACCGGGCACATCATGTTCCAGCAGGCGGGCCTGATCGCCGTCTCTTTCTACATCTTTGGCTATTCCATGTGGACCACCATCATCTGTACCGCGGTGCTGGTGTCGCTCTACTGGGGCATTACCTCCAATATGATGTACAAGCCGACCCAGGAAGTGACCGACGGCTGTGGTTTTTCCATCGGTCACCAGCAGCAGTTCGCCTCCTGGATTGCTTACAAAGTCGCGCCGTATCTGGGTAAGAAAGAGGAGAGCGTAGAAGATCTCAAGCTGCCAGGCTGGCTGAATATCTTCCATGACAACATCGTTTCTACCGCGATTGTGATGACCATCTTCTTCGGGGCGATCCTGCTCTCTTTCGGCATTGATGTGGTTCAGGCGATGGCGGGTAAAACCCACTGGACCGTGTATATCCTGCAAACCGGTTTTTCGTTTGCTGTCGCTATCTTCATCATCACCCAGGGCGTACGTATGTTCGTTGCTGAACTTTCAGAAGCGTTCAACGGTATCTCTCAACGTCTGATCCCGGGCGCGGTACTGGCCATCGACTGCGCGGCGATTTATAGCTTTGCTCCTAACGCGGTGGTCTGGGGCTTTATGTGTGGGACCATCGGCCAACTGATTGCGGTGGGCATCCTTGTGGCCTGCGGCTCTTCCATTCTGATTATCCCAGGCTTTATCCCGATGTTCTTCTCGAACGCCACTATCGGCGTATTTGCTAACCACTTTGGCGGTTGGCGCGCAGCGCTCAAGATTTGCCTGGTGATGGGGATGATCGAAATCTTCGGCTGCGTCTGGGCGGTGAAGCTCACCGGTATGAGCGCCTGGATGGGCATGGCGGACTGGTCAATTCTGGCACCGCCGATGATGCAAGGCTTTGCCTCCATCGGCATCGTGTTTATGGCCGTCATTATTCTGATTGCACTGGCTTATATGTTTTTCGCAGGACGCACGTTGCGTGCTGAGGAAGACGCAGAAAAACAACTGGCAGAACACTCTGCTTAATAAGGAGTTCCGATTATGACCGTACGTATTCTGGCTGTGTGTGGCAATGGGCAGGGCAGTTCCATGATCATGAAAATGAAGGTGGACCAGTTTTTAACCCAGTCAAATATTGACCATACGGTAAACAGCTGCGCCGTGGGTGAATACAAAAGTGAACTGAGCGGCGCGGATATTATCATCGCCTCTACGCATATCGCCGGTGAGATTACCGTTTCTGGCAATAAATATGTCGTTGGCGTACGCAACATGCTGTCTCCTGCCGATTTTGGACCAAAACTGCTGGAAGTGATCAAAGCGCATTTTCCGCAGGACGTGAAGTAAGGGGCGGCATATGAAATTACGTGACTCGCTGGCAGACAATAGTTCCATCCTTTTGCAAGCCGAGGCCAGTACCTGGCAGGAAGCGGTAAAGCTTGGCGTGGATCTGCTGGTTAAGGCTGATGTGGTTGAACCACGCTACTACCAGGCCATCCTTGATGGCGTTGAGCAGTTTGGCCCGTACTTTGTGATTGCGCCAGGCCTGGCGATGCCGCACGGCCGTCCGGAGGAAGGGGTCAAGAAAACCGGTTTTGCGCTGGTGACGCTGAAAACGCCACTGGTGTTTAACCACGAAGATAACGACCCGGTCGACATTCTGATCACGATGGCGGCAGTTGACGCTAACACGCATCAGGAAGTGGGCATCATGCAGATCGTGAATCTCTTTGATGACGAAGCCAATTTCGACCGTTTACGCGCCTGCCGCACCGCGCAGGAAGTGTTGGATTTAATTGATAACGCCACTGCGGCGGCTGTTTAAAAGGATACCAAAATGTCATTACCTATGTTGCAGGTTGCGCTGGATAACCAATCAATGTCTTCCGCGTATGAAACGACGCGTCTGATTGCCGAAGAGGTCGATATCATTGAGGTGGGCACTATTCTTTGTGTGGCAGAGGGCGTGCGCGCCGTTCGCGATCTGAAAGCGCTTTACCCACATAAAATTGTACTGGCGGACGCCAAAATTGCCGATGCGGGAAAAATCCTCTCCCGCATGTGTTTCGAAGCCAACGCTGACTGGGTTACCGTCATCGGCTGTGCCGATATCAACACCACCAAGGGTGCGCTGGAGGTGGCGAAAGAATTTAACGGTGATGTACAGATTGAACTGACTGGTTACTGGACCTGGGAGCAGGCGCAAGAGTGGCGTGACGCAGGGATTGGGCAAGTTGTATATCACCGCAGTCGTGATGCGCAGGCGGCGGGCGTGGCGTGGGGAGAAGCGGATATCAGCGCGATCAAGCGTCTGTCCGAGATGGGCTTTAAAGTCACCGTCACCGGCGGTCTGGCGCTGGAAGATCTGCCGCTGTTCCAGGGAATTCCGATTCACGTCTTTATTGCTGGCCGCAGTATTCGCGATGCCGCCTCTCCGGTGGAAGCGGCCCGTCAGTTCAAACGTTCTATCGCCCAACTGTGGGGATAAGGAGCGACTATGTTGTCGAAACAGGTCCCGCTCGGTATTTATGAAAAAGCACTCCCCGGCGGGGAGTGCTGGCTGGAACGCTTGCAACTGGCGAAGGAACTGGGCTTTGACTTTGTCGAAATGTCGGTTGATGAAACCGACGCTCGCCTGGCGCGTCTTGACTGGAACCGCGAGCAGCGACTGGCGCTGGTGGCCGCTATCGCCGACACTGGGATACGGGTACCGTCCATGTGCCTGAGCGCTCATCGTCGTTTTCCGCTTGGTAGTGAAGATGATGCGGTACGCGAACAGGGGCTGGAGATCATGCGTAAAGCCATTCAGTTTGCGCAGGATATCGGTATTCGCGTTATTCAACTGGCGGGTTACGACGTTTATTACCAGCAGGCCAATAACGAAACGCGTCGTCGGTTTCGCGATGGGCTGAAAGAGAGCGTAGAGATGGCGAGCCGTGCACAGGTGACGCTGGCGATGGAAATCATGGATTATCCACTGATGAATTCGATCAGTAAGGCGCTGGGATACGCCCACTATCTCAACAATCCGTGGTTCCAGCTGTATCCCGATATTGGCAATTTATCGGCGTGGGATAACGACGTGCAGATGGAGCTGCAGGCGGGAATGGGCCATATAGTTGCCGTACACGTGAAAGATACCAAACCTGGCGTATTCAAAAATGTGCCGTTTGGTGAAGGGGTTGTCGATTTTGAACGTTGTTTTGCGACGCTCAAACAGAGTGGGTATTGCGGGCCATACTTGATTGAGATGTGGAGCGAAACGTCGGACGACCCGGCACGTGAAGTGGCGAAGGCGCGCGACTGGGTGAAAGCGCGTATGGCCAGCGCGGGCCTGGTGGAGGCAGTGTAATGCAAAAACGTAAACAGCAGGTTTTTGAGGCCAACATGGATCTGCCGCGCTACGGTCTGGTGACGTTTACCTGGGGTAACGTCAGCGCCATCGACCGCGAACGCGGGCTGGTGGTGATTAAGCCCAGCGGCGTCGACTACCAAACAATGACAGTGGATGACATGGTGGTTGTGGATCTGCTCGGTAATGTGGTGGAGGGACGCTATCGTCCTTCTTCCGATACCGCCACCCATCTGGCGCTGTATCGCCGTTATTCCTCTCTCGGCGGCGTGGTGCATACCCACTCAACCCACGCGACGGCATGGGCGCAGGCAGGTCTGGCAATTCCTGCGCTCGGCACGACGCATGCTGACTACTTCTTTGGCGATATTCCCTGTACCCGGGCTTTAACTGAAGCTGAAGTTCAGGAGGAGTATGAACTTAATACCGGTAGGGTGATTATTGAAACGCTCGGGGAGGTGGAACCTTTACATACGCCTGGCGTAGTGGTGTACCAACATGGCCCGTTTGCCTGGGGCAAAGATGCTCACGACGCGGTACATAACGCTGTGGTGATGGAAGAGGTGGCAAAAATGGCATGGATTGCGCGTGGCATTAATCCGGCGCTCAGCCCCATCGACAGTTACCTGATGAATAAGCACTTCATGCGTAAGCACGGCCCAAATGCCTATTACGGCCAGAAGTAAGAAAAAACGTTCCGGAGCCAACTCTTCATGGGGATGAGATCGGTCTGGCTTCGGGATTGTTTTGCAAAAAAAGCCCCCAGTGAAGGGGGCAAGTCAAACTGTGGCAATGTTCTCGTTGGTTGTTTCTGGTGCTAGCGATAAATATCTGCACTGGCGTGCATATTTCCGTTACTACCGGGTTCCCTGGTGAGGATCACGTGATAGTAGGTTGCGCCTTGCGCATCGGTTTCTTCATTCAGGGCCTGAGTGGCTTCACTTTCAGTGGCGAAGTTATGATTTATGTAAATAACGCCTAAGCTCTGCACATCATCCATATTCCTGGCCTGATGATTGTCAATTTTGATGGCTGCCGTTGCATTTGCACTGAGCAAAAGTACAGCCAGAAGGGTCAAAACACGGGCTCGCATATGTACCTCCTCGACTGCGGTCTCTGGTTAGCTCTCTCCTGTGAGTGGATAACTTCTGATTTAATTTTAACCGCTGCCGGCGCAGTCGATAGCGACCATTTCTGATGCAGTTGTTCAAAAAATTACCGCAAAGCCATCTTTTCTTTAATTAACAATCAGCTGATGCCTTCCGCTACGGTTAAAAATACCTGCCTTACGCGCATAAGCTCTTACCAAATAGTCAATTTAATCGGGTGAGTACGCCGTTTATAGTGAGCCAGATAATTAATATAACTTTATGATAATTAGGCAAAAACTTATGGATACTTCATTCATGGATTTCAGCTATTTCGTGATTATGTTTATGGTCGCGCTGGTGGCTGGCTTTATTAACGTGGTGTCGGGCGGCGGTGGTTTTCTCTCTATTGGCGCTCTCTTAATTTCTGGTTTACCCCCGGCTAATGCGCTGGCAACCAATAAAATTCAGGCACTGGGTAGCTCGCTAACCTCCGGAATTTACTTTTTACGCCGGGGACATATTAATGTGCAGGAGCACAAATATGTCTTTTTATCTGCCTTTATCGGTTCTGCGATGGGCACAACGCTTATCCAGTTTATTGAACCGGACGTGTTGAAGAAACTGCTGCCGATCCTGATTATCGCGGTCGCTATCTACTTTATTTCTGCGCCTAATCTTAGCGAACCGAAAAGGAAGCAGCAGGTGTCCCTGTTTCTCTTCTCGTTGATCTGCGGGGGAGGTATTGGGTTTTATGATGGTTTTCTCGGTGCCGGGGCCGGTTCCTTTTATACGCTCTGCTATATCCTGCTGTGGGGGTACAGTATCGATAAAGCGCAAATCCACTCGAATTTTATTAACCTGGCGTCGAACATTGCCTCGATTCTGTTCTTCATTTTCGGCGGTAAAATGATCTGGTCGCTGGGGCTGGTGATGTTTGCCGGACAATCCCTTGGCGCACGTCTGGGTGCGACAGTTGTACTGACGCGCGGCAAGAAAGTCATCCGACCCATGATTGTCATCGTCTCTATTTGTATCAGCGTCAAAATGCTGCTGGATATGTATTAATGGCGACATGATAAATAATCGTACAAGCACCTTGAGTTTAACTGCTGACCCCAGTATTATAACGCGTCATTTTTCAGCCGACCTTTAACACGTTCCTTGCCTCCATGGGCCTCGGCTGACCCAGACAGGAGGCTGAATAATCCGTAAGGAGCAATTCGATGCGTCATTACGAAATCGTTTTTATGGTCCATCCTGACCAGAGCGAACAGGTTCCGGGTATGATCGAACGCTACACTGCTGCCATCACTGGTGCAGAAGGCACGATCCACCGTCTGGAAGACTGGGGCCGCCGTCAGCTGGCTTACCCGATCAACAAACTGCACAAAGCTCACTACGTTCTGATGAACGTTGAAGCGCCGCAGGAAGTGATCGATGAGCTGGAAACTACCTTCCGCTTCAACGATGCCGTTATCCGCAGCATGGTTATGCGTACTAAACACGCTGTTACCGAAGCATCTCCGATGGTTAAAGCGAAAGACGAGCGCCGTGAGCGTCGCGATGATTTCGCTAACGAAACCGCAGATGATGCTGAAGCTGGGGATTCTGAAGAGTAATTTCTGATGACCAACCGTCTGGCGTTGTCCGGCACCGTGTGCAGGGCTCCCCTTCGAAAGGTCAGTCCATCAGGAATTCCTCATTGCCAGTTCGTGCTTGAGCATCGTTCTGTGCAGGAGGAAGCCGGGTTTCACCGGCAGGCGTGGTGCCAAATGCCCGTTATTATTAGCGGACACGAAAACCAGGCCATTACTCACAGTATAACGGTCGGTAGCGCAGTGACCGTTCAGGGGTTCATCTCTTGCCACAAGGCAAAGAACGGCCTGAGCAAAATGGTTCTGCATGCCGAGCAGATTGAATTGATAGATTCTGGAGACTAGCCATATGGCACGTTATTTCCGTCGTCGCAAGTTCTGCCGTTTCACCGCGGAAGGCGTTCAAGAGATCGACTATAAAGATATCGCTACGCTGAAAAACTACATCACCGAAAGCGGTAAGATTGTCCCAAGCCGTATCACCGGTACCCGTGCAAAATACCAGCGTCAGCTGGCTCGCGCTATCAAACGCGCTCGCTACCTGTCTCTGCTGCCGTACACTGATCGTCATCAGTAATCGGTCACGGTCCATTAATACGACTTTGAGAGGATAAGGTAATGCAAGTTATTCTGCTTGATAAAGTAGCAAACCTGGGTAGCCTGGGTGATCAGGTTAACGTTAAAGCGGGCTATGCTCGTAACTTCCTGGTACCACAGGGTAAAGCTGTTCCTGCTACCAAGAAAAACGTTGAATTTTTCGAAGCGCGTCGCGCTGAGCTGGAAGCTAAACTGGCTGACGTTCTGTCCGCTGCTGAAGCTCGTGCTGAGAAAATCAACGCACTGGAAACCGTAACCATCGCGTCTAAAGCTGGCGACGAAGGTAAACTGTTCGGTTCCATCGGTACTCGCGACATCGCTGACGCTGTAACTGCAGCTGGCGTTGAAGTAGCTAAGAGCGAAGTTCGTCTGCCGAACGGCGTTCTGCGTACCACTGGTGAGCACGAAGTGAGCTTCCAGGTTCACAGCGAAGTGTTTGCTAAGCTGACTGTAAACGTAGTTGCAGAATAAGTTTTTATTCTGATGACCGCGTAAAAGCGCCGGCCCTGTGCCGGCGTTTTGCTTTTCTGTTCCCCCGCTTTTCTCTCTGGCTATTCTTTATCCTTTTCGGGATAATCACAAAAATAAAACATTATTTCAAAGTGGTGATGGAATGGAACCAACGCACCAACCTCTGTTTGCGCGTAAAAATGTTGTCTATCTGAGTGCGGCGTTCTGCTGCCTGCTGTGGGGGAGCGCCTATCCGGCGATCAAAAGCGGATATGAGATCTTCCAGATTGCCACGGATGACATTCCCTCAAAGATTGTCTTTGCCGGATATCGCTTTCTGTTTGCGGGAATATTGCTGCTACTGTTGGCGCTGGCACAGCGAAAACCGATTGGCCGGTTAAGCCCGCGTCAGTATGGCCAACTCACGCTGTTGGGGCTGACACAAACCTCGCTGCAATACATCTTCTTCTATATCGGCCTGGCGTTCACGACGGGGGTGAAAGGGTCCATTATGAATGCGACCGGGACCTTCTTCAGCGTGCTACTGGCCCATTTTATCTACCATAATGACAAACTGAGCTACAACAAAGCGCTGGGCTGTATCCTCGGCTTTGCTGGGGTGATGGTAGTGAACTTTAGCAGCGGAATGGATTTTAGTTTCAGCCTGTTAGGAGACGGTTCAGTAGTGATGGCGGCCTTTATTCTTTCTGCTGCCACGCTATATGGAAAACGTATTTCTCAGACGGTGGATCCGACGGTAATGACAGGGTACCAGTTGGGCGGTGGCGGTCTGGCGTTGGTTATCGGTGGCTACGCTTTTGGCGGCACGCTGACCGTACACGGTGCGTCTTCGGTGGCAATTCTGGGCTACCTGACGTTACTCTCTTCTGTCGCCTTTGCCTTGTGGAGTATTCTGCTCAAGCATAATCGTGTGGGAATGATTGCGCCGTTTAACTTCCTGATCCCGGTTTCGGGGGCGCTGCTGTCGGCGATATTCCTCGGCGAAAACATTCTCGAATGGAAATACGCACTGGCGCTGGTGCTGGTCTGTTCGGGGATCTGGTGGGTGAATAAGGTGAAGCGCTGACGCTTCACCTTGATGCCTGATGGCGTCGCTTAACGGGCGCGAATAAAACTGCCGTTTGGCTGGCGGGTAAACAGAACCTGCTGGCCATTCCCGGTATCAATGGTTAATCCCGTCACCACGCCATTGGCATTCTGCCTGATCTGCACCATCTGACCGTCTTTCAGGTTGCTTAGCGGTTTTCCCGCGCCTTCAACCTGCGCCATTGCATACACATCGGTTGGCGGGAGGTTATGGTCACGGAAGACCTGGGCCAGCGTTTTGCCCGAGTCTACGCGATAAGAGCGCCACTGTTGCTCAATTCCGCTATCCTGTTGGAAAGGTTGCGTCTGCGGCTGAGATTGCTGAGCCTGCGGCTGCGCATCAGGTTCTCCTTCCTGGATTGGCTCTGGAGCAACCGGAGCGACCTGGCCGGGATCGTTTTGCGGGGTGACTAACTGTGCCTGTAGCTGAGCCTCAGTTGGTGGCTGCGACTGTGACTGTAAATCCAGCTGGGCAGTACGCGTCACCACAGGGGCATCGCTGGTGTCACTGGAAGGAAGCAGGAAACCTATCACCAGCACGATAGCAGCAATAATAATGCCGCGGCGGTGCATAGGCGGTAGCGGATCCATAATGCGAAAATTGTCCGGTGCATGCCAGATTTTCGCCAGGGTTGGTTTTAATTCAAAGCGCCCGGGCATGGCTTTCCTCCTGCTCCGCGTCTCGTTCCTCGATCATAGAGTATAGATGGCTAACGCTATGATGTTCGTCATATTACCCGCTTTCGTGACGTCAACGCGGGATATTCCTATTGTTTATGTTTCCTCGCGATTTGTCATCTGTTCCCGAGACAAAGTTTTACCGGATGCGGCATGGCTGATATGCTGCCCGCTACTTTACATCCGATGAAAGGAAATATGATGGCTAACCCGACTTTTGACACTATCGAAGCGCAAGCAAGCTACGGCATTGGTTTGCAGGTAGGACAACAGCTGAGCGAATCCGGACTGGAAGGACTGTTGCCTGAAGCGCTGGTAGCGGGTATCGCTGACGCGCTGGAAGGTAAGCACCCGGCAGTACCGGTTGATGTTGTGCATCGCGCGCTGCGTGAAATCCATGAACGCGCTGATGCAGTACGTCGCGAACGCTTCCAGGCTATGGCGGCTGATGGCGTCAAATATCTGGAAGAAAACCGTGAGAAAGAGGGTGTGAACAGCACTGAATCCGGTTTGCAGTTCCGTGTTCTGACTCAGGGCGAAGGGGCTATTCCGGCGCGTACTGACCGCGTTCGCGTGCATTATACCGGTAAACTGATCGACGGTACCGTGTTTGACAGCTCTGTCGCACGTGGCGAACCGGCTGAATTCCCGGTTAACGGCGTAATCCCTGGCTGGATTGAAGCACTGACCCTGATGCCGGTAGGTTCGAAATGGGAACTGACTATTCCTCAGGAACTGGCTTACGGCGAGCGTGGTGCTGGCGCGTCCATTCCTCCGTTCAGCACGCTGGTGTTCGACGTTGAGCTGCTTGAGATCCTGTAAGCAGTGACTTCTGTTCCCCCCGAGGCTGGGGGGAACAAAAAAATAGCGTGAAAAGCTATAGTTACGTCGTTGTCGATATTTTATCTTGCAAATGCCGCATCAGCGTGTATTTTTGTGAGCTGATTCGCGCTATCAGAGTGATATGACACTCACTTTAAACATTAAATTAACATTATATCTAAATCTTAGTATTCATCCCGCCAATTCTTACCTAATATCGATGAGTCCTGATAACAGGATCGTCGTATCATAGACACACTAAAGGCCGTAGAGCCCGAACAACACAGACAGGTACAGGAAGAAAAAACATGGTAGATCAGGTAAAAGTCGACACCGCTGAAGAGGCGTCGTCTGAACAGTCGCTACGGCGCAATCTCACAAACCGTCATATTCAACTTATTGCTATTGGTGGTGCTATCGGTACTGGCCTGTTTATGGGCTCCGGTAAAACCATCAGTCTCGCCGGACCGTCGATCATCTTTGTATATATGATCATCGGTTTTATGCTGTTTTTCGTGATGCGGGCAATGGGTGAATTGCTGCTCTCGAATCTGGAGTACAAATCGTTTAGTGATTTCGCCTCCGACCTGCTCGGGCCGTGGGCCGGGTATTTTACCGGCTGGACCTACTGGTTCTGCTGGGTCGTTACTGGGATGGCAGACGTTGTCGCGATTACCGCGTATGCGCAATTCTGGTTCCCCGAACTGTCAGACTGGGTCGCCTCGCTGGCGGTGATTGTGCTGCTGCTGAGCCTCAACCTCGCCACCGTAAAAATGTTCGGTGAGATGGAGTTCTGGTTTGCGATGATCAAAATCGTCGCCATCATCGGCCTGATTGTCGTCGGTCTGGTGATGGTGCTGACGCACTTCCAGTCGCCAACCGGCGTTCAGGCATCGTTCACGCATCTGTGGAATGACGGTGGCTGGTTCCCGAAAGGTCTGAGCGGCTTCTTTGCCGGCTTCCAGATAGCGGTGTTCGCGTTTGTGGGTATTGAGCTGGTGGGAACGACCGCTGCGGAAACCAAGGATCCTGAGAAATCTCTGCCGCGCGCCATTAACTCGATTCCAATCCGTATTATCATGTTCTACGTGTTCGCGCTGATCGTGATTATGTCCGTAACGCCGTGGAGCTCGGTAGTACCAACCAAGAGCCCATTCGTTGAACTGTTTGTGCTGGTTGGTCTGCCTGCTGCGGCGAGCCTGATCAACTTTGTGGTTCTGACTTCAGCTGCCTCTTCCGCAAACAGCGGCGTGTTCTCTACCAGCCGTATGCTGTTCGGCCTGGCGCAGGAAGGCGTTGCACCGAAAGCATTTGCCAAGCTGTCTAAACGCGCAGTTCCGGCGAAGGGGTTAACCTTCTCCTGTATCTGTCTGTTGGGCGGCGTGGTGATGCTGTACGTGAACCCGAGCGTGATTGGCGCGTTCACCATGATCACCACCGTGTCGGCGATTCTGTTCATGTTCGTCTGGACCATCATTCTTTGCTCGTACCTGGTGTACCGCAAGCAACGTCCTCACCTGCATGAAAAATCAATCTACAAGATGCCGTTAGGCAAGCTGATGTGCTGGGTATGTATGGCGTTCTTCGTCTTCGTACTGGTACTGCTGACGCTGGAAGATGATACTCGTCAGGCGTTGATGGTGACGCCGCTGTGGTTCATCGCGTTGGGTCTGGGCTGGTTGTTTATCGGTAAGAAACGTATGGCGGGTATGCGTTAAGCGTTGTCATATCGGACACAAAAAAGGCCACATAAGTAGTGGCCGAATTCGGACTTCAGGAAGGCGCTCTCGGGCGCCTTTTTTTATTCACCTGCGAGGGCACGCGGGAACAACACATTGTTTTCCAGGCTGATGTGTTCCATCAGGTCATCGATCATTTCGTTAATGCCGTTATACATGGCTTTCCAGGTGGTGCAGGCTTCTGGCGGCGGCGTCACGTTGTGGGTGATGTGTTTGATCACTTCCACCAGTTCACCCGCATCGTCATGTTCGCTTTCCATCACGCTGATTGGCCCCATCGCCTGGCTACCCATGCCCTGTTTGATCATCGGGAACAGGATCTGCTCTTCTTTCATCATGTGGCTGGACAGCTCTTCATGCAGCATGGTCAGGTTTTTCGCCAGACCGCGCGGTACGTTCGGTTTGTCTGCGTGAACGCGTTCAACTTTTGTGGCCTGCAGGATCAGCTCCGGCAGCTGTTCGCGGTGTCTGTCGTGATAACGCACGATGATATGGTCGATGATTTCAGCCAGAGCCACGGTACGCCAGTCTTTCTCCAGCGGCTGTTCAGCCAGCTGCGCGAGCTGCGCCTCAATAACGTCTAAATCCAGCTCTTTACGCGCGGCAGCGCGTGCCAGCGTTTGCTTACCGCCGCAGCAGTAATCCATATCGTATTTACGAAACAGGGCCGAAGCGCGAGGAATAGAGAGCGCCAGTTCACCTAAAGGTTGATCGCGATAAGACATTGCCGTTACCTCATTCTCAATAATATAAGATGTATTTTAAATGCAACTTATTGCGAAGGATATAACCCTTTCGGGGTGGGGTGATTTGTGATGAACGTCACGAAAATTTCTAATTTCGTTAAGGTGCTGAATCTTATTGGAAAGGTGAGGGGCGGCGAAAAAAGCGGCACGACAGGATTAAATAAGCGCACGCCGCTGCCGATAGTTAGACCTCAGACAATACCTGCATAATAAAAAGGCTACAGATGTTCAAACGAATCAAAGTGATAACCTTACTTATCACCGTGTTACTCGCCCTGGGCGCAATGCAGCTCATCTCCGCGGGCGTTTTTATTGGCGCACTCAATAACGATAAGCAGAACTTTAACGTGTCTCAACTTTCCAGCCAGAACGTGGCCGAGTTTACCGATGCGTGGATTAGCCTGAACCAGGCTCGCGTCACGCTCAACCGGGGCATGCTGCGTTTACAGGGAACGATGGCCAGCGAGATTAACGGCGGTCAGTTGAAGGAGCTGGTGAACACGGCAAATCGCCTGTTGGCCGAATCGAAAGAGCATTACGATAAATACTACGCTCTACCGGAAACGCCGGGGCTGGATGAGCATCTGGCCGATCGACTGGAAGAACAGTACGGCATCTATTCTGCGACGCTGGCAAAAATGAACGCGCTGCTGGCTGAAGGAAAGCTGGAAGAGATGTTCAAGCAGAATGCCGAGCAAAAGCAAACGGCCATGCAGGAAGTTTATCGGGAATGGCGTAGCGCGCAAACGGCGCTGGCCACTGCCGGAGTGCAGGACAATGAGAGTGACTACCAGAAGATAATCTGGCTGCTGTCCGCGGTGATGCTGATTGTCGTCACCGTGATTATCGCCAGTTGGCTGGCAATGCAGCGAGTTCTGCTCAAGCCGCTCCACGAGGTGATGGGACATATTCGCCATATTGCCGCAGGTGATTTGACGCACCGCATCAACGCCGATAGCAGTAATGAAATGGCGCTGCTGGCAGGCAACGTCCGCGACATGCAGCAGGCGCTGGCGAACACAGTCAGCGTGGTGCGTGATGGGGCTGACACCATCTATACCGGCGCGGGTGAAATTGCCGCTGGCAGTAACGATCTCTCGTCACGTACCGAACAGCAGGCCGCCTCTCTGGAGGAGACCGCAGCCAGCATGGAACAACTTACCGCAACCGTGAAACAGAATGCGGATAACGCGCGTCAGGCGACCAGCCTGGCAAAAAACGCCTCACATACGGCGCAAAAAGGCGGAACAGTGGTTGATAGCGTGGTGCGTACGATGGATGAAATCGCCACCAGTTCCAGCAAAATTGCGCAAATTACCACTGTTATCGACGGCATTGCTTTCCAGACCAACATCCTGGCGCTGAACGCGGCGGTAGAAGCGGCGCGCGCTGGCGAACAGGGGCGTGGCTTTGCTGTAGTCGCAGGTGAGGTGCGCACGCTGGCGCAGCGTAGCGCTCAGGCGGCAAAAGAAATTAAGGCGTTGATTGATGACTCAGGAAATCGGGTCAATGCCGGTACGGCGCTGGTGCATGAAGCGGGTGAGACGATGGCGGAAATTGTCAGTGCCGTCACCCAGGTAACCGATATTATGGGTGAAATTGCGTCGGCCTCTGATGAACAGAGCCGGGGTATCGATCAGGTCGGTCAGGCGGTGGCTGAGATGGATCGCGTCACGCAGCAAAACGCCTCGCTGGTGGAGGAATCCGCTTCCGCCGCAGCCGCGCTCGAAGAGCAGGCCGCACGGTTGAACCAGACGGTGGCGGTGTTTAAAGTTTAACGTCTGCTCCGGCCTACAAGATATTATCCAGTAGGCCGGATAAGCGGAGCACCATCCGGCACATTATGATTGTGAAACCACCATGACGCTGGGTTTCTGCGGCTTGGCTCTGACGGCTATCACTACCCCAACCATCAGCAGCGTAATACCGCTTACCGTCAGCAACGGTGGAAATTCCTGGCGCAGTATAAAGGTGTACAGCAGGCCAGCCAGCGTTTCGAAGACAATCAACGGGCCGAGGATCACCGTCGGCAGCTTCTGGCTGGCGACGTTCCAGCACAGTGCGCCAACCCAAGAACACAATACCGCAATGGCTATCATCAGGCCGATAAACACGGCTGGACGCGGACCGAAGGGCAGAGCGAAGTCCGGCGTTTGCCCGTTCAGCCACAGGCAGGCGGCAATATAGCCGAGCAGAGAAACAGGCAGCGTTACCAGAGCCTGAGCCGTCGCCCACATCATCGGGTGCTTATCCGGATTCTCGCGCAGCCAGCGGGCATTACGCAGCGCATACCACGCCCAACACACCACCGAAATCAGCGCCAGTGCGATGCCAGAGCCATATCGCCAGCCGCTAAAGTCAGGGAGTCCCTGATTCAGCTCCGAGATATTCACGCACAGCAGGCCTATACCAATCAATACCAGCGCAGGCGACAAACGCCACCATGATAATTTGCCGTCACGCTGGCTGTAGAGCAGGTTAGCGAAGACCGGGATCACCACCGGCAATGTACCAATAATCATCGTGGAGACCGGTGCGCCGGTGCGCTGGATAGCGCTTGCCAGGCAAACGTAATAAATCAGATTCCCCATCATTGTTAGCGTCAGCGCAGTTACCCAGTCTTTCCGCCCGAGTTGACGCAGGCGCACACGTCCCAGCCAGGCAATCGGCAATGCGATCAGCCCCAGCGCCAGATAGCGCCCCATCGACTGCAATACCGCCGGGTATTCCGGTACGATCAGCGGTCCAACAAAAATTAATCCCCACATCAGCCCGGCCAGCAGGGCATACAACACACCGCTAATCATTTTTGATATCCACATCGCTTAACAATACGTCGAGTGTAGGCAGGAAAAATGCCGCCGTATTGTATGAGATTGCTGATCAACGCCGGACGACTTGTTTCTGATAACGCACTGGCGTGATGCCGTAGCGATGGGTAAACGCGCGGGTGAGATGCGACTGGTCGGTGAGGCCGGTTGCGGCGGCGACTTCAGCGGCGGGCATACCGCAAGTGAGAAAACCTTTGGCTCGCCACAGGCGGATCGCCATCAACATCTGGTGCGGCGTGACGTGGAAATGAGATTTAAACTGGCGCTGAAAATGCCAGGGACTCAGCGATGCAACCCGCGCCAGCTCGTCGAGCGTGACCGGATGCATATAATTATCGTGCAGATACTCGCGTACTCGTTCAAAGCGATGCGCCCCCTCCGGCAATACCGGTGCATGGCGGGCCAGCGGCTGGAACGTGTCGATCAGATCGAGCAATAGTCCTTTTTGCGCCAGCGGATCTTCCGTGTTCCACAGGCCGTGGATCAGCGAGCAGATCTGGCGCGAGCGCAGCGGATCGTGACGCGTTACGTCATGAAACCACCAGTGGCGGATCCCAGTGACCTCTTCCAGAAGATCGGGCTCAAGATAAATCATCCGATAGCGCCAGCCATCGGCGGTTTCGGCCTCGCCGGTATGCAGCTCATCGGGATTCATGGTGACGACGGAATGGGCGGGGGCCACGTACTGCGTGCCGCGATAACGAAAACGTTCGGCTCCGGCTTCTATCGCGCCAATGCCGAACGCTTCATGGGTGTGCGGCTCAAAGGCGTAACGTGAGATGTGCGCATGATACAGCTCTACGCCCGGCACCTGCGCCAGATGGCGAAAGCGGGCGCTGTCTTTCTCATCAATAAACTGCTCAGGTACACCTTGCACGTTTTCTCTCCCCACGCATCATCCTGTCATTATCAGAGAGGATGCGCGGGGATGCCACCACAATTAACTAATTTTTAACACTTACACGATGCCTTTGACGCTGTCAGCCAGCGAGGTGGTCGGGCGACCAATCAGTTTGCTTAGCGTATGGCTGTCGTCGAACAGACCGCCTTTGGAGGCGCCAGTGTCTGAGTCAGCCAGCATGTCCGCCAGTCCGGCAGGCAGACCTACACCTTTTAGCGCGGCGGCAAAATCAGCTTCGCTCAGGTTCTGATACACCACTTTTTTACCACTCTGTTTTGCCAGCTCGGCAGCCAACTGGCTCAGGGTCCAGCCTGCGTCGCCCGCCAGCTCATAGGTTTTACCGGCGTGACCGTCTTCACTGATGACACGCGCGGCGGCAGCGGCATAGTCGGCGCGGGTCGCTGAGGCAATTTTGCCTTCACCTGCAGCCCCGATAAACACGCCATGTTCCAGAGCAGCCGGTGCGCTGGCGAGATAGTTTTCGGTGTACCAGCCGTTACGCAGTAGCGCGTAGGCGATACCGGATTCAGCCAGCATCTGCTCGGTTGCCACATGCTCATCAGCCAGCCCCAGCGGGGAGGTGTCAGCGTGCAGCAGGCTGGTGTAGGCGATAAATTTCACGTGAGCGGCTTTCGCTGCGTTAATCACGTTGCGATGCTGCGGGGCACGTTGTCCCACTTCGCTGGAGGAGATCAGCAGTAGCTTGTCGATACCCTGTAAGGCAGTTGTAAAGGCGGCTTCATCGCTGTAATCCGCCTGACGAACGGTAATGCCCTGCTGACTAAGCGCCGTCGCTTTAGCGGGATTACGCACGATTGCCACAATCTGGCTGGCAGGAACGGTTTTCAACAGAGATTCAATAACGTGTTGGCCCAGTTGGCCGGTGGCGCCGGTAATCGCGATCATGGGGTGACTCCTTGGTATTGGTCTTGTGTTTAATCACGCTAACACCTAAACTTACTTTTAGTAAGTACGTACAAAAAGGTTAGTATGAAAATGACAGCTTCGACGCTCTCCCAGCAGTTACGCGATGGCAACTTGTTTGCCGAACAGTGTCCCTCCCGCGAGGTGTTAAAACACGTCACCAGCCGCTGGGGTGTATTGATTCTGGTGGCGCTGCGCGACGGTACGCACCGTTTCAGCGATTTGCGCCGTAAGATGGGCGGGGTCAGTGAAAAGATGCTGGCGCAATCTCTGCAGGCGCTGGAGCAGGACGGGTTTATCAATCGGGTGTCATATCCGGTGGTACCGCCGCACGTGGAATATAGTTTGACGCAGTTGGGTGAGCAGGTGAGCGATAAAGTCGCCGCGCTGGCGGACTGGATAGAACTGAATTTGCCGCAGGTTTTAGCGCAGCGGGAAGAGCGGGCGGCGTAAAGTATTGCCGGATGGCGGCTAACGCCTTATCCGGCCTACTGATTACTTCGACTCGTAGGCCGGATAAGACGCTATTGCGTCGCATCCGGCACGAAAATTACTTACTTAAATCCAGCTGGTAAATGGCGAAACCGATGTCATCGGTCGCGACTTTTTTCAGCGGATACTGGCCTTTCTCTTTAATAAACGCCGCGGCTTTATCAGACGGTGATGTTTCAAAGCGAATATCCAGTGGCGTATCGCTGTGAATTGGCGCCAGACGCCAGTTGTTATCTGCCGCCGGATGAATTTCACCGGCACGCTTCGTCTCCGCACCAATCCACGCGGCCAGCACCGAGCGGTTTTCATCCGGAGAAGCAAACGCGATGTGGTTGTCGCCGGTTCCGGTAAACTTACCGCCGTAGGCGCGGTAGTTGTTGGTCGCGACGAGGAAGGTAGCATTCGGATCGATTGGTTTGCCGTTAAAGGTCAGATTTTTAATACGTTCCGCTTTCGGATTAATGGTCTGACATTCCCCGTCGTAGCGGGCGGGTTGTGAAACATCAATCTGATAATTCACGCCATCAATCACGTCGAAATTATAGGTACGGAAGCCGTCCCAGTTAATCAACGACTGTGGTTTGCTGCTGTGGATATCAATCTGATTGAACTGCCCGGCGGAACATTCCAGCCACTCTTTCACCTCTTTACCGCTGGCTTTCACCACCACCAGAGTGTTGGGATAGAGATACAAATCAGCGGCGTTACGGAAGGTTAACTGGCCTTTTTCGACTTCTACAAAGCTTGCCGGATCGTTCTTACGCCCACCGACCTTAAACGGCGCGGCGGCGGAAAGTACCGGTAGTTTTGCCAGATCCGGATCGCCCTGAATAAAGTGTTCCACATAGGCTTTCTGCGCGTTGTTCACCACCTGTACGGTCGGATCATCCTGTACCAGCGCCAGATAGCTGTACATATTGTCGGCGGATTTACCGATCGGTTTGCTGACAAACTCACGCGTGGCGTCGTGATCGGCTTTCAGGATCTCAACGATTTTTTTGTCTTTTGCTGCCAGTGATTTTTTCGCTGCCGCGTCATAAATCGGACGTGCTTCGGCTTTCGCCTGGGTGACCTGCCATTTACCGCTGTCGTTATTCAGCACTAAATCCACCACCCCCAGATGATCGCCCCACATACCCGGCATCACCGCCGGAACCCCATTCAGCGTACCTTTTGTGATATCTGCACCTTTGATGTTGGCAAAGTCTTTACCAGGGAAAACGGCGTGAGCGTGACCAAACATAATGGCATCTACGCCCGGGACTTCACTGAGGTAATAAACGGAGTTTTCCGCCATGGTTTGATACGGGTCGGCAGAAAGCCCGGAGTGAGCAACTACCACCACGACATCGGCACCTTTTTCTCGCATTTCGGGAACGTATTTGCGTGCAGTTTCCGTAATGTCGTTCACCGTCACTTTACCGCTGAGGTTGGCTTTATCCCAGGTCATAATCTGCGGTGGCACAAAACCGATATAGCCAATCTTCAGCGTCTGCTTGTTCCCTTCTTTGTCGACAACCTCAGTGTCTTTGATCAGATAAGGCGTAAATAGCGGCTTTTTGGTCTTAACGTCGATGATATTGGCGTTAACGTAAGGGAACTTCGCCCCTGCCAGCGCGTTGTGCAGATACTCAAGGCCGTAGTTGAATTCATGGTTGCCGAGGTTACCCACCGCGTAATCCAGGGTATTCAGCGCCTTATATACCGGGTGAGTTTCGCCCGCTTTCAGCCCTTTGGCCGCCATGTAATCCCCGAGCGGGCTGCCCTGAATCAGATCGCCATTATCAACCAGCACGCTGTTTTTGACTTCTCCACGCGCAGCGTTGATAAGACTTGCCGTACGTACCAGACCGAATTTTTCAGTCGGTGTATCTTTGTAATAATCGAAATCCATCATATTGCTATGCAAATCAGTGGTTTCCATTATACGCAGATCGACGGTCGCGGCATTGACGCTGGCTGCAATCAGCGTTGCCAGAAGCGTTGCACTAAACTTAATCATCAGGGGCATCCTTTTAAGATCTAAGCCACAAAAGAAAATGTATATAAATCTTCTTGCTTACAGAACTGTGAATCATGACATGAATATAGCGTTTAAAACCGCAGACGCTATCACAGTTGGCGGATCCCCTGACGATCGGGTATAAGTAAAACAACGAGTTAACACCACTGACAGAAACGAGGTGGAGAATGCTAGAACATGTATGCCAGCTTGCACGGAACGCGGGCGATGCCATTATGCAGGTCTACGATGGAATCAAACCGATGGAGATTACCAGCAAGCAGGATGATTCTCCGGTCACGGCGGCGGATATCGCCGCGCACAAGGTTATCCTCGAGGGATTACTGGCGCTGACGCCGGATATTCCCGTCCTGTCTGAAGAAGCGCCTCCTGGCTGGGATGTCCGCCAGCACTGGCAGCGCTACTGGCTGGTGGACCCGCTGGACGGGACCAAAGAGTTCATTAAGCGTAACGGTGAATTTACGGTCAATATTGCGCTGATCGAAAAGGGAAAGCCGGTTCTGGGCGTGGTTTACGCGCCGGTAATGAAAGTGATGTACAGCGCAGCAGAAGGTAAAGCGTGGAAAGAAGAGTGCGGCGTACGTAAACAAATTCAGGTTCGTGACGCGCGTCCGCCGCTGGTGGTCATTAGCCGCTCGCATGCCGATAATGAGTTAAAAGAGTATCTGCAACAGTTGGGCGAGCACCAGACCACGTCGATTGGCTCATCGTTGAAGTTCTGCCTGGTGGCGGAAGGGCACGCACAGCTGTATCCGCGTTTTGGGCCCACTAACGTATGGGACACCGCCGCGGGCCACGCTGTTGCCGCCGCAGCCGGAGCGCACGTTCACGACTGGCAGGGGAAACCTCTGGATTACACCCCACGTGAATCGTTCCTCAACCCCGGCTTCCGCGTTTCTATTTACTGAGCAATTTGTGCAGCAGGGCAATTACCTGCTGCACCTCATCCTGCGTTAATGCGCCATCTTTTGCCCACTGCACGCGTCCGTCCTTATCGAGTACGACGATAGCGGAGCTCTCTTCATCCAGTTGCCAGGCTTTACGCGCAATGCCATTGCTGTCGACAATGAATTGCGACCACGGGTAGAGCTTCTTATTGCTCTCCAGACTGCTGCGCACAAA
The DNA here is from genome assembly GCF_030334095.1 of Citrobacter sp. Cf118. NCBI lineage: Bacteria > Pseudomonadati > Pseudomonadota > Gammaproteobacteria > Enterobacterales > Enterobacteriaceae > Citrobacter > Citrobacter sp. Cf118. The sequence goes on along the minus strand of NZ_JAOWES010000085.1, from coordinate 87,420 downwards.
CATACCGGAGCCGGGAATGGCGTCATCTGTGTTGACGATAGTGGTGGTCTGGTATTTGTCGTGCGGCAGGTTGGCGGCTTTGATTGCCTCGATCAGTGTCGCATTTTTCTCTTTGGCGGAGGTGCGTCCGGCAATGTGTTGCACAATTCGCACTTTCCCAGGCAACTGCGCGCTATTCCAGCTTTTGTAGCTAAACTTATCGTTATCGAGAATCAGTTCGCCGCGATCGGCGATCCCCACCGGTGGTACGCGTTGGTCAGTCTCAAACTTATGTGCGGAGGCAATCATCGGCAGCAGCAGAAACGACAGCGCCAACAGTTTTCGTAAGGTCATAGGTTTTCCTTCTTTCTTTTATTTTGCAGGTGATCCGACCACTTGGGTCTGGAATTTAATCATATGTGCGATTGATGCTTTTTCCCGCAAGCGCGATGCCAGTTTGCGGACGGGCGCACAAATCCTGCGAAAAATGAAGGCTTATACTGAAGACAGCGAAGCGTTGAAAAGATAATTCTGAATAATTGTAACCTGAAGGTAAATAAACTTATACACGCTGGAAACATCAACGAGATAGTCTATAGTCATAGGGCATTAAAATTTGCGCCTGAGGATTGTCGGACCGATTGTGGTACCGCAAAGGCGTAATGCTCAGCAGGAGACAACAATGAAAATTTTCCAACGATACAACCCGCTGCAGGTGGCGAAGTACGTGAAGATCCTGTTTCGTGGACGGTTATATATCAAGGATGTAGGCGCTTTTGAATTTGATAAGGGTAAGATTCTTATCCCAAAAGTGAAGGACAAGCTGCATTTTTCCGTGATGTCCGAAGTTAACCGTCAGGTCTTGCGTCTGCAAACTGAGATGGCTTGATCAAGTGCTATGCAGTAGTTAAAAAAACGGCTCCTGGACAGGAGCCGTTGATGTTTCTGTAAGGCGTTACGACGCCTTTGCCTCTTCTTTTGCATCTGGCAGTTTTGGTACCAGAACTGTAGGTTTGCTGTCCAGACGCGTCACCAGCAGCTGATCGATCTTGTAGTTATCGATATCCACCACTTCAAATTTGTAGCCAGAATACTTCACCGAGTCGGTGCGTTTCGGGATTTTACGCAGCATGAACATCATAAAGCCGCCGATGGTTTCATAGTTGCCGGACTGCGGGAACTCGTCGATATCCAGCACGCGCATAACGTCATCAATCGGCGTACCGCCATCAACCAACCATGAGTTCTCATCACGCGCCACAATCTGCTCTTCCAGACCCTGGCCAACTAAATCACCCATCAGCGTGGTCATCACGTCGTTGAGCGTGATAATCCCTACCACCAGCGCGTACTCGTTCATGATGACGGCAAAGTCTTCGCCTGCGGTTTTGAAGCTTTCCAGTGCTTCAGAGAGCGTCAGCGTGTCCGGGACGATCAGCGTATTGCGGATCTGTACGCCGCTGTTCAGCGCCATGCTTTGGTTCGCCAGTACGCGGTTGAGGAGATCCTTTGAATCGACATAACCAATGATGTGGTCGATATCTTCGTTACACACCAGGAATTTGGAGTGCGGATGTTCCGCCACCTTGTTCTTCAGGCTTTGCTCATCTTCATGGAGATCGAACCAGATAATATTCTCGCGCGAGGTCATTGAAGACGGGACGGTACGCGATTCCAGTTCGAACACATTTTCAATCAGCTCATGCTCCTGTTTGCGCAGAACACCTGCCAGCGCACCGGCTTCGACCACGGCGTAAATGTCGTCTGAGGTGATGTCATCTTTTCGCACCATTGGGATCTTAAACAGACGGAAAATGTTGTTTGCCAGACCGTTAAAGAACCACACCAGCGGGCGGAAGACCAGCAGGCAGAAGCGCATCGGGTTGATGATACGCAAAGCCACAGCTTCTGGCGCAATCATACCGATGCGTTTCGGGGTTAAATCCGCGAACAGGATGAACAGGCCAGTAACCAGCGAGAATGACAGAATAAAGCTTAACTGTTCGGACAGCTCTGGAGCGAAGTATTTTGAGAACAGGCTGTGAAAAGCCGGGGAGAATGCCGCATCACCGACGATACCGCCGAGAATGGCGACCGCGTTAAGGCCAATTTGCACGACGGTAAAAAACATGCCGGGGTTTTCCTGCATCTTCAAAACACGTTGTGCGTTTACGTTGCCTTCATCGGCAAGCAGTTTAAGTTTTATTTTGCGTGATGCAGCAAGCGAGATCTCAGATATCGAGAAAAACGCACTCACGGCGATCAGGCAGAGAATGACTAAAATACTGTTTAACATATCTTATCCGACCGTTCAGGTCAGATCCTCGGAAGGGAGAAGTTGATACTCGTCGTCTTTCAAGCTGCGGGTGCGTTAGCTGCACTCATTCACCCCAGTCACATAGTTATCTATGCTCCTGGGGATTCACGAGTTTGCCGCCTGCCTGCAACTCGAAATCCATAGAGTATAAATCCAATGGAATATTCAATGAAAACCGGTCCGAAGGGAGTGGACCGGTAATTTCAGAAGCTAGTATAGCGTAAGGTACTGTAAAGCCGCCAGAGGGCGGCGATTATCCTTGTGGCGGCAGGCAAACGCCAATCCCGCCAATGCCACAATATCCATAAGGATTTTTATGCAGATATTGCTGGTGATCGTCCTCGGCATAGTAGAAAGGCGTTGCCGTAGTGATTTCCGTGGTAATGGTGCGCTCGTCGCCTGCGGCGGTCATAGCTGCCTGAAAACGCTCAAGGCTGGCCTGTGCGGCAGCGGTTTGTTCCGGCGTTAACGGGTAAATGGCGGAGCGATACTGCGTACCCTGGTCGTTCCCCTGACGCATGCCCTGCGCCGGATCGTGATTTTCCCAGAACACCTGCAGCAGTTGTTCGTAGCTGATAACATGCGGGTCATAGACGATGCGTACCGCTTCGGCATGCCCGGTGTCGCCAGAACACACTTCCCGATAGGTTGGGTTTGGGGTGTAGCCGCCGGTGTATCCGGCTGCCGTGCTGTATACACCGGGTAATGACCAGAATAAACGCTCAACGCCCCAGAAACATCCCATGGCGAAATAAGCGGTCTCCATACCGTCGGGCACGTTGGTCATCGAATGTTGGTTAACCGCATGCAGCGTTGCCACTGGCATCGGGGTGTTGCGTCCAGGTAGCGCATCTGCTTGAGTAACAAGATGCTTTCTATCAAATAAACTCATGGCCGTTCTCCCGAAATCAGTCATTTGGGTTAAGGTTGTAACGAGACGCGTCTTTGCCCACAATAAACGGCGTGAATACGTCTAGAGTTAAACATAAGAAATATTTGGGTTGTCGTCTGTTTTTCAACTCTTATTGTTGATTTTTTGTTAAGCCGAGGAACGGCATAGTATTTTTTTCCAGGGGTGGGAAAAAAGGATATTCAGGAGAAAATGTGCCACATATCCGTCAGTTATGTTGGGTGGGATTACTGTGCTTAAGTGGCTCCGCCGCCGCCGCGAATGTTCGCTTACAGGTCGAAGGATTATCAGGACCGCTGGAGAAAAACGTCCGTGCGCAGCTGTCCACGATTCAAAGTGATGAAGTCACTCCAGACCGACGCTTTCGTGCGCGCGTTGATGATGCCATCCGCGAAGGGCTAAAAGCGCTGGGCTACTTTGAGCCGACCATTGATTTTGAACTACGTCCACCGCCGGCGAAAGGCCGCCAGGTGCTGATCGCCAAAGTGACCCCCGGCGAGCCGGTGCTGATTGGTGGCACCGAGGTGATTTTGCGTGGTGGCGCGCGTACGGATAAGGATTATCTGGAGCTGTTGAAAACGCGCCCGGCAATCGGCACTGTGCTGAATCAGGGGGACTATGACAACTTCAAAAAGTCACTCACCAGCGTGGCGCTGCGCAAAGGTTATTTCGACAGTGAATTTAATAAAAGCCAGCTTGGAATAGCGCTTGAGCGCCGCCAGGCGTTCTGGGATATCGATTACAACAGCGGTGAACGCTATCGCTTTGGGCATGTCACCTTTGAAGGCTCGCAAATTCGCGATGAGTATCTGCAAAATCTGGTGCCCTTTAAAGAAGGTGAAGAGTACGAGTCGAAAGATCTGGGCGAACTGAACCGTCGTCTGTCGGCGACCGGATGGTTTAACTCCGTGGTCGTCGCGCCGGAGTTTGATAAAGCCCGCAAAACCAAAGTGCTGCCGCTGAAAGGCGTGGTCTCACCGCGCACCGAAAACACCATCGAAACCGGGGTCGGTTATTCAACTGATGTTGGACCACGGGTGAAGACCTCGTGGAAAAAGCCGTGGATGAACTCCTACGGCCACAGCCTGACGACCAGCGCCAGTATCTCGGCACCAGAGCAGGTGCTTGATTTCAGCTATAAAATGCCGCTGTTAAAGAACCCGCTGGAACAGTATTACCTGGTACAGGGCGGCTTTAAGCGAACCGATTTAAACGATACCGAGCAGGACTCCACGACGCTTGCGGTTTCCCGCTACTGGGACCTCTCCAGCGGCTGGCAGCGCGCGATTAACCTGCGCTGGAGCCTCGACCACTTTACCCAGGGTAACGTCACCAACACCACTATGCTGCTCTATCCGGGCGTGATGATCAGCCGGACGCGTTCACGCGGCGGCTTGATGCCTGTCTGGGGCGACTCTCAGCGTTATTCTATTGATTACTCCAACACCGCCTGGGGGTCAGATGTTGATTTCTCCGTTTTCCAGGCGCAAAACGTCTGGATCCGTACGCTGTACGATCGCCATCGCTTTGTGATGCGCGGCAACCTCGGCTGGATTGAGACCGGAGACTTCGACAAAGTACCACCGGACCTGCGTTTCTTCGCCGGGGGCGATCGCAGTATTCGCGGCTATAAATACAAATCTATTTCGCCGGAAGGTAGCGACGGCAAGCTGAAAGGGGCCTCCAAGCTGGCAACTGGCTCGCTGGAATACCAGTACAACGTGACCGGTAAATGGTGGGGCGCGATGTTTGTCGATAGCGGTGAAGCGGTCAGCGATATTCGCCGAAGCGATTTCAAAACCGGTGCCGGGGTCGGCGTACGCTGGCAATCACCAGTGGGGCCTATCAAGCTCGACTTTGCCGTCCCGGTCGGTGACAAAGATGAACATGGTTTACAGTTTTACATCGGTCTGGGGCCTGAATTATGAGTTTATGGAAGAAGATAAGCCTCGGTGTGCTGATTTTTATCCTGCTGTTGTTAGGCACGGTGGCGTTCCTCGTCGGTACCACCTCGGGCCTGCATCTGATCTTCAAAGCAGCTAATCGTTGGGTTCCGGGGCTGGAGATTGGTCAGGTCACCGGTGGCTGGCGGGATTTATCACTGAAAAATATTCGTTATGACCAGCCTGGCGTGGCGGTGAATGCTGGCGAAGTACACCTGGCCGTGGGGCTTAACTGCCTGTGGAACAGCAGTCTGTGCGTCAACGATCTGTCGCTGAAAAATATCAATGTGGCGATCGACAGCAAAAAGATGCCGCCATCCGCGCCGGTTGAGGAAGAAGAGAGCGGTCCGCTTAATCTTTCCACGCCTTACCCCATCACGCTTTCGCGCGTGGCGCTGAACAACATCAATATCAAAATCGATGACACCACGGTTTCGGTGCTGGATTTTACCTCCGGCCTGAACTGGCAGGAAAAAACGCTGACGTTGAAGCCAACGTCATTACAGGGGCTACTGATTGCTCTGCCCAAAGTGGCGGAAGTGGCGCAGGAAGAGGTTGTCGAACCGAAGATTCAAAACCCGCAGCCGGATGAAAAGCCGCTCGGCGAAACGCTAAAAGATCTGTTCTCAAAGCCGGTGCTGCCGGAAATGACCGATGTCCATCTGCCGCTCAATCTCAATATTGAAGAGTTTCGCGGCGAGCAGCTGCGCGTGACCGGAGATACGGATTTAACGGTCCATAGCATGCTGCTAAAAGTGAGCAGCATTGACGGCAACATGAAGCTCGACGCGCTGGACATTGACTCGAATCAGGGAACGGTAAAAGCCAGCGGCACAGCGCAACTGACCGACACGTGGCCGGTTGATATTACGTTAAACAGCACGCTAAACATCGACCCGTTAAAAGGCGAAAAGGTGAAGCTGAAGGTCGGCGGCGCGCTGCGCGAGCAGCTGGAAGTCGGCGTCAATCTGTCTGGTCCGGTGGATATGGACCTGCGTGCACAGACGCGTCTGGCTGAAGCCGGATTACCGCTCAACATTGAGGTGGTGAGTAAGCAGGTTTACTGGCCGTTTACCGGTGAGAAACAGTTCCAGGCCGATGACATCAAACTCAAACTGACCGGTAAGATGACCGACTATACGCTGTCGATGCGTACCGCCGTGAAAGGTCAGGATATTCCACCGGCTACCATCACGCTGGACGCCAAAGGCAACGAGCAGCAGATCAATCTCGACAAACTCAGCGTTGCGGCGCTGGAAGGGAAAACCGAGCTGAAAGCGCTGGTGGACTGGCAGCAGGCGATCAGCTGGCGCGGGGAGCTAACGCTGGATGGCATCAACACCGCAAAAGCGATCCCGGACTGGCCGTCAAAACTGAATGGCCTGGTGAAAACGCGCGGCAGTCTGTACGGCGGAAGCTGGCAGATGGAGGTTCCCGAGCTGAAGCTGACCGGCAACGTGAAGCAGAACAAGGTCAATGTGAACGGTTCGCTGAAGGGGAACAGCTACCTGCAGTGGACGATCCCGGGCCTGCATCTGGAACTGGGGCGCAACAGTGCGGACGTAAAAGGTGAACTGGGGGTTAAAGACCTCAACCTCGACGCGACGATTGATGCCCCAAGCCTGGATAACGCGCTGCCGGGGCTGGGCGGTACGGCGAAAGGGCTGGTAAAAGTTCGCGGTACGGTTGAAGCACCACAGCTGCTGGCGGATATTACCGCCCGTGGTCTGCGCTGGCAGGAACTTTCCGTTGCTCAGGTACGTGTTGAAGGGGATGTGAAATCGGCCGAGCAAATTGCCGGTAATCTTAATGTTCGCGTAGAGCGGATTGTACAACCTGACGTGAATATTGGCCTGGTGACGCTCAACGCCAAAGGCAGTGAAAAGCAGCACGAGCTGCAGTTGCGCATTCAGGGGGAACCGGTTTCCGGGCAACTGGATCTTGCCGGGAGCTTTGATCGCAAAGAACAGCGCTGGAAAGGAGAGTTAAGCAATACCCGCTTCCAGACGCCGGTCGGTCCGTGGTCGCTCAACCGGGCTATCGCGCTGGATTACCGTAATCAGGAACAAAAAATTAGTATCGGACCGCACTGCTGGAACAACCCGAATGCGGAGCTGTGCGTACCACAGACGATTGATGCGGGCGCGGAAGGGCGCGCGGTGGTGAATCTAAACCGCTTCGACCTGGCGATGCTAAAACCGTTTATGCCGGAGACAACCCAGGCCAGCGGCGTGTTCACCGGTAAAGCCGATGTGAGTTGGGACACCACCAAAGAGGGGCTGCCACAGGGGCAGGTCACCCTGAGCGGACGTAACGTGAAGGTCACGCAAAGCGTGAATGATGCGCCGCTCCCCGTGGCGTTTGAGACGTTGAATCTGACCGCCGACCTGCACAATAACCGTGCCGAGCTGGGCTGGCTGATTCGTCTGACCAACAACGGACAGTTTGACGGACAGGTGCAGGTAACAGACCCGCAAGGGCGCCGTAATCTGGGCGGTAACGTCAATATTCGCAACTTCAATCTGGCGATGGTGAACCCCATCTTCTCGCGCGGTGAAAAAGCGGCAGGGATGATCAACGCCAACCTGCGGCTGGGCGGCGATGTGCAAAGCCCGCAGTTGCTCGGACAGCTGCAACTGAGCGGTCTGGATATAGACGGTAACTTTATGCCGTTTGACATGCAGCCAAGCCAGTTAGCCGTTAACTTCACCGGAACACGCTCAACGCTGGCGGGCGTGGTGCGTACGCAGCAGGGAGAAATTAACCTGAGCGGCGATGCCGACTGGAGTCAGATAGACAACTGGCGGGCGCGCGTCGCGGCTAAAGGCAGTAGGGTACGTATTACCGTACCGCCAATGGTCCGCCTGGATGTCTCGCCGGACGTGGTCTTTGAAGCCACGCCAAGCCTGTTCACCCTCGATGGCAACGTGGATGTGCCGTGGGCGCGTATCGTGGTACATGACCTGCCGGAAAGCGCGGTTGGGGTTTCCAGCGATATGGTCATGCTTAACAACAATCTGCAGCCCGAGAAACCGCAGACCGCCGGCATTCCGATCAACAGCAACCTGAACATCCACGTCGGTAACAACGTGCGTCTTGACGCCTTTGGTCTGAAAGCGCGTCTGACGGGCGATCTGAAAGTGGTGCAGGATAAGCAGGGGCTGGGGCTGAACGGCCAAATTAATATTCCGAGCGGTCGCTTCCATGCCTATGGTCAGGATCTGATTGTGCGTAAGGGCGAGCTGTTGTTCTCCGGTCCGCCGGATCAGCCGTTGCTCAACATCGAAGCGATTCGTAACCCTGATGCCACCGAAGACGACGTGATCGCTGGCGTTCGCGTCACTGGTACCGCCGATGAACCGAAGGCGGAGATCTTCTCTGACCCGGCAATGTCGCAGCAAATGGCGCTTTCCTACCTGCTACGCGGACAAGGGCTGGATAGCGAGCAGAGCGATAGCGCAGCGATGACCTCAATGCTTATTGGTCTGGGGGTTGCACAAAGTGGTCAGGTTGTGGGTAAAATCGGGGAGACATTTGGCGTAAGCAATCTGGCACTGGACACGCAAGGGGTGGGCGACTCATCTCAGGTGGTTGTCAGCGGATACGTACTGCCAGGTCTGCAGGTGAAATATGGTGTGGGTATATTTGACTCCTTAGCGACACTCACGCTACGTTATCGTCTGATGCCTAAGCTATATCTGGAAGCAGTGTCTGGCGTAGATCAGGCACTTGATTTGCTCTATCAGTTCGAGTTTTAGCAATGCGAATATTTGTCTACGGCAGTTTACGAACCAAACAAGGCAACAGCCACTGGATGACCAATGCCCTGTTGCTGGGAAATTTCAGTATCGATAACTACCAGTTGTACAGCCTGGGCCACTATCCAGGCGCGGTTCCGGGAAATGGAACAGTACACGGGGAAGTTTATCGTATTGATAACGCCACGCTGGCAGAGCTTGACGCTCTGCGTACCCGCGGCGGTGAATACGCACGCCAGTTAATTCAAACGCCGTACGGAAGTGCATGGATGTACGTGTACCAACGTCCGGTTGATGGCTTAACGCTGATTGAAAGCGGTAACTGGTTAGACAGAGACCAGTACTGATGTGAACACGCCACCTTCGGGTGGCGTTGTTTTATGTGCCTGTTGCACTTGTATCAGGGCACAAAAAAGCCCCGACATGCGGGGCTAAGCATCAAAAGTAAAACTTACTTCTTCGCGCGCTCGAAGGAAGCAACGATTTCAGCTTTAGCGGCTTCAGCGTTGTCCCACCCGTCAACTTTTACCCATTTGCCAGCTTCGAGATCTTTGTAGTGTTCGAAGAAATGGGTGATCTGCGCTTTCAGCAGTTCCGGCAGGTCGGTCACATCTTTGATGTGATCGTATTCTTTGCTCAGCTTGGTGTGCGGTACCGCAACCAGTTTCGCATCTTCACCGGATTCGTCGGTCATTTTCAGTACGCCAACCGGACGGCAACGAATCACTGAACCTGGCTCCAGCGGGTACGGAGTCGGGACCAGAACGTCTACCGGGTCACCGTCCAGAGACAGGGTGTGGTTGATGTAACCGTAGTTGCACGGATAGAACATCGCGGTGGACATGAAGCGGTCAACGAACAGGGCGCCGCTCTCTTTGTCAACTTCGTATTTGATCGGATCTGCGTTAGCAGGGATCTCGATAACAACGTAGATATCTTCCGGCAGGTCTTTACCGGCAGGGACGTTGAGTAAGCTCATGTCTGTTTCCTTTAAATAAGCTATGGCAAACAAGTGGCGGGTATTATAGCCAACTCGCGCGGAATGTCTCCGCTTGTTTTCGCTTTCTCTGCGTGCATTTTCTTCTTTTCGCCTCTCTCTCGTGACAGAAAAATCCATATCTTCAGCCGCATTTTTCATAGCGAGATGAAAGCGATTACAAAGTTGTGATTAACGTTTTATTTACTTTTTTGAAGTGTGATGTAACGCAATCCGTTACATGCTCAATTGTCTATAGTTTTTTCGCAACGGTTAATTAACCAACAATAATCACCCTACGAGGACGCACTTATGTGGAAGCGCTTACTTTTAGTCACAGCAGTTTCGGCAGCCATGTCGTCTATGGCAATGGCAGCCCCTTTAACCGTAGGATTTTCGCAGGTTGGCTCTGAATCCGGCTGGCGCGCAGCAGAAACCAACGTCGCGAAAAGCGAGGCCGAAAAGCGGGGAATTACGCTGAAAATCGCTGATGGCCAACAAAAGCAGGAAAACCAGATTAAAGCAGTTCGCTCATTTGTTGCGCAGGGCGTCGACGCCATCTTTATTGCGCCGGTCGTGGCAACAGGTTGGGAGCCGGTTTTAAAAGAAGCGAAAGATGCCGACATTCCGGTCTTTTTGCTTGATCGTTCCATCGATGTAAAAGACAAATCTCTCTATATGACCACCGTCACCGCCGACAACGTGCTGGAAGGCAAATTGATTGGCGACTGGCTGATTAAACAAGTGGACGGCAAGCCGTGTAACGTCGTTGAGCTGCAAGGGACCGTCGGGGCCAGCGTGGCGATCGATCGTAAAAAAGGCTTTGCTGAAGCCATCGCCAGTGCGCCAAACATCAAAATTATCCGTTCTCAGTCCGGTGACTTCACCCGCAGTAAAGGGAAAGAAGTGATGGAGAGCTTTATCAAAGCAGAAAACAACGGCAAGAACATCTGCATGGTTTACGCCCACAACGATGACATGGTGATCGGTGCTATCCAGGCGATCAAAGAAGCGGGCCTGAAACCCGGCAAAGATATTCTCACCGGTTCTATCGACGGCGTACCGGATATCTACAAAGCGATGATTGACGGTGAAGCCAACGCCAGCGTCGAACTGACGCCGAATATGGCCGGTCCGGCATTCGACGCGCTGGAGAAATTCAAAAAAGACGGCACGATGCCTGAGAAGCTGACCATTACCAAGTCGATCCTCTATCTGCCGGATACGGCGAAAGAAGAGTTAGAGAAGAAGAAAAACATGGGCTACTAAGCCTTCATGAAAATGCCGGGGCGCTGCGCTTGCCCGGCCTACATTACGCTCTTTTGTAGGCCGGATAAGCGTAGCGCCATCCGGCGTGATGCAGGGGGAATCATGACCACCGACCAACATCAGGAAATCCTCCGCACCGAAGGATTAAGCAAATTCTTTCCCGGCGTCAAAGCGTTGGATAACGTGGATTTCAGCTTACGTCGCGGTGAAATTATGGCGCTGCTGGGGGAAAACGGAGCCGGCAAATCGACGCTCATCAAAGCGCTGACCGGCGTTTACCATGCAGATCGCGGCACTATCTGGCTCGAAGGCCAACCGATCTCCCCCAAAAACACCGCCCATGCCCAGCAACTGGGGATTGGCACCGTGTACCAGGAAGTGAACCTGCTGCCCAATATGTCGGTCGCCGATAACTTATTTATTGGCCGTGAGCCGCGGCGTTTTGGCCTGCTTCAGCGCAAGCAGATGGAAAAACGCGCGACGGAGCTGATGGCGTCATACGGTTTTTCCCTTGACGTGCGTGAGCCGCTGAACCGCTTTTCCGTGGCGATGCAACAAATCGTCGCCATCTGTCGGGCGATCGATCTCTCCGCGAAAGTGCTGATCCTCGATGAGCCGACCGCCAGCCTCGATACCCAGGAAGTTGAAATGCTGTTCGGCCTGATGCGTCATCTGCGCGATCGGGGCGTCAGCCTGATCTTCGTCACTCATTTCCTCGATCAGGTTTATCAGGTCAGCGATCGCATCACCGTTCTGCGTAACGGCGGCTTCGTTGGCTGCCGTGAAACCCGGGAATTACCGCAAATTGAACTGGTCAAAATGATGCTGGGTCGAGAACTGGATACCCATGCGCTACAGCGTGCGGGCCGCACATTGCTTAGCGATAAGCCGGTGGCGGCCTTTAGCGACTTTGGCAAAAAAGGCACCATCGCGCCGTTTGATCTACAGGTGCGTCCCGGTGAGATCGTCGGTCTCGCAGGACTGCTGGGATCCGGGCGAACGGAAACGGCAGAGGTGATCTTCGGTATTAAACCCGCCGACAGCGGAAGTGCGCTGATCAAAGGCAAACCGCAGACTTTGCGATCGCCGCATCAGGCTTCGTGTTTGGGGATCGGTTTCTGTCCGGAGGATCGCAAAACGGATGGTATTATTGCCGCCGCTTCGGTGCGGGAAAACATCATTCTGGCATTGCAGGCGCAGCGCGGCTGGCTGCGGCCTATCCCACGGAAAGAACAAAACGAGATTGCCGAGCGTTTTATCCGCCAGCTCGGAATTCGCACCCCTAACGCTGAACAGCCGATCGAGTTTCTCTCCGGCGGCAATCAGCAAAAAGTATTGCTCTCGCGCTGGTTACTGACCAAACCGCAGTTCCTGATCCTCGATGAACCCACACGTGGGATCGACGTCGGCGCGCATGCGGAGATTATCCGACTGATCGAAACGCTGTGCGCGGATGGTCTGGCGCTGCTGGTCATTTCATCCGAACTGGAAGAGTTAGTGGGCTATGCCGATCGGGTCATTATTATGCGCGATCGCAAACAAGTGGCCGAGATCCCACTGGCTGAACTGTCCGTACCGGCGATCATGAACGCCATTGCGGCCTAAGGAGACTATGGTGATGCCTCAATCTCTCCCTCAATCCAATCCGCCTAAACGGCGGTTCCGTTGGCCAAAGGGGATGCCACAACTGGTGGCGTTACTGCTGGTGCTGCTGGTGGATAGCCTGGTCGCCCCGCACTTCTACCAGGTGATTTTGCAGGATGGTCGGCTGTTTGGTAGCCCGATTGATATTCTCAACCGCGCCGCTCCCGTGGCGCTGTTGGCGATTGGTATGACGCTGGTGATTGCCACCGGCGGCATCGACCTTTCCGTGGGGGCCGTCATGGCTATTGCTGGCGCCACTACTGCGGCGATGACGGTGGCCGGGCACAGTCTACCGGTGGTGCTGCTTGCCGCCTTAGGCTCCGGCATTCTGGCTGGGCTGTGGAATGGGATTCTGGTGGCCATACTCAAGATCCAACCGTTTGTTGCCACGCTAATCCTGATGGTGGCCGGGCGTGGAGTGGCGCAGCTTATCACTTCCGGGCAAATCGTCACTTTCAACTCGCCCGAGCTGTCGTGGTTTGGTAGCGGCTCGCTCTTACTGTTCCCTACGCCGGTAATTATTGCACTGCTCACGCTGGTGGTGTTCTGGCTGCTGACGCGGAAAACGGCGCTGGGTATGTTTATCGAAGCGGTGGGTATCAACATTCGTGCGGCAAAAAACGCTGGGGTGAACACCCGCATTATCGTGATGCTCACCTATGTGCTGAGCGGCCTGTGCGCGGCTATCGCTGGCATTATCGTCACGGCGGATATCCGCGGGGCAGACGCCAATAACGCCGGATTATGGCTGGAACTGGATGCCATCCTGGCGGTAGTCATCGGTGGTGGCTCGCTAATGGGCGGGCGCTTTAACCTGCTGCTGTCGGTGGTAGGCGCGTTGATTATTCAGGGCATGAACACCGGGATTTTGCTGTCGGGCTTCCAGCCGGAACTGAATCAGGTGGTCAAAGCCGTGGTGGTGTTGTGTGTGCTGGTCGTGCAGTCACAACGCTTTATCAGCCTGATAAAAGGAGTGCGTGGTCATGATAAAACGTAATTTACCGCTGATGATCTCCCTCGGCGTGTTTGTGCTGGGCTACCTTTACTGCCTGACGCAGTTTCCAGCTTTTGCTTCCACCCGGGTGATTTGCAATATCCTGACCGATAACGCTTTTTTAGGGATTATCGCCGTGGGCATGACCTTCGTGATCCTCTCTGGCGGGATCGACCTTTCCGTTGGCTCGGTGATCGCGTTTACCGGCGTATTTTTGGCGAAGGCCATTGGCTATTGGGGTATTTCCCCGCTGCTGGCGTTCCCCCTGATTTTGCTGATGGGCTGCGCGTTTGGCGCGTTTATGGGGTTACTGATTGATGCGCTGAAGATCCCAGCATTCATTATTACGCTGGCGGGAATGTTCTTCCTGCGCGGCGTCAGCTATCTGGTTTCAGAAGAATCCATCCCGATTAACCATCCGATTTATGACACGCTCTCAAGTCTGGCATGGAAAATTCCTGGCGGCGGTCGCCTGAGCGCGATGGGGTTGTTAATGCTGGGCGTGGTGGTGATTGGCATCTTCCTTGCGCATCGTACGCGCTTTGGTAATCAGGTTTACGCCATTGGCGGCAACGCCACCTCTGCTAACCTGATGGGCATTTCTACTCGCAGCACAACGATCCGCATTTATATGCTGTCTACCGGGCTGGCGACGCTTGCCGGCATTGTGTTTTCCATTTACACCCAGGCGGGTTATGCGCTGGCGGGCGTTGGCGTTGAGCTGGATGCGATTGCCTCAGTGGTGATTGGCGGAACGCTGCTAAGCGGCGGCGTGGGAACGGTGTTGGGTACGCTTTTTGGCGTGGCGATCCAAGGGCTGATCCAGACCTACATTAATTTTGATGGCACATTAAGTTCCTGGTGGACGAAGATCGCGATTGGCATTTTATTGTTTATTTTTATAGCGTTACAACGCGGCCTGACGGTGCTTTGGGAAAATCGTCAAAGCTCGCCGGTTACCCGAGTGGGTACGGCGGCAACACCAAAGTAACATCCTGATTTTGCACAAAACATTTAAATACCTAAACTTTTTCCGGTTGTAGTCGATAGGTTCTGTACAGGTCTGTTTTAACCCTACAACCGGAAATATAACGATGCCAAAATCCCTTTCAATTCGATCAAGTTTGTTGGTGTTATTGTCTTTGCTGACTTTCCTTCTGTTACTGACCGGTGGTATGGGGCTATATGCCTCTACGCGTGTCATTACCTCATTGATTTATCACGGTATTATGAGCGCTGCGATGTTGACTGCTATCACATTGCTGGCGGTTATTTGGTTTATGCTACGAAATAAGTTTCTCAAACCGCTGGATAGTATGGTTGAGCAACTGGAACGTCTGGCGACGGGGGATTTATCACCGGTTACCACGCTGTCGGCCAGCGCTGAATTCAACCGCCTGAACGCGGCAATGGATGACATGCGCCATGCGCTGGGCGACTCGGTACAACGCGTACGCGATGCCAGTTCGCAAATTGATATTGGCAGTCGTGAACTGACGGCCGGGAACCAGCATCTGGCGCAACGCACTGAATCGACAGCCACTTCACTGGAGCAGACTGCCGCCAGCATGGAAGAACTCACGGCGACGGTGAAACAGAATGCGCAGAACGCGGAACAGGCTCACCAACTGGCAAAATCGGTGTCGGATACCGCCGATCGCGGTAGTGAAATGGTGTGCTATGTGATCGAGAAAATGCGCGATATTTCCGGCAGCTCCAGCCGAATCGCCGACATCCTCAGCGTAATCGACGGTATTGCTTTCCAGACCAATATCCTGGCGCTCAACGCTTCCGTTGAAGCGGCGCGCGCCGGTGAGCAGGGGCGGGGCTTTGCGGTTGTTGCAGGTGAAGTACGTAATCTGGCCAGCCGCAGCGCCGAGGCGGCCAAAGAGATCCGCACGTTAATCAGCGATTCGCACACCCACGTAGGGGAAGGCAGCGAACTGGCGCAGCAGGCGGGCGAAACCATGGATGAGATTGCCAATGAAGTCATGCGCATGACCAAACTGATGCGTGAAATTGCCAGTGCGTCCCAGGAACAGAGTCGCGGCATAGAGCAGGTGAATATTGCGGTGATTCAGATGGATGAAACGGCGCAGCAAAATGCGGCGCTGGTACAGCAGTCGTCAGCGGCTACCCGCTCGCTGGAAGAACAGTCTTCAGCGCTAATCGAAGCAATGGCCGTATTTAAGCTACAGACAGCGTAACCGTGCGTAGGCCGGATAAAGGCGTTTACGCCGCCATCCGGCAATATCACCGTATTGTGCCGGATGGCACTTCGCTTATCCGGCCTGCAGCGTGCTGTAGGCCGGATGTTGCGCTTACGCGTCCGGGAACTCGCGGATAAAGCGTTCTACATCTTCAACCATATGGTCGTTACCCACGAAGAAGGAGCGGCGCTGGTGCAGGCTTTCCGGGATGATATCCAGAATACGATTTTTACCGTCGCTCGCCTTGCCGCCCGCTTGCTCGGCCAGCAGGGCCATTGGGTTGCATTCATACAGCAGACGCAGTTTCCCTTCCGGGTGGCTGGCAGTGCTTGGGTACAGGTAGATCCCGCCTTTCAGCAGATTGCGATGGAAGTCGGCAACCAGAGAGCCAATGTAGCGCGAGGTGTACGGGCGCTGGGTTGACTTATCTTCTTCCTGGCAGAATTTAATGTACTTCTTCACGCCGTTCGGGAATTTGATGTAGTTACCTTCGTTAATGGAGTACGTGCTGCCTTTCGCCGGGAAGCGCATACGTTCCTGGCTGAGGCAGAATACGCCCAGAGAAGGATCGTAGGTGAAGGCGTGCACGCCACAGCCGGTGGTGTACACCAGCATGGTGGAAGAACCATAAACCACGTAACCTGCAGCAACCTGCTTGTTGCCCGGTTGCAGGAAATCCTCTTCCGTGACCGGTGTGCCGACTGGGGTTACGCGGCGGTAAATAGAGAAAATCGTACCGACAGAGACGTTAACATCGATGTTGGATGAGCCATCCAGCGGATCCATTAGCACAACGTATTTAGCGTGTTCACAGCCTTCAAAGACGACGATTTCATCTTCTTCTTCCGAGGCAATGCCCGCCACAATGTCGCGCGCCTTCAGTGCAGCTTTCAGTTTTTCGTTCGCGAACAGATCGAGTTTTTGCTGAACCTCTCCCTGCACGTTCTCGGCACCGCTGGCACCCAGGATATCGACCAGACCGGCCTTGTTGATATCGCGGTGGATGATCTTGGCGCCCAGCTTTATTGCCGACAACAAAGCAGTGAGTTCACCGGTAGCATGAGAAAACTCGTGCTGCTTTTCGACAATAAATTCACCTAACGTTTTCATAACACTTTCCCTGCAATTTATGTGGAGTAAAGCGACCGCAACAATATTAACAAATATTTCCATTGTTGCGCTTAGGTGAATCGCGCCAGCAAACTGCGGAATATCCTGAAATGCGTTTCTCACTTGCCGGACATGTGCGTAAAATGGCCCCCAGATTAAAAAAGGATAGTGACGTATGCGCATTCATATTTTGGGAATTTGTGGCACTTTCATGGGCGGTCTGGCGATGCTGGCGCGCTCGCTCGGTCATGAAGTAACCGGTTCGGACGCCAATGTGTATCCGCCGATGAGTACCTTACTTGAGAGGCAAGGCATTGATCTGATTCAGGGTTACGATGCCAGCCAGCTCGACCCGCAGCCGGACTTAGTGATCATCGGCAATGCCATGACCCGTGGTAATCCGTGCGTGGAAGCGGTTCTCGAGAAGAACATTCCGTACATGTCTGGCCCGCAGTGGCTACATGACTTTGTATTGCGCGACCGCTGGGTACTGGCGGTTGCGGGTACGCACGGCAAAACCACCACCGCCGGAATGGCGACCTGGATCCTCGAAGCCTGCGGCTATAAGCCTGGCTTTGTGATCGGCGGCGTACCGGGTAACTTCGAGGTTTCTGCGCGTCTGGGCGAAAGCGACTTCTTCGTGATTGAAGCGGATGAGTACGACTGCGCGTTCTTCGACAAGCGTTCTAAATTCGTGCATTACTGCCCGCGTACGCTGATCCTCAACAACCTTGAGTTTGATCACGCGGACATCTTTGACGATTTGAAAGCGATCCAGAAACAGTTCCACCATCTGGTGCGTATCGTGCCGGGCCAGGGACGCATCATCTACCCGGAAAACGACATCAATCTGAAACAAACGATGGCGATGGGCTGCTGGAGCGAACAAGAGCTGGTGGGCGAACAAGGTCACTGGCAGGCGAAAAAACTGACCACCGATGCTTCTGAGTGGGAAGTATGGCTGGACGGTGAAAAAGTCGGCGAAGTGAAGTGGGGCCTGGTGGGCGAGCACAATATGCATAACGGTCTGATGGCGATTGCGGCTGCGCGCCATGTGGGCGTCGTGCCTGCAGATGCAGCTAATGCGCTCGGTTCATTCATTAACGCCCGTCGTCGTCTTGAGCTGCGCGGTGAAGCCAATGGCGTGACGGTGTATGACGATTTTGCCCATCACCCGACGGCCATTCTGGCAACGCTTGCGGCGTTGCGCGGTAAAGTGGGCGGTACGGCGCGCATCATCGCAGTGCTGGAACCTCGCTCGAACACCATGAAAATGGGCCTGTGCAAAGACGATCTGGCGCCGTCGCTAGGCCGTGCGGACGAAGTGTTCCTGCTGCAACCTCCGCATATTCCGTGGCAGGTAGCCGAAGTCGCTGAAGCCTGCGTTCAGCCGGCACACTGGAGTGGCGATGTGGATGCCCTGGCAGATATGGTGGTGAAAACCGCGCAGCCAGGCGATCACATTCTGGTGATGAGCAACGGCGGATTTGGTGGTATTCATCAAAAACTGCTGGATGGCCTGGCGAAGAAAGCTCAGGCAGAAGCGGAAGAGTAAAAAAATGCCCGGTGGCGCTACGCTTACCGGGCCTACAACGTGTTAACGGATTGTAGGCCGGATAAGGTGATTGCACCGCCATCCGGCACTTTCGGCAGACGAAGAGGTTAGGCCTCGTTTTCCGCCAGTTCACGCAGATACTGGAAGATCTGGCGGGAAGATTTTGGCGGCTTGTTGCCCGCTTTTTCTTTCCTGGCGTTACGCACCAGCGAACGCAGTTGCTGGCGGTCGGCGTCAGGCCACAGATTCATCACTTCTTCGATGGCTTCATCGCTACCGTCAACCATACGGTCACGCAGTTGCTCCAGCTTATGGAAGACAACGACCTGCTGGTTGTGACGATTTTTCAGCTTGTCCAGCGCCTGACGAATAGGATCAACATCGCGCTGGCGCAACATTTTGCCAATCAACTGCAGCTGGCGGCGGCGTCCTTCCATCTTAATACGCTGGGCCAGCTCAATGGCGGCACGTAAATCCGCATCAAGCGGGATCTTATCCAGCGCGTTTTTCCCCAGATCAACCAGTTCCGCACCCAGGCGTTTTAACTCCTCGGCATCGCGTTTAATTTCACTTTTACTGACCCAGATAATTTCATCGTCTTCGTCTTCGATGTCATCACCGGGAACGTCGTCGAGCCAGTCTTCGGGCTGCTTTGTCATTTCAGGCTCCTTAAAAAAAGAGGCTAATGTTACCAGTTAAGATGCGCACTGAAAAACGGTTCTCTGTTAGACTTCAGAGAAACTCTCTCTACATTATGGCATTTGCGATGAAAGTAATCTCACAAGTTGAAGCGCAGCGTAAGATTCTGGAAGAAGCAGTCTCGACGGCACTGGAATTAGCGTCAGGTAAGTCGGATGGCGCGGAAGTCGCTGTGAGCAAGACCACGGGTATTAGCGTCAGCACCCGTTATGGTGAAGTGGAGAACGTCGAATTCAATAGCGATGGTGCACTGGGGATTACGGTTTATCACCAGAACCGTAAGGGCAGCGCATCGTCCACCGATTTAAGCCCGCAGGCGATTGCACGCACCGTGCAGGCTGCGCTGGACATTGCACGTTACACTTCGCCGGATCCGTGCGCAGGCGTGGCAGATAAAGAACTGCTGGCCTTTGATGCGCCCGATCTGGACCTGTTCCACCCGGCGGAAGTTTCCCCTGATGAAGCCATCGAACTGGCCGCTCGTGCTGAACAGGCGGCGCTGCAGGCTGATAAGCGTATCACCAATACCGAAGGCGGCAGCTTTAACAGCCACTATGGCATCAAAGTGTTTGGTAACAGCCACGGCATGCTGCAGGGCTACTGCTCCACGCGTCATTCCCTTTCCAGCTGTGTGATCGCGGAAGAAAATGGTGATATGGAGCGTGATTACGCCTACACCATTGGCCGGGCGATGGGCGATCTGCAAACGCCGGAGTGGGTGGGGGCTGACTGTGCTCGCCGTACCTTATCACGCCTGTCTCCGCGTAAGCTGTCCACCATGAAAGCGCCGGTGATTTTCGCCAACGAAGTGGCGACCGGACTGTTCGGACACCTGGTCGGCGCGATCGCCGGCGGTTCGGTGTACCGCAAATCCACCTTCCTGCTGGATTCGCTGGGCAAACAAATTCTGCCGAAATGGCTGACTATTGAAGAACATCCGCACCTGCTGAAAGGGCTGGCGTCTTCACCGTTCGACAGCGAAGGCGTACGGACCGAACGCCGCGACATTATTAAAGAAGGCGTGCTGACTCAGTGGCTGCTAACCAACTATTCCGCACGTAAGCTGGGGCTGAAGAGCACTGGTCATGCAGGCGGGATCCACAACTGGCGAATTCCGGGACAAGGTCTAAGCTTCGAGCAGTTGCTCAAAGAGATGGGCACAGGTCTTGTGGTTACCGAGCTGATGGGACAGGGCGTAAGCGGCATTACCGGCGATTACTCGCGCGGCGCGGCGGGCTTCTGGGTCGAAAATGGTGAAATTCAGTATCCGGTGAGTGAAATTACCATCGCCGGTAACTTAAAAGAGATGTGGCGCAATATTGTGACCGTGGGGAACGATATTGAAACGCGCAGTAATATCCAATGTGGTTCGGTATTGTTACCGGAGATGAAAATCGCCGGGCAGTAATACTCGTTAAGGCGTTAATTTTTAATAATAAAAAAGGAAGTGAGCAATGCGTAAACACCTGTTAGCGATCGTCGCGGCTTCAACGCTGGTTCTTGGTTCTTCTGCGTTTGCAGCCGATCTCGAAGATGACATGGGGATCCTCAACGACAACCTGAAAATTGTCGAAAAAACGGATAATGCGACTGAACTGAAAGACGCGTTAACCAAAATGCGTGCAGCCGCGCTGGACGCGCAAAAAGGTACGCCGCCGAAGCTGGAAAACAAATCCCCGGACAGCCCGGAGATGAAAGATTTCCGCCACGGCTTTGACACGCTGATCGGCCAGATTGACGGCGCGCTGAAGCTGGCGAACGAAGGTAAAGTTAAAGAGGCGAAAGCCGTTGCGGAAGAGCTGAAAACCACGCGCAACGAAAACCACAAGAAGTTCCGCTAATCTGCGCTATCCGGCCTGCATACCCGTAGGCCGGATAAAATCCCCCGCTACTGCACGTCCCATAAGTAAACGCTATCCCCATCACATTTTTTCATTTTTATCGTCCATTCATTGTTCGCACTTCCTTCCATTTTGCAGCCCACTCTTGCGATCTCAATCACATTCTTCCGGTGATAAATCGTGGTTCCAGCCCTTTTTGCGGCACAGATCACTATCGCTGCACACCTTTCCACTTCGAAGTGGAAAACAACTCGCTACAAACTTATAACCTCCGTCGCTAATTTACCCTCAGAGACATTAACGGGGTAAGACGAGTGAATAACGGAGCTGTAATGAATGACATGGGGGAATCGGTGGAACTGGCCGACCGCATGCTGGCGCAGGTGTATGCCTTGCTGCGTGAACGCAACATTATTCCCAACGCCGTACAGGAACAGATGCTGACGTCGCATGTTCGCGCCATGGCGCACCGCTCGGTAACGGGTGAACCCTTACCAGAAGTCGATGCCAGCTTGTTTGATGAAATATCTGCCGAGTCAATGGCGCTTGCCCGCGACGTGGTCGCCGAGTTTGGCAATCTTCCTGAGGAAGAGGCCTGGCTGCTGTCGGTGCACTTTGAAGTCGCGAAAGACAACCTTTAAGGAGAAAAAGATGGAACAGATTACCGTAGTGATTGGCGATCGTCTGGGTAAAGGCCAGAAAGTGGCGGCAGGCGTAGAGAAAGCGGGTGGCCGTGCCGTTGTGGTGCCGGGCGTTGCAGCAGATATGAAGCTGGGTGACGTGATGAAGGCGGAAAACGCCACCTTTGGTATCTCGTTTTGCGGCAGCGGTGGTGCGGGTGCGATTACTGCGCAGACCAAATACGGCTACAAAGCGAAATACGGCATGCGTTCGGTCGATGAAGGGGTAACCGCCATCAACGAAGGGTGCAACGTACTGGGATTCGGCTTTATGGACAAAGAAGAGCTCGGCGAGCGCCTGGTGCAGGCCTGGCAAAAGAAACACGGCGCTTAAGCATGAAAGAGCAATTCACCACCACGGTGAGAGTCACGGGTAAGGGCGAGACCAAAGCTCGCGCCTTTGCCGATGCCCTGAACCACGTTCAGGCTGCGGTGATGAAAGCGTCGCCGCATATCTTACTGCGTATTGAGCCACAGGATGTGCAGGTTGTTCAAGCGCGTGAATCGGTGCGTAAAGAGGCGTTTTTATTCCTCTTTTTGCGCCGGGAAAGACGCACTTTCAGCGTGGAGCTGGACGTGACCGTCAACGTGACTGCCATCAATCTCGACAAGGTGGATTTCGTTACGCAACGCTGATTTTCTATTAAAAGGCATAATTATGTTCCTGATAATATTAATAAAATCGCTCATCATCGGCGCGTTGGTTGGCGTTGGTGTCGGCGCTGGGGCTGCACGCATGTTTCATGCGCCTACCACTCAAGGGATGGGCGCGTTTCGTACTCTTGGAGAACTGAATTCCTGCGAAGGGGATCCGGCTTCTCACTTCTCGTTCGGTCTGGGCTTCTTCTTTAACGCCTGGGCTTCCTCCGTTGCGGCGGGGGCGTTCACTCAGGACGTCGACCATCGCATCATCCCCAACTGGGGTGCCGCCGCGCTGATGATTAAAAATCGCAACGTCGGTGAAACGCTGCACGATCCTAAGCGCATGGCAATTGCCTGCGGCGTTATCGGGATGATCGTGGTGACCTTCCTGAACCTCACTGCGTCATCCGTACCGGAAGCGCTGCAGGTTACCGCCGTCAAGGTGCTGGTGCCAGCGGCTAACCTGCTGGTTAACACCGTGATGCCGGTGATCTTCTGGCTGGCGGCGATCGACGCCGGTAAGAAATCCGGCTTCTGGGCCACCGTTTTTGGCGGCGCGGCGCAGTTGATCATGGGCAACGCCGTTCCGGGGCTGGTGCTCGGTATTCTGATCGGCAAAGGTGTTGAAGAAAGCGGCTGGAACCACGTCACGAAAGTGATGATGGTAGCTATCGTCGCGCTGTTTGTCCTGAGCGGCTTCTTCCGCGGTTTCGATATGAAGATGATCGAATCCTTCCATCTGACCGTGCCTAACTGGCTCGAACTTATCCACAACTCGCTCAGCGGCAAATAACGGAGGTCATCATGGAACAGAATAAAGGTTTTTGGTTCGCTGACTGGTCGTTCCCGATCTTCGTGGGCCTGCTCTCATCCGGCGTATTTGCCGGAACGCACATGTACTACCTGTACGGTATTGGCGCATTTAACGAAGTGGCTTTTGTGGCGATGCTGAAGGCGGGAATGGATACCGGCTCCTACGGGGCGGTGGCGGCATTTGGCGCAAGTTTCCTGTTTGCCCGCATCATTGAAGGTTCGCTGGTGGGGATTCTGGATATCGGCGGGGCGATTCAGACCGGGGTTGGGTTAGGCGTTCCGGCGCTGCTGTTGGGCGTGGGCATTATCTTCCCGGTCGCCAACTTTGCCGCCTCGCTGGTCACCGGTCTGGTGATTGGTCTGGCGATTGGCTACATCATCATTCTGGCGCGTAAGTTCACCATCAACCAGAGCGACTCAACCTACGGTGCGGACGTCATGATGGGGGCCGGTAACGCCTCCGGCCGCTTCCTCGGACCGTTGATTATCCTCAGCGCGATGACGGCTTCTATTCCTATCGGAATCGGTTCTCTGGCGGGTGCGCTGCTGTTTTATCTGTGGCAAAAACCGATTACCGGCGGGGCGATCCTTGGGGCAATGATCCTCGGGTCCATCTTCCCGATTGCCATTAGCTAACTGTTGATTTGCAGGCCGGATAAGGCGGTTACGCCGCCATCCGGCATAGGAGAGAGCGATGTTTGATTTACTCCTGCGCCGTGCGCGCCTCGTTGACGATACGGTGAGTGATATTGCGCTCAAAGACGGCAAGATCGCGGCGTTGGGCGACGTTGATGGCCCGGCGCTGAAAACCATTGAGCTGGGCGGCGAGTGCTACGTCAGCGCAGGCTGGATTGACTCCCACGTTCATTGCTACCCGAAATCCCCGATTTACCACGACCAGCCGGATAGCGTCGGTATTGCGACTGGCGTCACTACTGTGGTGGATGCGGGCAGTACCGGGTCGGATGACATCGACGATTTTTACACCCTGACCCGGGAAGCTGCCACCGAGGTGTATGCGTTGCTGAATATCTCTCGCGTTGGGCTTATCGCCCAGAACGAGCTGGCCAACATGGCCAATATTGACGCTGATGCGGTGCGAGAGGCGGTGAAACGCCACCCTGATTTTATCGTCGGTCTGAAGGCACGTATGAGTAGCAGCGTAGTCGGTGAAAATGGCATCACCCCGCTGGATCGCGCCAAAGCGATGCAAAAAGAGAACGGCGACCTGCCGCTGATGGTGCACATCGGCAACAACCCGCCGGACCTGGATGAGATCGCCGAGCGCCTGAGCGCGGGTGACATCATTACCCACTGCTACAACGGTAAGCCGAACCGCATTCTGACGCCGCAAGGCGAGTTGCGGGCGTCAGTGACGCGGGCGATTTCACGCGGCGTGCGTCTGGACGTTGGGCATGGCACCGCCAGCCTGAGCTTTGCGGTGGCAAAACGCGCTATTGAACTGGGGATTTTGCCACACACCATCAGTTCCGATATTTACTGTCGCAACCGTATCAGCGGCCCGGTGCATTCTCTGGCGAATGTGATGTCGAAATTTCTCGCCATTGGGATGTCGCTTCCGCAGGTTATTGAGTGCGTTACCGCCAATGCTGCCGACGGCCTGCGCCTGAAACAGAAGGGGCGACTGCAGGTCGGTCTGGATGCTGATTTAACCCTCTTTACGCTTAAGCGCCAGCCAACTGTGCTGGTAGATGCAGAAAACGACAGCCTGCAGGCTGAACAACTGCTGGTGCCGCTTGCCGCAATACGTGCGGGCAAGGGCTATATGACCGAACAAGGGAGCGCGGAACATGCCTTCGATTTTTGAGAAATACGATTTAAAACAGGTGATTAATACCTCCGGCCGCATGACGGCGCTTGGCGTTTCCACGCCGCGACCAGAAGTGGTTGAAGCCGCGATGGCCGGGATGAATCAATACTTTGAGATGAAAGACCTGGTGAATAAAACCGGCGACTACATCGCGAAATTGCTGGAAGTGGAAGGGGCAACCGTTGTCTCCTGCGCCTCGGCGGGGATCGCCCTGTCGGTGGCTGGCGTATTGGTTAAAGACAGCGACTGGCTGCTGGAGAACCTGCACGTCACGCCCATCGAGAACAACGAAATCGTGCTGCCCAGAGGCCACAACGTCAACTTTGGCGCTCCGGTGGGTACCATGGTGGCGCTTGGCGGCGGTAAGTTAGTGGAGGCTGGTTATGCCAACGAATGTTCCGCGGCGCAGCTGGCTGCAGCCATTACACCGCGTACGGCGGCCATTCTGTATATCAAATCTCACCACTGCGTCCAGAAAAGTATGCTCAGCGTGGAGCAGGCTGCGGTGGTGGCGCGTACGCATAACCTGCCGCTGATCGTGGATGCGGCGGCGGAAGAGGATTTGCAGTGCTACTACCGGGTTGGCGCAGATCTGGTTATTTATAGCGGCGCGAAGGCGATTGAAGGACCAACCAGCGGTCTGGTGATAGGTAAAACCCAATATGTTGAGTGGGTGAAGCGCCAGACGGCGGGAATTGGCCGGGCGATGAAGGTGGGGAAAGAGGGAATTCTTGGCCTGACCTGCGCTATCGAACTGTATCTGAACGCACAGAAAGAGAGTGGCGCGGAGATGGTCGAGAAAATGACGCCGTTCATTAATGCGTTGAACCAGCTTAACGGCGTGAGCGCCCGCGTGGTGTGGGATAGCGCAGGGCGCGACATCGCACGCACGGAAATTAAGTTTGATGAAGCGGTAACCGGGATCGCCACGGGCGAACTGGTTGAAGCCCTGAAACAAGGCGAGTACGCGATTTACTTCCGTGGTTACAAAGCTAACGAAGGCATTATCGAAGCCGATGTGCGCAGCGTCGATCGTGCGCAGCTGGAGATTGTGGCCCGTCGAATTGGTGAAGTGATTTCGCAGGAGAAAGAAGTATGAAACTGACCCCTAACTTTTATCGCGACCGCGTCTGCCTGAACGTGCTGGCAGGCTCCAAAGAAAATGCCCGGGATATTTACGCGGCGGCGGAAGGACACGTGCTGGTTGGTGTGTTGTCAAAAAATTACCCGGATGTCGCAAGCGCAGTAGCGGATATGCGTGAATACGCAGCGCTTATCGACAATGCGCTCTCCGTGGGGCTGGGGGCGGGCGATCCTAACCAGTCGGCGATGGTCAGTGAAATTTCCCGTCAGGTGCAGCCGCAGCACGTTAATCAGGTCTTTACCGGTGTGGCCACCAGTCGCGCACTGCTGGGCCAGCAGGAGACAGTGGTCAACGGTCTGGTCTCGCCAACCGGCATGCCGGGCAGGGTGAAAATCTCCACCGGTCCGCTGAGCAGCCAGACGCCGGACGGTATTGTGCCGGTAGAAACCGCGATTGCGCTGCTCAAAGATATGGGCGGTAGCTCGATTAAATACTTCCCGATGGGCGGCCTGAAATGCCGTGAAGAGTACATTGCCGTAGCGCAGGCCTGCGCCCGTCATGACTTCTGGCTGGAGCCAACCGGCGGTATCGATCTGGATAATTTCACTGAAATCCTGCAGATTGCCCTCGATGCCGGAGTGAGTAAAATCATTCCTCACATCTATAGTTCGATTATTGATAAGGTGAGTGGTAACACTCGTCCGGATGACGTACGCCAGCTGATGGCGATGACCCGGGCCTGCGTAGGCTAACTGACTGATGAGGAAACTGACGTGCGATTCCCCAACCAACGTTTAGCACAGCTGTTTGACATGTTGCAAAACGAAGCGCTTCCACAGGACGAGCTGGCGCAGCGGTTGTCGGTTTCCACACGCACCGTACGGGCGGATATCACCGCGCTAAACGCGCTGCTCACCCAGTACGGCGCACAGTTTGTCCTCAGCCGGGGTAACGGTTATCAGCTCAAAATTGACGACCCGGCAAGTTATAACACCCTGCAAACGCAGCAGCCTAACGCGTTGCTACGCATCCCTCGAACCAGCCAGGAACGGATACACTGGCTGGTGGTGCGTTTTCTGACGTCGGCTTTCTCGCTAAAGCTGGAAGATTTGGCTGATGAATGGTTTATCAGCCGCGCGACGCTGCAAAACGATATGGCTGAGGTGCGCGAGCATCTGCAACGTTATCATCTGACGCTGGAAACGCGTCCCCGTCACGGCATGAAACTGTTCGGCAGCGAAATGGCGATTCGCGCCTGTTTGACCGATCTGCTGTGGACGCTGGCACAGCAGGATCCGCAGCACCCGTTAGTGACGCAAGAAGCGCTGAATGCCGGGATCCCTGAGCAGTTACAGCCCGTTTTGCAGGACATTTTTGCCCGTTTCCATATTCGTCTGACCGATGAGGGCGAGCTGTTTTTACGCTTGTACTGCGCGGTGGCGGTACGGCGGATTAGCGAAGGGTATCCACTCCCGGATTTTGCCGCAGAAGAGGCCGATCAATCGGTGTGCCTGGCCACGCGGGAAATCGCGGCGGTATTGCACCGCCTGGCAGACAAACCGCTTTCCGTTTCCGAAGAAAACTGGCTACAGGTGCATATTGCTGCCCGCCAGGTACAAGAGATCGCGCCCAGTGCTATCAACGCGGATGATGACGAAGCGTTGGTCAATTACATCCTGCGTTTTATCAACACCCAGTACAACTACAACCTGTTGAATGACAAACAGTTACATGCTGATCTGCTGACGCATATTAAGACGATGATCACCCGCGTGCGTTACCAGATAATGATCCCCAATCCGCTGCTGGAAAATATTAAACAGCACTACCCCATGGCGTGGGACATGACGCTGGCTGCCGTCTCGGGATGGGGAAAATATACGCCGTACACCATCAGTGAAAATGAGATCGGCTTCCTCGTGCTGCATATTGGCGTCGGGCTGGAGCGTAGTTACAACATCGGTTACCAGAGACAGCCGAAGGTTCTGCTGGTATGCGATGCCGGAAATGCGATGGCGCGGATGATTGAAGCGGTGCTGGCGCGTAAGTATCCGCAGATAGAGATCGTCGATACCGTGACGCTGCGTGACTACGAACAGCGGGAAAGCATTAGCGAAGATTTTGTTATCTCTACCGCGCGGATCGGTGAAAAAGATAAGCCCGTAGCGATGATTGCGCCGTTTCCGACCGATTATCAACTCGAGCAAATTGGCAAACTGGTGCTGGTGGACAGAACCCGCCCGTGGATGTTGAACAAATTCTTCGATGCCGCCCATTTTCGTGTAATTGACGAGCCAATGGATCAACAAACGTTGTTCAAAACCTTATGCCGTCAGTTGCAGGATGAAGGTTTTGTCGACGCGGAGTTCCTTGATTCAGTGGTTGAGCGTGAGGCCATCGTCAGCACCATGCTGGGTGACAGCATTGCCCTGCCGCACGCCCTCGGTCTGCTGGCCAAGAAAACGGTGGTTTACACTATCCTCGCCCCGCAGGGCATTGCCTGGGGTGATGAAACCGCGCACGTGATCTTCCTGCTCGCCATCAGTAAAAGCGAGTACGAAGAAGCGATGGCGATCTACGATATTTTCGTCACCTTCCTGCGTGAACGCGCCATGACGCGGCTCTGCGCATGCCGGAATTTCACCGAGTTCAAAACGGTCGCCATGGAGTGCGTGAGCCGTTTTTGATAGGCGGATAACAGAATGTTTACCGCCTGAAAATTAACGCAAATGATGCACAACCTGGTTGCTGCTACCTCGCCAGATCAGCGCCGGGTCTTTAAGATCCTGCACGTATTTGCCATCGACCAGTACGTTGATGAGATCGACCACCTGCATTTGCGCGGCGTTGAGTTCATCGAGCTTGTAGCCGGTCCACACCCAGATATCTTTGCCGGGGCACTCAGCGCGAACGCGCTGCACTAGTTGCAGGATTTCCGGCACGTTTTGCGGATGTAGCGGATCGCCACCGGAGAGCGAGATCCCCTGACGCTTGATTCGCGTATCGTTCAGATCGGCAATGATCTTGTCTTCCATCTCTTTGGTAAATGGCTCGCCGGAATTGAGCCGCCAGGTGCTTTTGTTATAGCAACCGGGACATTCATGCACGCACCCGGACACAAACAGCGTGCAGCGGGTGCCGGGGCCGTTAACGATGTCGACGGGATAATATTGGTGAAACCTCATTTTTGCTTCTCATCCGCTTATCAATTCCCGCCATAGCTGCGTTAGCTGCATTCGTGCGCCCGAGTCACTTACTTATGTAAGCTCCCCGGGACCCACTCATTTGCTGCCTTGCTATGACGTGAATTGCGTTGCGGAAAAAATGGCCCGAAAAGCATCGCATTGCCGGGCAATAATACTGTCGAAATTAACCTATCTGCCCATTACCCAAATGCTTAACGCGGCGCTTCACTTCTTCCTGCTTACCGGCGTTAAACGGACGGGCGTCCGGGCTGCCTAAATATCCGCAGACGCGGCGGGTGACCGACACGCGCGCGGCGTCGTGGTTACCACATTTCGGGCAGGTAAAGCCTTTGCTGGTGCACTCGAACTCACCGGTAAAGCCGCACTCGTAGCATTCATCAATTGGCGTGTTGGTCCCGTAATACGGCACGTGCTGATAGCTGTAATCCCAGACGTCTTCCAGTGCTTTCAGGTTGTGCTGAATATTCGGGTATTCGCCGTAGCAAATGAAGCCTCCATTCGCCAGCGGCGGGTATGGCGCTTCGAAATCGATCTTGTCGTACGGGTTAACCTTTTTCTCCACGTCGAGGTGGAAGCTGTTGGTGTAGTAACCTTTATCGGTCACGCCTGGCACCACACCAAACTCGGCGGTATCCAGACGGCAGAAACGATCGCACAGGTTTTCGCTCGGCGTGCTGTACAGGCTGAAGCCGTAGCCGGTCTCGTCTTTCCACTGATCGACTGCCTGACGCAGGCGTTCGACAATGGCGATAGCTTTGGCGCGAAGCTGCTCGCTGTCGTACAGATGTTTGTCACCAAACAGTGCGTTAATGGTTTCGTGAATGCCGATGTAACCCAGCGAGATAGACGCGCGGCCATTTTTAAAGATTTCTGACACGTCATCGTCCGCTTTCAGACGCACGCCGCAGGCACCTTCCATATACAGGATTGGCGCCACGCGGGCTTTCACGCCTTCCAGACGCGCAATGCGGGTCATCAGCGCTTTACGTGCCAGCACCAGTCGATCGTCGAGCAGTTTCCAGAAGGTGGCTTCATCGCCGTGGGCTTCCAGCGCGATACGCGGCAGGTTGAGGCTGATAACGCCGAGGTTGTTACGCCCGTCGTGAATCTGTTCGCCGTTCTCGTTTTCCCACACGCCGAGGAAGCTGCGACAGCCCATCGGCGTTTTGAACGAACCGGTCACTTTCACTACCTGATCGTAGTTCAGGATGTCCGGATACATACGCTTGCTTGCGCACTCCAGCGCCAGTTGTTTGATGTCGTAGTTCGGATCGCCAAACTTGTGGTTCAGGCCGTCGCGAATGGCGAACACCAGTTTCGGGAACACGGCGGTTTTACGATTTTTACCGAGGCCCGCAATGCGATTACGCAGAATGGACTGCTGGATCAAACGTGATTCCCAACTGGTTCCCAGGCCAAAACCGAAGGTGACGAACGGCGTCTGACCGTTAGCGGTATGCAGGGTATTCACTTCATACTCGAGAGACTGGAATGCGTCGTAGCACTCTTTCTCGGTACGGGAATGCGCATAACCGTCGGCATCCGGGATCTGCCACTCTTCAGCGGTTTTGCGATGCTTGTTAAAGCTCTCGGTCACGAATGGTGCGAGAACTTCGTCAATACGGTTAATGGTGGTACCGCCATAAATATGGCTGGCAACCTGCGCGATAATTTGCGCGGTGACGGCCGTCGCGGTGGAGATGGATTTTGGCGGCTCAATCTCCGCGTTACCCATCTTAAAGCCCTGCGTCAGCATGCCTTTCAGGTCGATCAGCATGCAGTTAAACATTGGGAAGAACGGAGAGTAGTCGAGATCGTGATAGTGAATATCACCACGCTCGTGCGCCTGGACGACATCACGCGGCAGCAGGTGCTGACGCGCATAGTGTTTGGCGACGATACCGGCCAGCAGGTCACGCTGGGTCGGGATCACTTTGCTGTCTTTGTTGGCGTTTTCGTTCAGCAGAGCAGAGTTGGTTTGCTCAACCAGACCACGAATTTCCTGGTTCAGACGGCCACGCTTTTCACGCTGGATATCACGGTCGTGGCGATATTCGATGTACGCACGGGCGAGTTGTTTGTACGGACCAGACATCAGCTGGTTTTCTACCGCTGTCTGGATCTCGTTGATATCGACCTGGCTGCGCTCATTCATCTGGCTACTAACGACTTCTGCGACGGTGGCACAGTAATCTGCGTCATCGACTCCCGCTGCTTTAGCTGCACGCAGAATGGCTTCTTTGATGCGCTCTGATTTAAACGGCACTTTACAGCCATCTCGTTTCATCACATGCGGTGTCATGATCACTCCATATTTATAAGAACAGGTTATCCACAGAGGTTGGGGAAGCGGCCATGGCTTTATTCATCTCTATTGCCAATGACTTCCCGCAATCCTGACCCACTTTATCCACAATTTCACCGTAAAGCGGTGCACTGTAGTTGTAGCAATTGTAGTCGATTAATACAACATATTGGGTCGGCGTGCATTTTAAGTTCTATATGTAGTGATTTGCATCAAGGATGTTTACGATTTATTTGATGTAGCGCAAAGTAAAAATCGGAGCGTACAGATGACGGGCAGTACAGCGATTGTAAATTGTGGGCAGAAAATTCTGATTAATTATTCAACAAAAACAGTAGGGTAAAGCCGGGCAGGCATCTGCTGCCCGGAACACACTATGACGACAGCGACTGCATCCAGTGGATACCTGCATTAATGAAGGCTGCCGAGGCGACGAGACCCAGAATGAGTGGTACAAGGTAACTGCTCTTCACGCGGTTTTCTGGCACTTCCTGAGCTGGTGTCGTTCCAGTCGAGAGCAGCGCCAGTACTTCTTCGGCAGACGTAGCGTTAAGCATGGCGTTTCGCATCTCATCCTCAACCAGCGACGAGGTGAGCTGGGTGAGCAGTTGCATATGCGTTGTACCCGCTTCATTTGGCGGGATCGCCAGCAGGAACACTAACCGTACTGGTTCAGGTCCTTCAAGACCCGGCCACAGTATTGGCTCGGGAAAAAGGGCGACGCAGAACGACGCCTGCACGACGGAATCACATTTTCCGTGAGGGACGGCCAGCTCTTCTCCCAGCGCGGTCGGTCCTTCATTTTCACGGCGCAGAACGCTGTCAATAAAAGCGTCTTTATTGGTAATGAGTCCGCATTCAGACAATGCTGAAGACATATACCGGATGATCGCATCGGGGGACGATTGCGGCGGATCGATAAAAATTAACGCCTGACGAGTCAGTGTGGACAATTCCATGTTTTATGCCTCCGGTTGTGCCTTGACGTGGATCCAGATCGTTTGCCAGCCCGCCAGTTCGCAAACGCCATTAAAGGGGGTTCCTGTCAGGAGATCTGTCCCCGTCACGGGTAAGAGAAGTGTTTGTGATGCGCCAGTGACATTCACAATACCGTAGACAGTTTCTTCCTCTGTCTGGTGGTGGCGTTTGACGCCAAATAGCGCATCCGGCAGTGTAAGGACTTGTTGAGCGGCTGCCGGTGAGAACGCGGGATGTTGTTGGCGAATGCGCAGTAATGTCGTTAGTGCGGCATAGATCTTCGCTTGTCGGGATTCTGGCGTGACTAATGCCTGATGCGTGGCGGCGAAATCTAGTTTTTCACGGTTAATACGGCGATTGATCCCTGACGCGTTCAACCCTGCGATATCATTTTCGCTACCGAGAAGGCTGTGGTAGTAAATTGCAGGAACGCCCTGCAACATAAAGAGGATGGCGTGAGCGGCGGCAAATCTGGCAACCTGCGTGTCGGGAGCTTCTCCCGGTTCGCTTAACGCGCTCAGAAAGTTAATGTTCATCTCGTACGGCGACTGGCTGCCGTCTGGATTGGTGCGCCAGGAAATTCGTCCTTGCTTACGTTCTACTTCACTGACCAGGAACGCTTTTTCTTCCGTCGAGAGGATGTTTTCGACAGGTCGCAGGCCAATGCCGTCATGGCTAGCGAGGAAATTGAAAAATGTGGTGTTGGCAGGAAAGGTTTCTTGCTCCAGGCTTTGCGCCCACTGGCGTAGCCAGCGTGCGTTGCCGCGCAGGCAGGCATGCAGTGTCAGCGGTGGTAGCGGGAATTGATACACCATATGAGCCTCATCCCCGGCACCCAGATAGCTGATGTTTTCCTGATGTGGCACATTGGTTTCGGTAATCAGCAGGCAGTCAGGCCAGATCTCTTCCAGGATCGCCCGCCAGAGTTTGATTACCTGATGGGTTTGCGGCAGATGAATGCAGCGGCTGTTTTTCTCTTTCCACAAGAAACCGACGGCATCGAGTCGAATTGCCTGGGCACCGCGTGAAGCATATTCCAAAAGAATATCAATACTTTCCAGTAAAACCTCGGGTTCACGGAAGTTAAGATCGATTTGATCGGCGCTGAATGTGGTCCATATATGCGCCGTTTCCCCTGTTTTAAGCGTGAATGGCGTTAATAAAGGAGATGTACGCGGACGTGTGATCCGGCTGTAATTTTCATCCGGATCGGCGTTGATAAAGTAGTTCTGGTAGCGAGGCTCACCATGCAAATAGCCCTGGAACCAACGGCTTTGCTGTGAAATATGGTTAATCACAAAATCGAACATTAAATTGAAATCGCCCGCCAGCGCGGCAATATCTGACCACTGCCCAAGATGGGGATCAACCTGTCGGTAATCCACCACGCTAAAACCGTCATCGGAGGTCCACGGGAACATCGGCAGCAGGTGAATGTCACTGATCGTCCCCTTCAACCACAGTTTTGCAAACTGGTGGAGAATCGATAGGGGATTTTCCCCTTGCGCGCAGATGCTATCGCCATAGGCGATCATCCAGATACGGCTTTGATCTAACGGAATCGTCGTTTGCGTTTTGGGTTTCCAGCGTTGGATAAGCTGTTCAATCTTCGCTGCGATTGCCTGATGATCCGCTTGCGGATAGAGCTGTGCCAGCGTGTCGCGGATAAATGCTTTATGTGGGGAGATATTCATACTTTTGCGTCACGCTCCGGCAGTGAGAAAAGGAAATCGCATGTGGCGAAAGGCGCAATTTCGCGGCAGTGCTTAACGGGTTCTTCCAGATAGTTAATCTGCGGCATTTCTTGCAGCAATGGTGGTAGTTCAACAGGATGCTCACCGGCATTGAAAATACGTAATATTGTTCCATTTATCGTCTGGGCGTGTGGCAGCGCCGAGAGCATGAGCGGCTCAGGCAACTTCAGCAGACTGAAAGTTTCTGGCAGTGAACGCGGTGTGAAATTGAGCGTGAAGCGCTCCAGACGGTTGTCCAGCGTATTCAATTTCTGGTTCTGCCAGCTGAAAGGCTGACGTAAAGCTCTGGCCTCAAGGCGGCGTAATGTCAGATGGTCGGCACGCTCGCTAAGTGTCAGGGTCAGGCTAAAGATCAGGGGCTTGTGGAGCTGGGCCTCGGGCGTGTAAACGACGGTATTATTGATGCCGGAAGCGCGTCCGGGGCGCCAGGCCAGATCGTCGCGTCCCAGAACGCCTGTTGATTTGAAGAGCGTCAGCGCCACCTGTGATGTTGCGTTTTGCAGGATCTGATACTCTTTCATGCCCAGGCTGTTTATGACCAGCGCGTTGTTGTTTTCCGCAATGGCGATAATTCCCTCGCTGGTTTCGATATCGACAGGTTTCTCACGATAGTTTTGCTGCCAGTTCGCAGGGGCGTCGGCAATGGGGCGGTGAATAATGCCGAAAGGCTGCGAGGCTATCGATTCCTGGGTATGAATATCGCTGTTGATCAGCAGGCGCAGGCGGTGGTCGCAAACGTTGTTTTCCAGACTGACATCAATAAAAAGATGGGTTTCGCCCTGGCGGAGTTCGCAAACAACCTGTATCGGACACGCTTGTGTCGCGCGTTGGCTTAATGAATAAGGCAGGCTGAGCGTGATGCCCAACGTTAAGCGCTCGACGTGCTGGCTCTTTTCGCAGGCGAGAAGCGTGAAGTCATTGAAATTTTTGGGGATATCACCTTTCAGCGGTGAAAAATCATAACTGTCACCTGCATCCGCACAATCTTCGAAGGTCAGCAGGTCGGAGAGCGTTCTGCCGGTACGTTTATCCCGTAGCGTCAGTGTTCCGTCATCAAGGCTGAGTCGATAATGGTCATTTTCAATATGGTTTTCGGCATAAGGGCGCAGCGTAGAAACCGTGTGCGTGCCCTCGCGAACGGCAATATTGATATAACCCAGTGCGGGCAGTTCCTGCGTGTCGATAGCGATCTGCGAGCGATAATAAGGCGGAAGCTCAACCTCTTTTTCTCCCTGCGGCGTAACCTGAATCACGCGTCCACCGGAAAGCTTTGTTTGTTCAATAATGCTAAATGAGAGAGTCTGCTCGCCAGCGCAGAGTTCAAGGGATGGTGTGCTGGTATATAGCGTGGCGTTGACAACCCCGGACCAGGGCGTCGCGCCAGGGTTCACCACAAAGAGGTCGTTCTCCTGGCTGCTGGCAATGGCCAGCTCTTTAATCACCAGATTCCACAGGCTATGGCTGAGCTGTTCCGTCTGTTCCAGGCGATGCAGAATATCCCGGTTGGTGGCATCACTGTTACACCCGCCTATGGAGTCATGGGCATGGTTGCGTAACAGGTTTTTCCAGATTTGATCAACCCACTGGAGGTTGACATCAATATCATGATGGCGGGCCAGCGCAATAGTCGGTTCCAGCTTGCCCAACAAAAATTGTTCGATATCGTAATTTTTCTTTTTAATGTCGTAACGAACGGAGCCGATGGTTTTGTGGATCCGGGTATAGCGCGGGGATTTCAGTTCGCCTTGCCAGCAGGTAAATCCATCTGCTTGCTGACGAAGCGTATCAACAAACGCTTCCAGCGATGATATCTGGAACCGATCGCCTGTAGGGGAGCGTTCGCTGACCGTCTGCAGAATCTTGGGTAACAGAGGATCAATATTGACCTGATCGCCGCCGCAGGGCAGGAGTAAGTCATGCAGACCGGCGCGTTGGCGGATGAGATTCACCATTGGAAAGATTTTTTCCTGCAGGTGGGCATCGTCCGGTTGAATATTTTTGGCTGCCCCGTAGCCAAACAGCATTGCGCAGGCAATGACTTGCGAACCTGACGGAGCACGCCAGATAAACTGGCTCTGTGCAACCTGCGTGTCATGATCAATGCCGCGCCAGAACACGATGTTGTCCAGGTTGCATCCGCGAAGCAGCGTCGGGAGCTGGCTGTTATGACCAAAGGTATCGGGCAGATATCCCACCATCATGGCGTGGCCCAGTTTACGCGCGGAAAGTATGCCGTACTTCAGGTTGCGGATAATCGATTCGCCGTGAACGTTGAACGTATCCGTCTGGGTGTACCACGGGCCGATGTAAAGCCGCTTGTTTTTGACCAGCAGCTTCAGGCGGTCAGTGTATTGCGGATTGACGGCCAGAAAATCCTCAACCACGGCGGTTTGTCCGTCGAAATGGTAACAGGTGTAATCGGCGTAACGTTCTAATGTATCAATAACATCGGCAAAGTTTCGCGATGCCAGGATATTGCTGTCCTGCAACGTGAAATACCACTCTTGATCCCAGTGCGTGTGGGCGATGACATGGATATGACTCATTTTACTTTCCTGAATTTGTTGCCAGTTTCGGGCTGAAGAAAAGTACGCCCAACGCGCACACCAGAGAGCCTGCGAAAACGCTTACCAGATAGCCGGTGACGTTGGTGGCGAGCGGCCATCCCCAAACGGCAGGTAGCGGTAAGGATTGTTTGACACCTAACGTTGTGGCGATGAATGCGCCAGACATTGCGCCGACCATAAAGACGGGGATCAGACGCGGGTTTTTCAGAATAAAGGGGATCGCGCCTTCGGAAATGCCAATGAATCCCAGCAGTAGTGAGGTACTACCGATAGTTTTTTCTTCATTATTGAACACATCAGGAAGACCGAAGCGGTTATTGAGCAATGCGGCAATGCCGACGCCGATTGAAGGGATGACGATAGCCAGTTCTCTGGCTGTTAAATCGAAGGTATCGCTCACGCCGTTAAGTCCCAGCGCCACCGACCCCGCAGCTTTGTTAATTGGCCCGCCGAGGTCGAAAGCGGTACCTGCTGCGATCATCAGCGAGTAAAAGCTGCGCCCGGAGTCTCCGGCGGAAGTAAAAAAGGCCACCATCGCCTGATTCAGCGCGCCAAAAATGGGGTTAATCAGATACTGCATCACAATAACCAGTGTAATACCGGTACACAGTGGCACGATCAGCATGGTTTTTATGGTGGTGATTTGCTGACGTACTTTTATTGTATCGTTGAGCCATTGCACCAGATGACCGACAAAAAAGCCGATGGCGATTGCGCCAAAGAATCCCGAGGGCATAAAACCTTCGAGATTAAAAAAGCGCTTGTAGACTTCGTCAGACATAATTCCGCCGATAAGACCAGGTATCAGTGCGGGTTTCCCGGCAATTGAAAAGGCGAGGTACATGGCAAATACCGGGTACATAAACTTGATGACCATAAAGCCCAGTTTATCCAGCACCTCGAACGGCGTTCCGGCGATGGGAATAAATTGCCCGGTTATTTTCGCCACCGCCATAAGTAATCCACCGAGAACGACAACAGGCAGCATATAGCTGATTGCTGCCATAATATGGCCAATAAATATTTGCCATGTGGAATGATGCTCTTCGGGTTCGTCAGTTATTTGGGTGGAGCCTTTGCTCAAGGCTAGCGCCTGGCGAATATAGCGCTCGGTATTCTTAATCAGTTCCTGGGTACGAATTTTAAGATGTAGCGTGTTTGCGAATCGTTCAGCATCCTGGATAGGAACGTCCGTTGCCAGTATGACAGCGTCAGCGCTGGCGATATCTTGCCGGGAAAGCTTATTTTTGACCCCATCGCTTCCTTGTGTTTCTACCTTAACATCAAAGCCATTTTCTTTCGCCCAGGTGACAATTTTGTTGGCCGCCATAAATGTATGGGCGATACCTGTAGGGCACGCCGTTACTGCAACAATTTTTAGTTTTGTCATTGTAAAATCTCTAAAAATAGGACTGCGGAAATTATAAAGAGAAATAAAAGAACCATTAAACGTTTGGTGATACTAATTGCGTATGGGCATACCTGTATCCTGATAGTGTGATTCGCATTGCAGTGTCAGGTATAAGATACGAGTATGATTATTCTATCTTTAGTTAAAGAGTGCTGTTTTATGAATTCTTTTCAAGGTAGTGAAAGATTAATATTCGAATATATACAGTGCCATGCGCATGAAATTTCTGATATTTCCGCTAAAGTGATTGCGACCGAGACCTTCACGACGACGACGTCGGTGAATCGGGTGTGTAAGAAAATGGGGTATCAGAGTTATACCGAACTGCGTTATAAATTTTCACGAGACAGACGTGTTGCCGAACCGGTAAAATATAGTGTTGGCAACGAGAAAACAGAAGTAATTATACAATTATGTAACCTGCTGAGTAATTCAAGTCATATATTTTTATATTCACGTGGTGCATCGCTGACCAGTTTGAATTACCTTTCTCGCTTTCTTTCACTGGCGAGTTTACCCCATTTGATTCTCAATGATATTCATCAGCTTACCCGGGTCTCGCGAGGAACGCTGGTGCTGATCAGTAAATCGGGAGAAACCGCTTCTTTAGTTGAGATGGCAAGAAATGCTTTGCGAAAAGGGCTAAAAATAATTGCGATTACCAGGAGAGAATCGTCGTTAGCGGCGCTGGCTACGCTGTGTTGGCCCCTGGACATTGATATAGATGCGATTTCCTTATACCAACGGGAAGGCCAACTGGAGTTGTTGACCGTTGTTGACCGCATCGGTTGCTATTTGTTGCAACACGATGCGGCGTAAAACATCAGAGTTGCTTAACGATACCCAGACGCACGGCGTAATCATTTTCATGATTTCCGTTGTCATTGATGTAGGTTTTATCAAGAGACACTAGCTCAACATACGGGGTCCAGCCATCGTCCAGTTTATAATTGAACGCCACGGTATGTTCCCAATACGTATCATCACCCGTTCCCTGGTCGACACCATCCTGCCAGCGGAAGCGGGGATTATAGGACATGCCAAACTTGCCGATATTATAGGCAAACCAGATATCGAACTGGTGAGATTGACGGCGAGTGTAACCGCTGCCGTCTAATTCTCTGTCACTGTGTGAGTCATTTACGGTGTTATAGCGATAACGCGCGGAGAGATTAAGTCCATTATCAAAAGACTTCCATCCTTGAATAAAGGGACGGTAATGCGTGTTGCTGGTGGTAAATACAGTAACCATCCCCGGCGCAATTGCATAACCATCGCCTAAATCAAAACGCCAGCGCGTTTCTATTTCTTGAGCGGCTTCAGTGACACCTTTATCATCGGGGTCGTTACGATCGGTATCGCCAAAAAATGTGTCATTGTGATTTTGTGCAGCCTCAACGGAAAAATAAAATCCATTATCGGCCTGGTGCATGACTTTAATACGTGAGTCATTAACGTCAGAGTTGGTGTTATGACCAAAGCGTAAATCAACAGCAGTATTTCCACACCATCCCTGGCTGCTAATCATTAATGCTGAAAGAGAACATGTTCTAATAAGATTTTTCATAATATCCTGCCGGGTTATATAATAAGAGGCAGGGGTATTTTTGTTTTATTCTCCAGCGCTTGTAAATTTTATCATGGTACATTTCAGGTATCGCTATACGTCACTCCTGAATTGAATAATAAAAGATACGGATAAAGATGCTTATCCGTATCTTTGCGGCGTTACTTCTGCAACCACCAGACGGCCTCAAAAGGACGTAGTGTCATGTCCCCAGGTTGGCTGGCGACCTCGGCATAGTTGTGCATCAGCACCTGCCAGTTTCCATCGGCCTGGACTGGCTGCCAGTTCTGGAAGGTATCGCTCAGATTAGCAATGACCAGCAGCCGCTGCCCTTGCCACTCGCGTTGGTAACACCACAGATGTGGGCTGTCCGGTAACAGATCCTGATAGTCGCCCCAGGTAATAACTGGCTCCACTTTGCGCAATGCGATCAGTTTCTGATAGGTGTAGAACACCGAGTCGGCATCGCTCAGCGCTGCCGCCACGTTGATCTCCGCTGCGTTGTCACACAGATTGATCCATGGCTCGCCCTCGGTAAAGCCCGCGTGTTGGCTGGCATCCCACTGCATCGGCGTGCGGCTGTTATCGCGGGATTTACTGGCGAGGATCGCCAGCAGTTCGTCGGCATCTCGCCCCTGACCGTTCAGATCGACAAACATGTTATGGCTTTCCACATCGCGATAATCGGTAATCTGGCTGAAGTGCGGATTGGTCATGCCGATCTCTTCACCCTGGTAGATATAGGGCGTGCCCTGCATGCCATGCAGCACCATCGCCAGCATTTTGGCCGACG
Organism: Citrobacter sp. Cf118; assembly: GCF_030334095.1. Taxonomy (NCBI): domain Bacteria; kingdom Pseudomonadati; phylum Pseudomonadota; class Gammaproteobacteria; order Enterobacterales; family Enterobacteriaceae; genus Citrobacter; species Citrobacter sp. Cf118. The sequence continues at coordinate 46,584 of NZ_JAOWES010000085.1, read as the reverse complement.
GAATGCGGTATTTACCTTCATCGCCAAAACGCGACACGATGCGCGGCTGATCGTGGTTACACCAGAACAGCGCGTTCCAGGCTTGTTTATGCATGCCCTGCTGCCAGTGGCGGAACAGGGTTTTCAGCGCGACATAATCGGGTTTGGCTAACGTCCACTTCTCACCGTTGGGGTAATCCACTTTCAGGTGGTGAAAGTTAAAGGTCATCGACAGTTCGCTGCCATCGAGTGCGGCGTACTGCTGGCAATTTTCCAGTGTGGTGGAAGACATCTCGCCCACCGTCATCAGGCCGCGTGGCGTGAAGACGTCGCGGTTCATCTCGCGTAAAAACGCATGCGCGCGCGGGCCGTCGGTATAAAAACGCCGCCCATCGCCGTCGGGATCGTGCGGGAAGTCCTGATCTTTAGAGATAAGATTCACCACGTCGAGGCGCAATCCGTCCACGCCGCGATCGGCCCAGAACTCACAGACTTTTTTTAGCTCGGCGCGTACCGCCGGATTTTCCCAGTTCAGATCGGCCTGCTCCGGAGCAAAGAGGTGCAGATAGTACTGCTCGCTTTCGGCGTGCCAGCCCCAGGCGTTACCGCCAAATTTGGAACGCCAGTTATTCGGCGGGCTGTCTGGCGTGCCGTCGCGCCAGAGATAAAACTGACGATACGGGCTGTCTTTATCCAGAGCTTCACGAAACCAGGCGTGCTGGGTTGAGGTGTGGTTAAACACCATATCGAGAATAATACGGATGCCGCGCGCTTTCGCCTGCGCCACCAGTTCGTCAAAATCTTCCAGCGTACCGTAGGCCGGATCGACAGACAGGTAATCTGCGACGTCGTAACCGTTATCAACCTGCGGCGAAATATAGAATGGCGTCAGCCAGATGGCATCGACTCCCAGTTTTTGCAGATAGTCGAGGCGCTGCATCACGCCGCGTAAATCGCCGGTGCCGCTGCCGGTAGTGTCCTGAAAACTCTTGGGGTAAACCTGATAGATAACGCCGTTTTGCCACCAGTGGGGAATATTCATGGTTGTTTCCTGGAAATACGCTGGGGCGCAACTGCGCCCCGAAGAAAAGTTAGATAATTTGTAATGTGCCCAGACGGTATTTACGCTGGTAAACAAATGAGGTCAGTATCATTGGGATAACAATCGCAATGACCATCGCCATGCCAAATACCTGCCAATAAGTCGGCTGGATGGAGAGGATGCCCGGCAAACCGCCGACGCCAATCCCGTTTGCCAGCACACCGTTCAGGCCGCACAGCAGTCCGGCGAGACCGGAGCCGATCATCGCGCACAGCATCGGGAAGCGGTATTTCAGGTTGATCCCGTACATTGCTGGTTCAGTTACTCCAAGATAAGCAGAGATCGCGGCAGGAACGGAGATTTCACGTTCGTTGTGCTTGCGACTGGAGATAATGATCCCGACCACCGCAGAAGCCTGAGCGATATTCGACAGTGCGATCAGTGGCCATACCGGCGTGCCGCCCATGCTCTGAATCATCTGCATGTCGATAGCCAGTGTGGTCTGATGCACACCGGTGATCACCAGCGGGGCGTACAGGAAGCCGAACAGGGCCGCGCCAATCGGAGCAAAACTGCCGGTCAGCAGATGGCGGACCGCAAACGCGACACCGTCGCCGATCATGCGACCAAACGGACCGATGAAGGCGTGCGCGAGGAACACCGCAATGATCAGCGAGCACACCGGGACGATCACCAGATACAGGTAATCCGGCACGATGCGCTTCATGCGTGTTTCAATAAACCCGAGCGCCAGACCAGCCAGCAATGCCGGAATGACCTGCGCCTGGTAGCCCACTTTCTCAATGCTGAACAGGCCGAAGTTCCACACTTCCGGTACCTGCTGACCGAGCAAATAAGCGTTCATTAACTGCGGTGAAACCAGGGTTACGCCCAGCACAATACCGCGGATCGGCGTACCGCCCATTTTCTTCACCGCCGACCAGCAGATCCCGACCGGCAAATAGAAGAAGATCGCCTCGCCAATCAGCCACAGGAAGTCGTAAAGGGTTTTCAGCGAAGGATGCATCTGCGCCAGCGTCTGGCCATTGCTCATCGGCAGATCGCCGATCACGTTACGGAAACCTAAGATCAAGCCGCCGCTAATCAGCGCGGGCAGCAGCGGGAAGAAGATCTCCGCAAAATGAGAAATCAGCTGTTCATGCCATTTCATATTCTGCCGCGCCGCTTTTTTCGCCTGCTCTTTGTCGGCGCTGGCTTGTCCGGTAGTCGCCAGCAGCGCTTTGTAATAATCACCTACCTCGGTGCCAATCACCACCTGAAATTGCCCGGCATTGGTGAAGCAGCCTTTGACCATCGGCAACTGTTCGATCTCTTTCGGCCTGGCGTTCGCAGGCTGATTCAGCACAAAACGCAGGCGAGTAATGCAGTGACTTACCGTGGCGATATTGTCGCGCCCGCCTACCAGCTCAATCAGCCGGTCGATGTCTGCTTGTTTTATTTTGCTCATGATGACGTGTGTTCCCCGTAGGCCGGATAAGACGCGTTAGGTCGCCATCCGGCAACTCTCGCGTTGTTGGCGCCAGAGTATATCGTCGATGAATATTTAAAAATGGGAACGTTCCCGAAACGCAGCGAAGATCACAAATTAACGCTCAGAAAGCGGTCAGGAGAGGGTGGAAGGAATAACGATTTGTCGTGGTTCGCTGCGGCCGTTGATCTGCTCGATCAGCTGAGAGGCCGCTTGTCGCCCGGCTTCGGCGTATCCTGGGTCGACGGTGATAATTTCCGGATGGAGGAATTTCATCAGCGGCGTGCTGCCCACGCTCGCCAACTGCAGGTTCTCAATTCGCTGCTCCTGCAGGTATTTGCTGACCCCAAGGGCGAGGGTGTCCGTCGCGCAGACTAATGCGGTGGTTTCCGGGGTGATGACACTGGCGGCCTGCTCATAGCCCTGCTTCATGGCCAGACCCGGCAGCGCGGCAACCGGATGCAGTTTGTGTTTCTTACAGAATGCCAGATAAGCTTCATGGCGGCGCTTACCGGTGGTCACGTCGCTATGAGGAACGCCAAGAAAGCTAATATGGCGATGCTCGCGTTCATATAAACGCTGCATCAGGGTGCGAATGGCACCCTCATCGTCATAGCAGACCGAGGCAATGCCTTTGGCATCTCTTGCCAGCAGCACCAGCGAATCCTGCCAGGTGGTGAGCATGGATTCAGTAATGCCGGTAAAACCGAACAGCACCACACCGTCAATGTTGCGGCGTCGGAGCATGCCGAGATGTTCTTCAACCAGTTCGGGTGAGAACTGGCTTTCCATCATGATCGGATCGTAACCCTGTTCATAAAAGGCGGGCAGCATGGTCTGCACGGCGAGATTTTCCGAAAGCGAGTCCAGACGCGTGACGATAATCGCCACTACCTTGTCGCTTTGCCCACGCATGGCGCGTGCGGAGCGAGAAGGGGAAAAACCGTGCTGATTCATCACCGCTTCAACGCGCTCGCGGGTGCGTTCACTCACGCCGCTTTCATTGTTGAGCACACGGGAAACGGTTGATTTTCCCACACCGCTTAAGCGGGCGATGTCTTTAATGGTCAGCCGATTTTGCATCCTGTTTTCCCATGTTGCGTGTGAAGTTATGCCAAATAGAGAATAACTTTACTCAAGCGCAGTGCAATGGGCAAAGTCTGGTATACATTTGGTTTAGTTTCCGTGCTGTATCATACCGCCATAATTGCCACAAACCTTATGGTTTTCTGCGTATAATCCGCAGCGCAAATCTTTCACTTACCGGAGGCTATATGGATCCCGATCCCACCCCTCTCCCGAGACGGAGAAACAACCCTTTCCGGTAAGCCTGTCTTTCACTGTCTTACCGGATGCGTAAGACAGTGACGTTCTGACGTCCCTGTTACGATTTTGAGATTGCCATCAGGCAAGGCTTTGCCACGCCTGAAGGATTTACTGCGCCTGTTTATACTGGTGCAGGGGGACTGCCTATGTTCAAAAATATTACTCGCCAGCTATTTGCCCGGCTAAACCGCCATCTACCGCATCGTCTGGTGCATCGCGATCCGCTACCCAATGCGCAAACCGTTGCCAGCACGCCGATCCCACCCTCGCTGAGCGAACATTGCCTGAAAATGGCGCTGATGGACGAAGCCGCGCTGTGGAAAACGTTCGGCGCGCACCCAGAAGGGTTGAACGCCGCAGAAGTCGAGAACGCTCGCGAAATCTATGGCGAAAACCAGTTGCCGGCGCAGAAGCCGTCGCCCTGGTGGGTGCATCTGTGGGTCTGCTACCGCAACCCGTTTAATATTCTGCTGACTATCCTTGGTGCGATTTCCTATGCCACCGAGGATCTGTTCGCTGCTGGCGTCATCGCTCTGATGGTCGCCATCTCGACGCTGCTGAATTTTGTGCAGGAGGCGCGTTCCACCAAAGCGGCGGATGCGTTGAAAGCGATGGTCAGCAACACCGCCACGGTGCTGCGCGTTATCAACGAGAAAGGGGAGAACGGTTGGGTTGAACTGCCGATCGATCAGTTGGTTCCTGGCGATATTATCAAACTGGCGGCAGGGGATATGATCCCGGCCGATCTGCGCGTGGTACAGGCTCGTGACCTGTTTGTGGCTCAGGCTTCGCTGACCGGTGAATCGCTGCCGGTAGAGAAAGTTGCAACCAGCCGCGACCCGCAGCAAAGCAACCCGCTGGAATGCGATACCCTGTGCTTTATGGGCACCAATGTGGTGAGCGGCACGGCGCAGGCCATCGTGATTGCGACCGGGGCCAATACCTGGTTCGGGCAACTGGCGGGCCGCGTCAGCGAGCAGGAAAGCGAGCAGAATGCCTTCCAGAAAGGGATCAGCCGCGTCAGCATGCTGCTGATCCGCTTTATGCTGGTGATGGCGCCGATTGTGCTGATCATCAACGGTTATACCAAAGGTGACTGGTGGGAAGCGGCGCTGTTTGCGCTGTCTGTGGCGGTGGGACTGACTCCAGAAATGCTGCCGATGATCGTCACCTCGACGCTGGCGCGTGGGGCGGTGAAGCTGTCAAAACAAAAGGTTATCGTTAAACACCTCGACGCTATCCAGAACTTTGGCGCGATGGATATTCTGTGCACCGATAAAACCGGCACACTGACACAAGATAAAATAGTGCTGGAGAATCATACTGATATATCTGGAAAGCCCAGCGAACACGTCCTGCATTCTGCGTGGCTGAACAGCCACTACCAGACCGGGCTGAAGAATCTGCTGGATACGGCAGTACTGGAAGGCGTGGACGAAGAATCCGCCCGCCGTCTCTCTACCCGCTGGCAAAAAATCGATGAGATCCCGTTTGATTTCGAACGTCGCCGCATGTCGGTGGTGGTGGCAGAAGAAACCGATGTGCACCAGTTGGTCTGTAAAGGGGCACTACAGGAGATCCTCAGCGTGTGTACCCAGGTGCGTCACAACGGCGAGATAGTCCCGTTAGATGACAACATGCTGCGTCGGGTGAAACGCGTCACGGACACGCTGAACCGCCAGGGGCTGCGCGTGGTGGCGGTGGCGACGAAATACCTGCCAGCGCGTGAAGGTGATTACCAGCGTATTGACGAATCCGATCTGATCCTCGAAGGCTATATCGCGTTCCTCGATCCGCCGAAAGAGACCACCGCACCGGCGCTTAAGGCGCTGAAAGCCAGCGGTATTACGGTGAAAATTCTGACGGGCGATAGCGAGCTGGTGGCGGCGAAAGTGTGTCATGAAGTGGGGCTGGATGCGGGCGATGTGGTTATCGGTAGTAGCATTGAGGGGTTAAGTGACGACGAGCTGGCAACGCTTGCCCAGCGCACCACGCTGTTTGCCCGCCTGACACCAATGCACAAAGAGCGTATTGTCACGCTGCTCAAGCGTGAAGGTCATGTGGTCGGCTTTATGGGGGATGGCATTAACGACGCTCCGGCGCTGCGCGCGGCGGACATTGGTATCTCCGTTGACGGCGCGGTTGATATTGCACGTGAAGCGGCTGATATCATCCTGCTGGAAAAGAGCCTGATGGTGCTGGAAGAAGGGGTAATCGAAGGACGCCGTACCTTCTCTAACATGCTGAAGTACATCAAAATGACGGCCAGTTCTAACTTCGGTAATGTGTTTAGCGTGCTGGTGGCGAGCGCCTTCTTGCCGTTCCTGCCGATGTTGCCGCTGCACTTACTGATTCAGAACCTGCTGTACGATGTATCCCAGGTGGCGATTCCGTTTGATAACGTCGACGAAGAGCAGATCAAAAAGCCGCAGCGCTGGAATCCCGCCGAGTTGGGCCGCTTTATGATCTTCTTTGGACCGATCAGCTCGATCTTTGACATTCTGACTTTCTGCCTGATGTGGTTCGTCTTCCATGCCAATACGCCTGAACATCAGACATTGTTCCAGTCTGGCTGGTTCGTGGTGGGCCTGCTGTCGCAAACGCTGATTGTGCATATGATCCGTACCCGTCGCGTGCCGTTCATCCAAAGCCGCGCCGCATGGCCGCTGATGCTGATGACGCTGGTGGTAATGGTGGTGGGCATTGCATTACCGTTCTCGCCGCTGGCCAGCTATCTGCAATTGCAGGCGCTGCCGCTGAGCTACTTCCCGTGGCTGATTGCGATTCTGGCGGGTTACATGACATTAACCCAGCTTGTGAAAGGTTTTTATAGCCGCCGCTACGGCTGGCAGTAATCTTTTTATTTCTCTGCCGGATGGCGTTCACGAAGCCATTCGGCATTTCTGGATCTGCATAAAAACCATCTCCTATGGAGGTGGTCAGCAACAGGTTTTGGTTTTGCCTGTTCAATTCTTCTAAATTTATTCTGAATTATGGAATTGCTAATGCCCTTCAACAGAAGAGGGTACATTGTAAATGTTAACATCAGAGTATGTTAATTATTTACAGGGAATGATTATGTCAAATTATATATTGGGAAAAGAAGATCCTGAATATATTATAGATGCTGGGAGTGGTGAATGGTGTGGTGCTGGTCACTTTTCTGAACAATTATATCACTATAAATGTTACTTAGAGCAATTGGTCGAGGGTAGCTTTTATTTAAAATATCGTTATCCCGTTGCTCGGGACCATTTATTACATTATCTGCAAAACACTGGTGAAGATGTACATATTAATTTATTCGACCTGATGAGCAAATCAAATCAGTTAAGAGATAATTATGTAAGTGAGTTGAATGAGGCGAAAGTATTTTGTCGAAATTTATCACCAGGGCAGCATTTTTTTACTTCTGAGTCTGTTAGTACAGATGATTTTATTTCCAGCGATCCAGATCTTTTTTATGCTATTGGTGGATATCAATATTGGGGCAAAGGACAGGTATTAATTACTGAAGATAAGTATAAAAATACGATGAGCAATGGTAGTAGATTATGTAGTTATGATTTGACATTTCAGTTTAAGTTTTTTGACAGGTATAACTGGAATGTTACTGTCGCAAATTCTGAGGTTCGTTTAGGTAGTGTTATTCCGGTTAGTGATGATTTCATGGGCAGATTTCATCAGGAATGCCTTGCCAGAGAGTACAATATTTTTGGTACCATTGAATCAGAGGTGAAATGGCATGACTGAGCATCGATGCTCTTTGTTTCTGGGAAGAATTCTCAGTGTTGCTACATTCTGCGCTTTTCTCTATATGATTTATGTTGTTTTGGCTTGTTGTGCTCCCATACGTGAAAGCTATCAACTTCTGGTTGTGCAATGGTGCCGTAATGATGATACCAGTATCCATTATGCGGAAAATATCTCGTGGCATGGCTTATATGTTTACCTGGAAAAATCGGCTGGAAACATTATATTAAGAGAAGTAAATACTCCAATTGATAACTCCTTTCAGCCTTACAGGTATATTTACAACATAATCGGTCATGAGCATGAGCTGCGTTTGGCCAGTGAGAAGTGGGGAGCGATTGAGTGTCAGGCAGGAAATAAAGCTATTATTGGTTCATCCGGTTATCTCTTTTCATGGGGGCCGAACTGATGAAGTTTGCTTTACAACGATGCAGAATAAAAATTATCATGTTAATTGGTATTTTGTTGATTTGCATTTTTTTAATCGATTCAGTCGGTCGTTATAATAAGCTTGTTAGCTTCAAAATTTATAATGGCGTGATATATACTTTAGAGAAGATAGATGATGATAGTATCTACGTTCTCAAGGCTAATGTTTATAGCTCAAAAGCTAATTGGCTATTAGGTCGAGTTTGTTTTTCAAAAAATATAGATTCACAGAAAAAAAGAACAATGAAATTGTATCACTGGAATTTTAAAAAAATTGAGAATAAATCAGTTAGCGTAACGAACAAGGGCAGAGAGCTGAGTTTTCCAGTTAGAGATTGCTTGTGAAAAAACAACGCGTAAGGAACCCTGCCAGAGCAGGGCTCTCTAATAAGACTTAGCGACGAACGGCGATCGCTTCAATCTCGATTTTCACGTCTTTCGGCAGACGGGCAACTTCTACGCAAGAACGCGCCGGGAAGGTCGCGTTGTGCTCGGTGAAGAATGCTTCGTAGGTCGCGTTTACGGTGGCGAAATCGTTCAGGTCTTTAACGAAAACGGTCGTTTTTACGATGTCGCCCACTTTCAGGCCTGCTGCTTCAACGATAGCTTTTACGTTTTCCAGCGACTGACGTGCCTGAGCGGATACGTCTTCCGCTACGGCACCGGTTTTCGGATCGACCGGGATCTGACCGGAAGTGATTACCATGCTACCCAGGTCAACGCCCTGAACATATGGGCCGATTGCTGCTGGTGCATTTTCCGTCGCGATAGTCTTGCTCATGATTTCTCCTGAATTTACAGCGGTAGTAGAATGTTCCCGCCCATTATACACGTCATCCTTCACACTGCCTCTTCGTTGGCTACGTCCTCTTACCCTGGTCACATAGTTTACTATGCTCCCAGTGATAATCGGACTTGCCGCCTCGATGCATTGCGAATGCTTATGTGTAACGGGAGCCGGGATCTCATAACCAACCCCAATTAGTTGGCCAGCACCACATAATGCGAAAACTCTTTTTCACAGTATTTGCATTTGAGTGCGATGTCATCGGCACGTTTTTTCACTGCAAAACTGGAAGAAACCGGCTCAGCATGACTGATGCAGTTGCTGTTCGGGCAAACCAGCACGTTATCGATACGCTCAGGCAGGCTCGGACGTGATTTACCCACCACGTCGTAATCGTCAATGCGGTTTACCGTTGCCTGCGGGGCGTACAGGGAGAGCTGGTTTACCTGCTCGTCGGTCAGGAACGTGTTTTCGATTTTAATCAGATCCTTACGACCCATCTCGCCAGACGGCAGGTTTAGACCGATGGTGATACGTTGGTCGGTTTCCGTCAGTTTGAACAGCGTCAGCAGCTTAAAACCAACCTGTGCGGGAATATGGTCAATCACGGTGCCACGTTTGATGGCTTCAACCTGCAGTTTGTTATCGTGTGTCATCTCTTTTTCTCCCTTACAGTGCCAGTTCGCTATTCAGTACCAGTGCCAGTAACGCCTGGCGGGCGAAGATGCCGTTGCCAGCCTGCTGGAAATACCAGGCGTGCGGCGTCTTATCGACGTCGGTGGTGATTTCATCGATGCGCGGCAGCGGATGCAGCACCTTCATGTTCGCTCTGGCGCCGTTCAAATCGCTGGCGCGCAGGACAAACTGTGCTTTCACGTTGGCGTATTCGGACGGGTCCAGACGTTCTTTTTGTACGCGGGTCATGTAGAGGATATCGACCTCCGCCATCACTTCTTCGATGGTGCCGTGCAGGCTCCAGGCAATACCTTTTTCATTCAGCATATCCAGAATGTATTGCGGCATGGCCAGCGCGTCCGGGGCGATAAAGTAGAAGCGATTACCTTCGAACTTCGCCAGCGCCTGGGTCAGGGAGTGGACGGTACGGCCATATTTCAGGTCACCCACCATGGCGATGTGCAGATTGTCCAGGCGACCCTGAGTTTCCTGAATGGTAAACAGGTCCAGCAGCGTTTGGGTGGGATGTTGGTTGGAGCCGTCGCCTGCGTTCAGTACCGGAACGTTACCGGAGAACTCCGTAGCCAAACGCGCGGCGCCTTCCTGCGGATGACGCATGACGATGGCGTCGACATAGGTGCTGATGACGGAAATGGTATCGGCCAGGGTTTCGCCTTTTTTGCCCAGCGACGTGTTGCTGCTGTCAGAAAAACCCACCACGCTGGCGCCCAGGCGGTGCATGGAGGTTTCAAAGGATAAACGGGTGCGGGTTGACGCTTCAAAGAAGCAACTGGCGATAACCTTATGCTTTAACAGCTCCGGCTGTGGGTTAGCTTTTAATTTCGCCGCCGTCGCGAGGACCAGATTGAGGTCATCGCGGCTGAGGTCGTTTATGGAAATGATGTGTTTTTGATAGAGCGGGTTAGCCATGTTTATCTCCTGACGCCTGGGCAAAAAAAAAGCCCCTCAATTGAGGGGCTCGGAATGGGTGATCAACGGAAAGAAAAACGGCAGGCCAGCGTCCTTTTTCAGACGCGGTAAGACAAAATGTCGTACACACTGAACCATACATCCTCCCGGCAAATTGTCCGCGATTATACTCAGCTCCGTTATGGGATCAAGCGGAAAATGCACAATTTATTCACCGCAAACGGTTCTTATGAATTTTAATTCATTTTAAATAGATAGTTAATCTGCTTGTGCACCAGCCCCGTTCGCTGCACAACTCGCGGTGCAACCCAGACAATACTGCTGCCAGCGATGACACCCAGAATCTCTGGTAACGCGTGGTAATCGAGGATTCTGGCAACGGCACGGCCATAACCTGCCGCCGTGTGGATGAGGATAAATTCGCTATTGTGCTCAACGCTGACCACCATTTCAGCAATCGATCGGGCAGCGTCAGGAGCGGGTCGCGACTGCGGATTTACAGAATAAATTTTTTGCCCTTTTGTATTTCTTATTTTTATAGCCCCGAGCAGTTTCAGCAGACGGGATACCGTTGACTGGCTAATTCCGGTAAAACCATGGTGCTGGAGATCGCGGCGAAGCGCTTCCTGAGAAAGGTAGCTTTTTTCGCTAATCAGGCGCTGACAAATCGCCAATTGTTTCTGCTCTTTGGTCGAGTAATCATCGAATTCCTTCATAAATACACCCTAAGTTTATCATTTGTATCAATGTGATGGCGAAATTCACCACATTTGCAGTATCAATAACGGCTCAAACGGGCGGTTGCGCAGAAAAACGAGAGTGCGCTCAAAAAAGCCGTCGGGATCCGACGGCTAAAAGGGCTACAACATCGCGCCGATACTCAGGACGGCCATGTTCAGTAACGTCAAAATGAGCAGGAGCGGGGCGACCCATTTCAGGTAGCGCACGTAAGGAACACGGGCGATGGCTAACCCACCCATCACGACGGCTGAGGTGGGTGTAATCAGATTCACAATGCCGGAAGCGGATTGATACGCGGTGACGACCAGATCCCTGGGGACATGCGCGAAGTCGGCCAGCGGGGCCATAATGGGCATCGTTAGCACCGCCAGGCCAGACGAGGAAGGGACCAGGAAGGAGAGCAATACTTCCAGCCAGTAGGTCACATTGATGAAAATGGTGGTGGACAGACCGGAGACTAAATTTTCGGCGCTGTGCAAAATAGTGTGGGTGATCATGCCGTTGTCCATCACCACCACGATTCCGCGTGCAATGCCGATAATCAGCGCCACGCCAAGCAGATCCCGCGCACCGTCAATGAATGTACTGGTGAAGGCTTCTTCACTCATGCGGGCAATCACGCCGACGATAATGGCAGAAGCCAGAAAGACTGCGGATATTTCTGCCATCCACCATCCGAGTACCGCGACGCCATAAATCATTACCGCAAAGGCGGCGGCGAATATCAGCAGGATCCACTTACGCGTGGCTGTGAATTCAAGATTGGTATTGCCGCGATTGCCGAGAAAATGCGCACGGTTTTCCTCCATTTTATCCGCCACAATCGACAACTCCGGGTGATTGCGGACTTTGCGCGCATAACGCATGACCCACACCACACAGATAACATAGCCGACGATCAGCAGCAGAATGCGCATCAGCATTCCCTGGGTGAAGGGGATCCCGGCGGCGTTAGCCGCGATAACCGTTGCGAAAGGGTTGATTGTCGAGCCGAGTGTGCCAATGCCCGCGCCGAGCAGAACGGTGGCGGCGGCAACCAACGGATCAAAGCGTGCGGCCATCATGACCGGAACCAGCAATGTGTAAAAAGGGAGTGATTCCTCCGCCATCCCGTAAATCGTACCTCCGGCGGCGAAAAGTCCCATCAGAATGGGGATCATCCACTCCTCTTTACCGTTCAACCTGACCGTCACGCGCTCGATACCTGCGTCGATGGCGCCTGTTTTGTTTACTACGCCGAGAAACCCACCAATAATCAGGACAAACAACGCCACATCAATTGCGCCTGCGGTATAGGTTTCGTGGTTGTAAAGACCGTCAATCGGGGCCAGCAGTACAGCGGTAAAACCTTGCGGGTGCGCCTCTGTGGGGGCATAAGTACCGGCAACTGGCACTTCTTTGCCCAGAGTAGCATTCATCGCCATCTGGTATTTCCCTGCCGGGACTATCCAGGTCATAACCGCGACGAGTGCAATGAGAATAAACAGGATGGTATATGCGCTGGGAAATTTGAATTTGCCCATGATGTTCTCCGGATAGCTTGGGCATATGCCGTCAGGCGACATACGCCCGCTGGGGTTAGTCGCCGAGGGTCGCTACCATTACCGCTTTAATGGTATGCATCCGGTTCTCTGCTTCGTCGAAGACGATGGAATGAGCTGACTCAAAAACCTCTTCCGTGACTTCAAGTCCTTTCAGGCCGTAGGCCATTTCGATTTCACGTCCAACCTTTGTGTGCTCGTTATGGAAGGCGGGCAGACAGTGCATAAATTTCACATTGGGGTTACCGGTTGCGTTGATGACCCGCTGGTTAATTTGATAGGGCGTCATCAGGCTAACGCGTTCTGCCCAGGCTTCTTTGGGTTCGCCCATAGAGACCCAGACATCGGTGTAGAGGAAATCGACGTCGTATACGCCTTCCTCAACATCCTCTGTGAGCGTAATGCGTGCGCCAGTCACGCTGGCAATTTCACGGCATTCGGCAACCAGCGCCTCGTCAGGCCAGAAGGATTTAGGTGCGACCAGACGGATATCCATCCCCATTTTCGCTGCGCCAACCATCAGGGAATTACCCATGTTATTGCGGGCGTCACCGAGATAAGCGAAACTCAGTTCCGGCAAGGTTTTACCCGGGGCGTGTTCCAGCATGGTCATCAGATCCGCGAGGATCTGGGTGGGGTGAAATTCATTTGTCAGTCCATTCCAAACAGGAACTCCGGCAAATTGCCCCAGTTCCTCCACAATGTCCTGGCCGTATCCGCGATATTCAATGCCGTCGTACATGCGGCCTAGCACGCGGGCAGTATCTTTCATTGATTCTTTATGGCCGATCTGCGATCCACTTGGGCCGAGATAGGTCACCTGTGCGCCTTGATCGAAAGCGCCGACTTCAAAGGCACAGCGGGTACGGGTTGAGGTTTTTTCGAAGATCAGCGCGATATTTTTACCGACCAGCGTCTGTCTTTCGCGCCCGGCCTTTTTTGCCGTTTTTAACTCGATAGCCAGATCGATCAGGTACTGGATTTCCGTCGGGGTGTAGTCCAGCAGTTTGAGAAAATTGCGATTTTTCAGGTTAACAGTCATGAAAATGTCCTTATGTAGGCCGGATAAGGCGAAGCCGTCATCCGGCAAAAAAAAGTCCTACGCGTTAGCGTCGGTGGTTTCGAGACGAATTAGCGTGCCTTTGTCGCCGGCGAGAATGGCCGAGCCGTCGGCCAGTGAACCGATGCCAGCAATCCCACGACAGTGAGAGACGAATTCCGCGCAGGCGGTGACTTTGGGGCCCATTGAACCGGCGTCGAATTGCATTTCACCGAGCAGTTCCGGGGTGACCTGGGACAGTGGGCGCTGGGTAGGTTTGCCCCAGTCGAGGTACACGGCATCAGCATCGGTGAGGATCAGCAACGCATCGGCATGGAGTTGGCGGGCGAGTAGGGCGGCGGAGAGATCCTTGTCGATCACCGCTTCAATGCCGTGGTAGCCATCGGCTTTTTCCACCACCGGTACGCCGCCTCCGCCGTTGCAAATCACCAGATGATCGCGGGCGATCAATGTACGAATGGCATCACTTTCAACGATACGTTTGGGTTGTGGAGAGGGCACAACGCGGCGGAACGCTTTGCCATCGGCTTTGAAAATCCAGCCCTTTTCCGCGTGTAGCGTTTTAGCCTGAGCGTCGTCGTAAATCGGTCCGATATATTTGGTCGGATTGCTGAAGGCTGGATCGCGGGCATCGACTTCAACCTGAGTCAGCAGCACACTAATTTCACGCTGTGGAAGCTGGTTTTTCAGCGCCTGTTGCAGCATATAGCCAATCATTCCCTGACTTTCCGCGCCGAGAATGTCTAGCGGATAGGGGGTGACGCTGGCATACGCACTGTTTTGCAACGCCAAGAGTCCAACCTGCGGGCCATTGCCGTGCACCAGAATCACGCGCCATTGCTGTGTGAGCTGAGCGATAGTTTTTGCCGCCAGCTCAATGTTCTTGCGCTGGATGTCAGCTTCCAGCGGCTCGCCGCGTTTGAGCAGCGCATTGCCGCCCAACGCCACAACCAGAGTAGGTTTGTTTTCCATGACTTTTCCTTAAATACCGTCGCGTTCCAGTGGGCAGCTCATGCAGCGTGCGCCGCCGCGTCCACGTCCAAGTTCGTCGCCAGGAATGGGTAAAACGGTGATGCCTGCTTTGTCGTATTTCTCGTTGGTCCAGATGTTGCGCTCGTAGCCCACGACCACACCGGGGCGTAGCGTCAGGACGTTGTTGGCGTCATTCCACTGTTCGCGTTCAGCTTCGAAGGCGTCGCCTCCGGTGGTTATCAGCGTGATTTGGTCGAGGCCCAGCGCTTTTTCGAGGGCATGTACCAGAGTACTTTCCTGGGTGCGTTTCAAGCCGCCGCGCCCGTCTGGCGTCAGGGTCCAGCACTGGACATCCGGGCGTACCACTTCCGGGTAGACGGAGAAGGTATCGATATCAATGTGGGTCATGACGGTATCGAGGTGCATACAGGAGCGATGTTTCGGCAGTTCAACCGCGATGACGCGTTCAGCCTGGCGATGCTTAAACAGAGACTGGGCAAGGAATTCAATGCCCTGCGGCGTGGTGCGTTCCGACATACCGATGAGTACCGCGCCGCGACCAATGACCAGCACATCTCCACCTTCTAATGTGGCGTGGTCGTAATTAATATTTTCATCGCCGAAATATTTAATAAATTCACCATCAGCAAATTGAGGGTGCCAACGGTAGATCGCCCGCAGGTTATTGGTTTCTCTTTGCCGCGCGGTTTTTGCCATTGGGTTAATTGACACACCGTTATATATCCAGCATGAGGTGTCGCGGGTAAATAAGTGGTTTGGTAATGGCTTCATAATAAAGTCATTAATATCGTGAGTATCGACCACCATATTTTTGATGGAGGCAGGAATTTCTCCGTAAGTTAGCCCACCGCTTAAATGCCGGGCGAGTTCCCGATGCTGCATATCTGCAAGCCAGGCGCGAATATCCGTGGCGAAAGCGGGGCCAAGGCGATAATCAGAGATTTGTGTCTCCAGCAACCAGTCTTTGGCATCTTGGACATCTAAGGTTTGTGTCAATAAATCAGTGAGTAACAGAACCTCAATCCCTTGCTGACGTAACGTGTTGGCGAAAATGTCATGCTCTTCTCCTGCACGTTCTACCGAAAGAACATCATCAAAAAGCAGTTCCTGGCAATTTGATGGCGTCAGCCTTTTTAAGCTGAGATTAGGGCGATGTAGCATTACGCTACGTAATTGACCGATTTCAGACCCGACATAATGCTTTTCCATCATTATTCCTTTAATACGATTTTAAAAAATAAAGAGGATGTGCCTGCAAATAATATTTATTGCAGTCATGACTTTTCAGCTGATTTCAGAATCTATATTTAGATCTTATTTGATGAGGAAACGTGATTTATTTCACAGTCAGGTCGATATTTGACTTTTGATGTTTAATTTATGATATGGCTCGGAGAATTAATAAAATAAAAATATGAATAATTGAATTACTACGCGGGAATATGTCTTGTTATTTATCGGTGTTAATTTTATGTACACTTTTAGCGTGCTGTAATATAATTAATGCATTGATTTATTTGTGCTTTTTTCTGTGTTGTGAATTATTATGCGAATATATGATTTTATTATTTGCGCGGTAAAGTTCATTTCAAAATAAATATGACGATGAAGAAGGATAGCGAAGGAGAGGTGAACTGTGATTGATAGCTGGTTTTTCTAATAAAACTTTTAATAACAGTTGGTTACTGATCTGGTTGAAAAAGGGTGGCCGAAAGTTATGCAAAGTTTATGCATAACCTGTTGCTGAGAGTTAGCAATTATTTAACACCATCAGCGATAAACATGCGTTGACGCAAAATATCGGCAAATAGCAGTAGTATGGCAGGCCGTTTTTTCGTATAACAACTAAAATGAAACGATGTTTTAATTAAGGGGTTTGAGATGATTGTTGGCAATATTCACAACCTGGATGCCTGGCTGCCGGAAGAGCTGCGTCAGGCAATTGAACACATTAAAGCGCATGTGACGGATGCGACGGAAAAAGGTAAGCACGACATTGACGGCGATCGCCTGTTTTATCTGATTGCCGAAGATATGACGGAGCCGTTTGCACAGCGCCGCGCCGAATATCACGCTCGCTATCTGGATATTCAGATCCTGCTCAAAGGCCAGGAAGGAATGACCTTCAGCACGCAGCCTGCAGGCGCGCCGGAAACTGACTGGCTGGCGGATAAAGATATCGCCTTCCTGCCGGAAGGGGTACAGGAGAAGACGGTGGTGCTGAACGAAGGTGATTTCGTGGTGTTCTATCCGGGTGAAGTGCATAAACCGCTGTGCGCGGTCGGTGCTCCAGCGCTGGTACGCAAAGCCGTGGTGAAAATGCAAGTGGCATAAGCGTATTTGCCGGGGGCGGCTTCGCCTTGCCCGGTCTACGGGAGCGCGGTTGTAGGCCGGATAAGATGCTTAGCATCGCCATCCGGCATTCTTTTCATCCATGCCCTCACTTCGCCAGCGTCGCCACCATCACCGCTTTGATGGTGTGCATCCGGTTTTCCGCCTGATCAAATACGATACTGGCGGGGGATTCAAAGACCTCATCGGTCACTTCCATGCCGCCGTGCAGACCATATTCCTGTGCCATTTGTTTGCCAAGCGTGGTTTGATCGTCATGGAATGCCGGCAGGCAGTGCAGGAATTTCACCTGTGGATTGCCGGTCAACGCCATCATCGCGCTATTAACCTGATACTTACGCAGCAGCGCAATACGTTCGGCCCACTTCTCTTTTGCTTCGCCCATTGATACCCAGACGTCGGTATAGATAAAGTCCGCACCTTTCACGCCCGCGGCGACATCTTCGGTCAGTGTAATATTGCCGCCGTTTTTCTGCGCCAGCGCTTTGCACTCTGCAACCAGACTTTCCTCTGGCCAGCAGGCCTGCGGTGCGACCAGGCGCAGATCCAGCCCGGTTAACGCAGCGGCTTCCAGCATGGAATTGCCCATATTGTTGCGGGCATCACCGGTGTAGACCAGCGTCATCTCATTAAACGCTTTACCCGGCAGGTGTTCCTGCATAGTTAACAGATCCGCCAGCAGCTGGGTGGGATGAAACTCGTTGGTTAATCCGTTCCACACCGGAACTCCGGCATATTCCGCCAGCGTCTCGACAATCTCCTGGCCGTGGCCCCGATACTGAATACCGTCGTACATGCGGCCGAGCACGCGGGCGGTGTCTTTGATCGACTCTTTATGGCCAATCTGGCTGCCGCTTGGCCCGAGATACGTCACGCGAGCACCCTGGTCGTATGCGGCAACTTCGAAAGAGCAACGGGTGCGGGTTGAGTCTTTTTCGAAGATGAGCGCGATGTTTTTACCGGTGAGCTTTGCGACTTCAGTGCCGTTTTTCTTATCTGCCTTTAGCTGCGCGGCGAGCTGGAGCAGTGACGTGAGTTCAGCAGAGGTGAAATCAAGCAGTTTCAAAAAATGTTTATGATAAAACGCAGACATGGTTCCCTCACATGGCTTAGGCCATTTATTGAATTAAAATTCAATTTATATGTATGTTTATTCATTTGCAACCTTGTTTAACAAATCTTTCCTGGAAAGGTGGAGGCAATGACAGCGGTATGTGACAATAAGAGTATCGGCAGGACATTATGAGGAACGAGCCATGGCAAACCCGGAACTACTGGAAGAACAGCGTGAAGAAACGCGCTTGATTATTGAAGAGTTACTCGAAGATGGCAGCGATCCAGACGCGCTGTACACCATTGAGCATCACCTTTCCGCGGATGACTTCGAAACCCTGGAAAAAGCGGCAGTAGAAGCCTTCAAGCTGGGTTATGAAGTGACCGAGCCGGAAGAGCTGGAAGTGGAAGAAGGCGACACGGTTATTTGCTGTGACATTTTGAGCGAATGTGCACTGAATGCGGAGTTGATCGATGCTCAGGTTGAGCAACTGATGAACCTGGCTGAAAAATATGATGTGGAATACGACGGTTGGGGCACCTATTTTGAAGACCCGAACGGCGAAGAAGGTGAAGACGGCGACGATGAAGATCTCGTCGACGAAGATGATGACGGCGTGCGTCACTAAGTCATCTACTGACCTGCGGTAGCCCAGGCTGCCGCAGGCCAAGGACAATGTATGGATTACCTGCAAATACTCTCCCCGATTCACAATTTCCTGCACTGTAAAACGCCCCAGGCCTGGCTTGATAAAGCGCGAGACCCGGCTAATCTGCCTCTGTTATTGACCGACCACCTCGTCTGTGAGCTGAAAGCGGCGCAAACGGCGATGCTGCTGGTGCGTAAGTATGTCGCAGATAAACAGGGATCTCAGGCGCTGCTGGACTGGCTGAAACCCTATGAAGCGTTTGCTTTCAGAGAAGGGGATGAGCCGGATTTTATCGCGCTGAATAAACAGATAAGCAAAAGCGTGATGCCGCAAACCGACGACCCGTGGGGACGTAAGCTTATCGACAGCATGGTTTTGCTGATCAAAGAAGAACTGCATCATTTCTGGCAGGTGCGTGAGGCGATGATGAGCCGCAACATTCCCTATATTAAGATTACCGCCAGCCGTTACGCCAAAGGCATGCTCAAAGAGGTACGTACCCACGAGCCGCTGACATTAATCGATAAACTGATTTGCGGGGCTTACATTGAGGCGCGTTCCTGTGAACGGTTCGCCGCGCTCGCACCGTATCTGGATAACGATTTGCAGGCGTTTTATCTGTCGCTGCTGCGATCCGAGGCGCGGCACTATCAGGATTACCTGGCGCTGGCGCAGCAGGTTTCAACCGATGATATCAGTAGCCGGGTGCAGTTTTTTGGCGAAGTAGAAGCCGCGTTGATTACCTCTCCTGACGATGAATTCCGCTTTCACAGCGGTGTGCCAGCTTAGTTCCTTTCTTTGACGCGCGGTGCCCATCGCCGCGCGGTTTAATCCTTCCTGTTTCTGTTAGCAAAATCTGGTGGCTGGAAATAGCTCGCTGCTGCCGTAATAATCAAAACATCGAAGGGGAAATATATCCCTGTAACAGAGACGATTTGGCATAAGGATGGTTAATGAACTGGGCACACGTTTTGTTGGCAGGTTATATCGGGGCGGTGATTGCTATCGTCGTCGGCATGTTTCGCAAAAAAGGCTGGCTGGGCAAGGTCTCCGGCACGGTGGTCTTTGTGGTGGCGATTATCGCGTGGAATCTGTTTGATGTGCACTACCTGATCCCACGCGAAAGCCCGGATTATGGTCTGACGGATGCGCAGAAATTTGAAAACGCGATGCTGTCCATGCCCGTTTATCAGGTGCTTAAGGAGCAGGAGCCAGCGCTGTGGCAGAACATCCTCACCCAGGCAACGCAGCTGAAAGAGGCGGGGAAAAGCGAGCAACAGATTATCGACGCTATTCAGCCGCAGATCCTACAGGTACAGATGGCGCGTTTGCAGCAGGCGCCTGATGCCAACGTGATCGAGTATATGAAGATTAATCTCGAGCAGATTGCCGCGGTGGCAAAAGTGGGTAATGACGAATGTTTTCGCTTTTTGTTCCCGGCTGTGAAAGGCGGGATTAACCCGGTGCGTATTATTCCGCGCGAGCTCATGAACCGTCGTATGGCCAGCGACATGAGTATGATGCACGCGGCCTATGGCCCGAACAAACATACGGTTACGGCGGAAGAAAAACAGTTGGCGCTTCAGGATCTGCAATCCATCAGTCCGGGGCTGGTACAGCGCTTTGGACCGGATATCCAAATCATGGCCGATCCGAGTAAAGGCGTGGGCAAAGAGAAAGTCGTCTGTGAAATGGTGCAAGATTTATGGTCACAGGTGCTGAAGCTGCCAACCGCTCGTGCGGCTGGCGTTATTCGACTGATGCTCTCAGCCGAGATGCAGTAACGCGGTTAAAGCCTCTCGGCGTAAGGTTAGAGGGGCTTTAACATTCGCACTTCACAATCTACGTGCCCGGTACAGCCCAGCGCTTCGCTGATATGCTCAAAGCCTAAATGCTCATACAGGCGGATTGCCTCAGTCAGAAACGCCGTGGTCTCAAGATAGCACTGCTTGAAACCTTGCTCACGGGCATGTTCAAGCGCCATCAGCGCCAGTTTTTTCGCCAGCCCCTGACCGCGCGCGCTCGACAGGAAGTACATCTTTTGCAGCTCGCAAATGTCTGGTTCACTACATCCTAACGGTGCAACACCACCGCCGCCCACGACTTCACCGTTTTGCTCAACCACCCAGTAGGCCGCGCCCGGCTGGCTGTAAACCTGGAACAATTCGTCCAGATTAGGGTCGGCAACGGTGTAGCCTTTATCGGCGGTCAGGCCGTATTCAGCGGAAACTTTGCGGATAACGCGGGCAATTGCGGCGTTATCATCGGCAGAAATTCGGCGCAGCGTTGCCGCGACGGAGGTAATGGCACTCATAGCGAACTCATGACATAAAAGTGAGACATATGCAGTTAATACCACTGCGGTGAGGGGAAGCGCAAGCGAGGATAATTCAATAAAAAGCCTCTGAGCATATGCGTCAGAGGCTTTTATTGTCTGCGGCGTCGGATGCGCAACACTTATCCGACCTACGTTGACGGTGCCCGTAGGCCGGATAAGCGCAAGCGCCATCCGGCAAACGTACAGGCACGATGATTACAGCGCGGCGATAACTGCCTGCTGTTCAATCAGCTTAGCTTTGGCTTCTGCGTAACCGTCCAGCTTCTCACGCTCTTTGGCGATGACCGCTTCCGGTGCGCGGGCAACGAAACCTTCGTTAGACAGTTTGCCTTCGATACGGGCAATCTCACCTTCGATTTTCGCCACTTCTTTCGCCAGACGCGCCAGCTCATCTTCTTTGTTGATGAGGCCAGCCATCGGGATCAGCAACTCGGCGCCGTCGATGATTTTGGTCACGGAGACCGGACCTTTGTCATCGGCTGGCAGCACGGTGATGCTTTCCAGACGCGCCAGGTTAAGCAGGAAGCTCTTGTTGTCGTTTACACGACGCATCGCATCCGCGCTGCAACCACGCAGCAGCAGCTCCAGCGGTTTGCCCGGGGCAATGTTCATTTCCGCGCGAATATTACGTACGGCAACGATCGCCTGCTTCAGCCATTCGGTATCGGCCAGCGCCGCTTCATCTACCTGAGCCGCGTTATATTCCGGGAACGGCTGCAGCATGATGGTATCTGCGGTGTTGCCACAAATCACCTTCACACGCTGCCAGATGGTTTCGGTGATGAACGGAATGATCGGATGCGCCAGGCGCAGCAGACCTTCCAGCACGGTGACCAGCGTATTACGGGTGCCGCGCAGTTCAGCATCAGTTCCTCCGGTCATTACCGGCTTGGTCAGCTCCAGATACCAGTCGCAGAACTGGTTCCAGGTGAACTCGTACAGGATGCCCGCAGCGATATCGAAGCGGAAGTTATCCAGCGCTTCGCGGTACGCTTTGATGGTCTGGTTGAATTCAGCGAGGATCCAGCGGTCGGCCAGAGACAGGGTCATTTCGCCGCCGTTGAAGCCGCAATCATTTCCTTCAGTGTTCATCAGCACGAAGCGGCTGGCGTTCCACAGCTTGTTACAGAAGTTACGGTAACCTTCCAGACGCTTCATATCCCAGTTGATGTCGCGGCCTGTAGAGGCCAGCGCAGCCAGGGTGAAACGCAGGGCGTCGGTGCCGTGCGGCTCGATGCCGTCCGGGAACTGCTTCTCGGTACGTTTGGCAATCTTCTCAGCCAGCTGCGGCTGCATCATGTTACCGGTGCGTTTTTCCAGCAGCTCCGGCAGTGAGATACCGTCGACCATATCCAGCGGGTCGATAACGTTACCTTTGGACTTGGACATCTTCTGGCCTTCGTCGTCACGAATCAGACCGGTCATGTAGACGGTCTTAAACGGAACCTGCGGCTTGCCGTTTTCATCTTTGATGAAGTGCATGGTCATCATGATCATGCGGGCAATCCAGAAGAAGATGATGTCGAAGCCGGAAACCATCACGCTGGTCGGGTGGAACTGACGCAGCGCGTCGGTGTTTTCCGGCCAGCCGAGGGTAGAGAAGGTCCACAGCGCGGAGGAGAACCAGGTATCCAGAACGTCTTCGTCCTGGCGCAGCGCAACGTCGGCGCCGAGGTTGTTTTCCTGACGCACTTCGTCTTCGGTACGGCCAACATATACGTTGCCGTCGTTGTCATACCATGCCGGGATACGGTGACCCCACCACAGCTGACGGGAAATACACCAGTCCTGAATATCGCGCATCCAGGAGAAGTACATGTTTTCGTACTGCTTCGGTACGAACTGAATGTCGCCGTTTTCAACCGCTTCAACCGCCGGTTTCGCCAGCACGTCAGCACGAACGTACCATTGGTCGGTCAGCATCGGCTCGATAACCACGCCGCCACGGTCGCCGTAAGGGACGGTCAGGTCGTGCGGTTTAATTTCTTCCAGCAGACCCAGCGCATCGATGGCAGCGACGATCGCTTTACGTGCGGCAAAGCGTTCCAGCTTCTGGAACTCAGCCGGGATTTCATTGGAGTAAACGTCGGACTCTTCGCCTTTGGTGTCATACACTTCCGCGGTTTCGCGGATGTCGCCATCAAAGGTCAGGATGTTGATCATTGGCAGGGCGTGACGACGACCGACTTCGTAGTCGTTAAAGTCGTGTGCCGGGGTGATCTTCACGCAGCCGGTACCTTTTTCCATATCGGCGTGTTCGTCGCCGACGATCGGAATACGGCGGTCAACCAGCGGCAGAATAACGAATTTGCCGATCAGATCTTTATAGCGCGGATCTTCCGGGTTGACGGCTACGCCGGTATCGCCCAGTACGGTTTCCGGACGGGTGGTCGCCACGACCAGGTAATCTTTACCGTCTGCGGTTTTCGCGCCGTCGGCCAGCGGATAGCGGATGTGCCACATCGAGCCTTTAGACTCGCGGTTTTCCACTTCCAGGTCAGAAATAGCGGTGCGCAGTTTCGGGTCCCAGTTGACCAGACGCTTGCCACGGTAAATCAGGTCTTCTTTGTACAGGCGAACAAAGACTTCTTTCACGGCATTGGAAAGACCTTCGTCCATAGTGAAACGCTCGCGCTCCCAGTCAACGGAGTTGCCCAGACGGCGCATCTGGCGGGTAATGGTGCCGCCGGATTCCGCTTTCCACTGCCAAATTTTATCGATAAACGCTTCGCGACCGTAGTCATGACGGGTTTTACCTTCTTCAGCGGCAATCTTACGCTCAACCACCATCTG
The DNA here is from genome assembly GCF_030334095.1 of Citrobacter sp. Cf118. Classification (NCBI taxonomy): domain Bacteria; kingdom Pseudomonadati; phylum Pseudomonadota; class Gammaproteobacteria; order Enterobacterales; family Enterobacteriaceae; genus Citrobacter; species Citrobacter sp. Cf118. The sequence goes on along the minus strand of NZ_JAOWES010000085.1, from coordinate 22,653 downwards.
GGTAGCGATACCCGCGTGGTCGGTACCAGCCTGCCACAGGGTGTTTTTACCCTGCATGCGCTGGTAGCGAATCATGGTATCCATGATGGTTTGCTGGAAAGCATGACCCATATGCAAACTGCCGGTGACGTTCGGCGGCGGGATCATGATGCAGAAGGACTCTTTGCTTTCATCGCCGTTAGGTTTGAAATAGCCCTGCTTTTCCCAGTGCTCGTAAAGCGGCTGTTCGATATCTTGTGGGTTGTATGTCTTTTCCATTATTTCCAGGTTGCCGTATTCAGGTTAAAACCAGCCACGCGGTAAGCTTTGTAGCGATCGCGTGCCGATTGTTTCAAAGAATCTTCGTAAGGAACGAAGTCTATCACTTCTGTGAAAGCGGTGGCAAAATCTGCAAAGCCAACGCGCAAACTGATGAGCAGGTCGCGCGGGCTGCTATTGCGTTTCTCCGGCCAGGCAATTTCTACCGGCGCGCCGCCTCTGGGGCCTTCGCCCGCCAGATTATGCGGAACAAAGCTTTCTGCCGGTCTTGCCCACAGGGCTTCATCCAGTCGAAGAGCCTGCTTTTCGTTTTCACAGGCGATAAGCACGCGCTTGCCAGCCCGCCAACGTTCTGCGGCAATTTCACACACCAGTTGCTCGACGGCGCTTAAACCATCTTGTTGTGTGTCGTTGTCCAGAAGATAGAACGTCGCATTCTTCATATATGGGGCTTCTTGTGGTGGATTTAAATGCGTTGCCATGATGCACACCGTAGGCCTGATAAGGCGTATTAGCGCCGCCATCAGGCGTTTTGCCGGATGGCACTGCGCTTATCCGGCCTACGGGGCAATCTTAAACTTACTCTTCGCCGTTAAAACCCGCGCGATTGAGCAGGAACTGCGACAGTAACGCGACCGGACGACCGGTTGCACCTTTGGCTTTACCGGAGCGCCATGCGGTACCGGCGATATCCAGGTGCGCCCAGTTGTACTTACGGGTAAAGCGTGACAGGAAGCAGCCCGCGGTAATAGCGCCGCCAGGGCGTCCGCCGATGTTCGCCATATCCGCAAAGTTAGACTCTAACTGCTCCTGGTATTCATCACCCAGCGGCAAACGCCACGCGCGGTCGCCAGCCTGCTCGGACGCACCGATCAGCTCATGTGCCAGCGGGTTGTGGTTCGACATCAGGCCGGTGATGTGATGGCCCAGCGCAATCACGCACGCGCCGGTCAGGGTCGCAACGTCAATCACCGCCTCCGGCTCAAAGCGCTCGACGTAGGTTAACACGTCGCACAGCACCAGACGGCCTTCGGCGTCGGTATTGAGCACTTCAACGGTCTGACCAGACATGGTGGTCAGCACGTCGCCTGGGCGATACGCGCGGCCACCCGGCATATTTTCGCAGCCCGCCAGTACGCCGACGACGTTGATGGGCAACTGAAGCTCGGCCACCATGCGCATTACGCCGTACACAGCCGCCGCGCCGCACATGTCGTACTTCATCTCATCCATGCCTTCGGCTGGTTTGATGGAGATACCGCCGGAGTCGAAGGTTAACCCTTTACCGACCAGTACAATTGGACGCGCGTCTTCGGACGGATTGCCTTTGTACTCGATGACTGACATCAGCGACTCGTTCTGCGAACCGTGACCGACGGCGAGATAAGAGTGCATACCCAGCTCTTTCATCTGCTGCTCGCCGATCACGCGGGTCACAACATTTTTGCTGTAGCTGTCTGCCAGCTGACGCGCCTGGGAGGCCAGATAAGCTGCGTTACAGATGTTCGGCGGCATGTTGCCGAGATCTTTCGCCGCTTTAATGCCAGCGGCGATTGCCAGACCGTGTTGGATCGCACGCTCACCGCTGGTCAGCTCGCGGCGGGTCGGCACGTTGAAGACCATTTTACGCAGCGGGCGACGCGGCTCGCTTTTGTTGGTCTTCAACTGGTCAAAGCTGTACAGCGTTTCCTGTGCCGTCTCAACGGCCTGGCGCACTTTCCAGTAGTTATTGCGCCCTTTGACGTGCAGCTCAGTCAGAAAGCAGACGGCTTCCATTGAGCCAGTATCATTCAGCGTATTGATGGTTTTCTGAATGACCTGCTTGTACTGGCGCTCGTCAAGTTCGCGCTCTTTGCCACAACCAATGAGGAGAATTCGCTCAGACAGAACGTTAGGAACATGGTGCAGCAACAGGGTTTGACCCGGTTTGCCTTCCAGTTCGCCACGACGCAGCAGTGCGCTGATGTACCCGTCGCTGATCTTGTCGAGCTGCTCTGCAATCGGAGAGAGGCGGCGTGGTTCAAAGACACCCACGACGATGCACGCACTCCGCTGTTTCTCCGGGCTACCGCTTTTTACACTGAACTCCATGCACTACGCTCCTGAATCTTAAAGACAACAGCGGTGGCTACGGATAGAATTGCAAGCTTTCGTAACTCATACCCGCTGTTGCGGTGACTTCGTGTTAATCTTAACGTTATTACGGCATTGGCACGTCAGAACAATTTCTGAGAGGTGGATCCGTTGAGTATAATGATCTTAGCGACGATTTCGACGACTCAAGAGAATAAATGACGTTTAAGCCATGAAACAAGCTAAATTCCGGCAAAAGACGGGTTTTTACGGGCGTATTTAAAGTGATAATCATAAGATATCTGGTTCGGGAAACGCTCAAAAGCCAACTTGCGATCCTATTCATCCTGCTTTTGATCTTCTTTTGTCAAAAGTTGGTCAGGATCCTTGGTGCGGCTGTTGACGGTGATATCCCGGCAAATCTGGTGCTCTCGCTGCTGGGGCTGGGCGTGCCAGAAATGGCGCAACTTATCTTGCCCTTAAGCCTGTTCCTCGGGCTGCTGATGACGCTGGGCAAACTGTATACCGAAAGTGAAATTACGGTCATGCATGCCTGTGGGCTGAGCAAGGCTGTGCTTGTTAAAGCGGCGATGGTGCTGGCGTTGTTTACCAGTATTATTGCGGCGGTCAACGTGATGTGGGCCGGACCGTGGTCCTCCAGACATCAGGACGAAGTCCTGGCGGAGGCGAAAGCGAACCCCGGTATGGCGGCGCTTGCTCAGGGGCAATTCCAGCAGGCGACCAACGGCAGTTCGGTGCTGTTTATCGAAAGCGTTGACGGCAGCAACTTCAAAGACGTGTTCCTCGCGCAAATCCGCCCGAAAGGCAACGCTCGTCCTTCGGTCGTCGTAGCCGATTCCGGACATCTTACCCAGATGCGCGATGGCTCTCAGGTTGTGACGCTAAACCAGGGGACGCGCTTTGAAGGTACCGCGCTGCTGCGCGATTTCCGCATTACCGACTTCCAGGATTATCAGGCGATTATCGGCCATCAGGCCGTGGCGCTGGATCCAAACGATACCGAACAGATGACCATGCGTACGCTGCTGGCGACCGACACCGATCGTGCCCGCGCGGAGCTGACCTGGCGTATCACGTTAGTATTCACCGTATTTATGATGGCGCTGATGGTTGTACCGCTGAGCGTGGTGAACCCGCGTCAGGGTCGCGTGCTGTCGATGCTGCCGGCAATGCTGCTCTATTTGCTGTTCTTCCTGGTTCAGACATCGCTGAAGTCGAACGGTGGCAAAGGTAAGCTGGATCCGGTGTTCTGGATGTGGGTGGTTAACCTGGCTTATCTGGCGCTGGCGATTGTGCTTAACCTCTGGGATACGGTGCCGATGCGCCGCTTGCGTGCCCGTTTTATGCGTAAAGGAGCGGTATAATGCAGCCTTTTGGTGTACTTGACCGCTATATCGGTAAAACCATTTTCACCACCATCATGATGACGCTGTTCATGCTGGTGTCGCTCTCCGGGATCATCAAGTTCGTTGACCAGCTGAAAAAAGCCGGGCAGGGGAGCTACGATGCGATGGGCGCCGGGCTGTATACCCTGCTCAGTGCGCCGAAAGATATCCAGATCTTCTTCCCGATGGCGGCGCTGCTGGGAGCATTGCTGGGGCTGGGCATGCTGGCCCAGCGCAGTGAACTGGTGGTGATGCAGGCTTCTGGCTTTACCCGTATGCAGGTGGCGTTGTCGGTGATGAAAACCGCGATTCCGCTGGTGCTGCTGACGATGGCCATTGGCGAATGGGTCGCACCGCAGGGTGAACAGATGGCGCGTAACTACCGTGCGCAGCAGATGTACGGCGGCTCGCTGCTCTCTACCCAGCAGGGTTTGTGGGCGAAAGACGGTGACAGCTTTGTCTACATCGAGCGGGTGAAAGGCGAGGCCGAGTTGGGCGGGATTAGCATCTACTCGTTTAACGACAAGCGCCGTCTGCAGTCTGTACGCTATGCTGCGAGCGCGACGTTTGACCCGGAGCAGAAGGTCTGGCGTTTGTCGCAGGTGGATGAATCCAACCTGACCGATCCGAAACAAATCACCGGTTCGCAAACGGTGAGCGGCACCTGGAAAACCAACCTGACGCCCGACAAGCTCGGCGTCGTGGCGTTGGATCCTGACGCGCTGTCGATTAGCGGTCTGCATAACTACGTGAAGTACCTGAAGTCGAGCGGCCAGGATGCCGGACGCTACCAGCTCAATATGTGGAGCAAAGTCTTCCAGCCGCTATCAGTGGCGGTCATGATGCTGATGGCGTTGTCGTTTATCTTTGGTCCGCTGCGTAGCGTCCCGATGGGTGTGCGTGTGGTGACGGGGATTAGCTTCGGTTTTGTGTTCTATGTGCTGGACCAAATCTTTGGCCCGCTGACGCTGGTGTACGGCATTCCGCCGATTATCGGTGCGCTGCTGCCAAGCGCCAGCTTCTTCCTGATAAGCCTGTGGCTGATGCTGCGTAAATCGTAATCATAGTAATCGTAGGCCTGATGGCGTTGCGCTTTTCAGGCCTACTCCGGACCCGTAGGCCGGATAAGGCGTTAAGCCGCCATCCGGCAACGTAATACGGGCTAGCGTTTTCTCCCGCCCATCAAACTCCCCAACATGCCGCGGATTATCTGATTAGTAACCTGTCGCGCCGCGCTTTTCGCCACGCTCTGTACCACGCCATCGCGCTTGCCGCCGCGCGGCCCTGTGCTGCCAAATAAAATATCCTTCAATCCACCGAGAATACCGCCGTCCACCTCGACCGCTTTACCGTTGGCGGGAGGCGTATTTTGCTGCTCGGTACTGGCCTGCACGCCCTGCTGTAAACGTTCATAGGCGGACTCTCGGTCGATATTTTCTTCATATTTGCCGTACAGCGAAGAGTGATTAATCAGCCCGTTGCGCTCGTCGTCCGTCACCGGTCCCATCCGTGAGCAGGGAGCAATCACCATCGCCCGTTCAACCACCGACGGGCTGCCTTTGGCGTCCAGAAACGACACCAGCGCCTCGCCGGTTCCCAGCTCCTGAATGGCTTTTTCGGTATCAAATGCCGGGTTGGCGCGCATGGTTTGCGCCGCGGTTTTCACCGCTTTCTGATCTTTCGGCGTGAACGCGCGCAGGGCATGCTGCACGCGGTTCCCCAACTGACCAAGCACGTTGTCCGGAATATCCGACGGGTTTTGCGAGACGAACCACACGCCGACCCCTTTCGAGCGGATCAGACGGATCACCTGTTCGATTTTATCCAGCAGCACCTGCGGGGCATCGTTGAACAGCAGATGCGCTTCATCAAAGAAGAACACCAGTTTTGGCTTCTCCAGATCGCCCGCTTCCGGCAACTGTTCGTACAGTTCTGAGAGCATCCACAGCAGGCTGGCGGCGTACAGTTTGGGCATCTGGTAGAGCTTCTCGGCGCTGAGAATATTAATCATCCCTTTGCCGCTGGCGTCGGTACGCATCCAGTCTTTGATATCCAGCATCGGTTCGCCAAAGAAGTGTGCCGCTCCCTGCTGCTCCAGCGACAGTAGTCCGCGCTGGATAGCCCCGACCGAAGCGCTGCTGATATTGCCGTACTGATTCTGGAAGGATTTAGCGTTATCGCCGATGTACTGAGTAATGGCCCGCAGGTCTTTGAAATCGAGCAGCAGCAGGCCCTGGTCATCGGCAATGCGGAAGATAATATCCAGCACGCCGGACTGAACGTCGTTGAGATTCAACAGACGAGCCAGCAGCAGCGGCCCGAGGTCAGATACCGTGGCTCGCACCGGGTGACCCTTTTCGCCGAAGATATCCCACACCGTGACCGGATTACCATGCGGTTGCCAGTCGGTAATGCCGATGTTTTTCAGGCGGGCGAGCAGCTTTTCAGAGGCTTGTCCTTCCTCGGCCACGCCGGTTAAATCACCTTTCACATCGGCCATAAATACCGGTACGCCAATCTCGGACAACGATTCGGCCAGCTTTTGTAGTGTGACGGTTTTACCAGTCCCGGTGGCGCCGGTAATCAGCCCGTGACGGTTGGACATGCCTGGCAGTAAAAACAGTTCGGTGTCCGGCGTGCGGGCAATTAGCAGGGGTGCGCTCATTGAGATTTCCTCCATTTATCCTGCCTGGAGTATAGGCAACCGTGACGCACTCTTCACCGCTAAATTGCGGAGATTGTGAGGAGAATTTTACCTGCCTGGAATAGCGGGGAGAATAGCCGGGAAGCTTACGCCACCCGGCAAAGACGATCAGAAGTCGGCTTTCAGCACCACGCGGTAGCGGGCCTTGCCGTCACGCACATGCTGGATTGCTTCGTTAATTTGCGACATCGGGTACAGCTCGGTGGTAGGCGACACCTTGCTGCGCCCGGCAAACTTCATCAGCTTGCGCAGCTCGAATGGCGTCCCGGTCGCCGAACCGGAGATACTGCGATCCCCGGCAATTAAGGTGAACGCCGGAACCGGCAGCGGCTTCAGCACTGCACCGACGGTATGGAAGTTACCGCCGTAGGCCAGCGCTTCAAAATAGGGCTGCCAGTCGAGATCGACGTTAACCGTGTTAATGATGAGATCGAACTGGCCCGCCAGCGCTTTTAGCGCATCTGGATCGCGGCTGTTGACCACCTTATCTGCCCCCATCGCCAGCACTTCCTGCTCTTTCGCCGGATTGGAGCTGAACGCGGTCACTTCGCAGCCCATCGCGTGTAACAGCTTAATGGCGATATGCCCCAGCCCGCCGATGCCGATCACCCCGACGCGGCTGGTGGCGGTGATATGGTGCATCAGCAGCGGTTTGAACACCGTGATGCCGCCGCACAGTAATGGGCCAGCTGCCGCCAGATCGATACTCTCCGGTAGCGGGATCACCCACTGCCAGTCGGCCCGCAGCTTCTCGGCAAAGCCACCGCGATTAAGAATAGTGGGAACGGAACCTTCCAGGCAGTTGATCTGATTGCCGCTGATACAGGCGTCGCAGTGCCCGCAGCTGCGCGCCGTCCAGCCAACGCCGACGCGCTGGCCGACTTTCAGGCCTTTATCCTGCGCCGCGCTGCCGAGCGCTGCCACACGACCAATCACCTCATGCCCGGCAACCAGCGGATACTGAGAGAACCCCCATTCGTTGTCGATCATCGACAAATCGGAATGGCAGATACCGCAGTAATCGACCTGGACTTCGACATCTTCCGGCTTAAGCTCCCCCGCATCATATTCATAGAGTTCGAGTTCGCTGCCCGCCGCTTTTGCGGCGTAGCTTTTTATCATCGACATCGTGTTTCCCTCAGTGTGGTGTTGAACTGGAAGTGTAGAGCATGGGGAAACGGGCCGCTTCGCAGAAGGGGGGATTAAGAAGCGGGTAAACTGTGATGAGGGTTACAGGTGGGAAAGGTAATGCTGAAATTTTCAACACTTAGCAGGCCAGACACATGCTGGCGCTTGCATGGTGGCGCACGACAGGTATAATCCACAACGTTTTCCGCATCCCTTCCGTGCCGGAGTGGCGAAATCGGTAGACGCAGTTGATTCAAAATCAACCGTAGAAATACGTGCCGGTTCGAGTCCGGCCTTCGGCACCAAAAGCATGTAAATGGACCTCAATTGAGGTCTTTTTTTATGTCTAAAGCCCAGTATTTATCTACCTTTCCCGCTATATTAACTCTCTCAAGGTCAACCAACATCAACGTACATCTACCAACACATGTTGGTATAGATGATGGTATTTCCGATTCGATAATGCTTGTACCAACAGGGAGGGGATAAGCATGGCGTTAACAGATATCAAGGTCAGAACAGCCAAGCCAACGGATAAGCAATACAAACTGACCGATGGCAGCGGTATGCACCTGCTTGTCCATCCTAATGGTTCTAAGTACTGGCGTTTGCAGTACCGTTATGACGGCAAGCAAAAGATGTTGGCACTTGGGGTTTATCCTGAAATCACACTGGCGGATGCCAGAGCACGTCGTGACGAAGCGCGTAAGCTGCTAGCGAATGGCGTCGATCCGGGAGACAAAAAGAAAAATGATAAGGTTGAACAGAGTAAAGCACGAACCTTCAAAGAGGTGGCGATCGAGTGGCATGGCACCAATAAAAAGTGGTCTGAAGATCACGCCCATCGTGTGCTAAAAAGCCTAGAAGATAATCTCTTCGCAGTGCTTGGTGAGCGTAATATCACTGAGTTAAAAACGCGTGATTTATTAGCACCCATTAAAGCCGTGGAGATGTCTGGACGTCTTGAGGTTGCTGCCCGTCTTCAACAACGCACTACGGCCATCATGCGTTATGCAGTGCAAAGTGGGTTAATTGATTATAACCCAGCACAAGAGATGGCTGGGGCGGTTGCTTCCAGTAATCGACAACATCGCCCGGCGCTGGAATTAAAGCGCATCCCTGAGTTTCTTGAGAAAGTAGACGGCTATACCGGCAGACCGCTAACCCGCTGGGCGACAGAACTCACTCTGCTTATCTTTATTCGGTCCAGTGAGCTGCGTTTTGCTCGTTGGTCAGAGATCGATTTTGAAACGTCAATGTGGACCATCCCGCCTGAGCGAGAGCCTATTCCTGATGTGAAACATTCTCAGCGAGGCTCAAAGATGCGTACACCGCATCTGGTACCTCTTTCAAAGCAGGCGCTGGCGATCCTGAAGCAGATAAAACAGTTTTGTGGTGAACATGAGCTGATTTTTATTGGCGATCATGATCCGCGTAAGCCAATGAGTGAAAATACCGTAAACAGTGCGCTACGGGTGATGGGATATGATACTAAGGTTGAGGTTTGCGGCCACGGCTTCCGTACAATGGCCTGTAGTTCGTTAATTGAGTCAGGACTATGGTCGAAGGATGCGGTGGAAAGGCAGATGAGCCATATGGAACGCAATACGGTGAGGGCGGCGTATATCCATAAAGCAGAACATCTGGATGAGCGCAAGCTGATGTTGCAGTGGTGGGCTGATTTTCTGGATGCGAATCGGGTGAGAGCGATTACGCCGTTTGACTATGCGAAGATCAATCGGGGTAATGGTGTGTGAGTTGAATGTCTTTATTTCTCGGTTGATGTTTAAATTAAAAAGACCAACCAGCCCGCTTAGGACTGGTTGGTCGCTGTATTTTTACCATTGTTATCATGTAAGTATCTCGGTAAAACAAATCATTCACTTTTAGTAATCTTTCGGACCACCTTCGCCGTAGAATATAAGTGGACATTCTGATCATCAAAGAAAATACGTAGTTTAAACGCTTCAGAACTTTTGTTTTCTCCATACCTCCGAGAAAAAACTCATCGACATATCTCCCCAGCCTCTCAGCGTTTTAATGACGTGTATTTCTGATGGGCTATTTCTGGCCGTCATCAGTGCAATACAATGCTGACAGGTGAATATTCAACACGGGTTAGTAATTGACCCTAAAGTTTTGCTGTTTTTTTAGCAGAATAGCAGAGGCTGGGTTACTCCTTTCTAGCCCCTACTAGACTCTAATTTTGCTACAGTATACTACCAGTATGGTGTGCACTAAAAAGATAATTAGTGTGGTACAGATCGCCAAATCGTACCAGATTCAAACTGGTGGCTACCGGTGGTAGATTTATCTGAGTTTCACCGAACATACCCACTTTTTAAAATCCATCAGAAAAAGCTTTTTGGCTGAGTGTGTTAAATAGAGGGGTAACCTCTTTTAACCCAGTCATAGCATTTGAGCGTATTTTTTGAATGGAATTTACCTTCCTCATAAACTCCATTTGGAGATCATCTGGCGGACAGATAATAGGGAAATCTTCGATATGATCCTTATTCAGTTGTCTTTTATCTATTCCACCAACACAAACCTCACGAATATGTTCACGATATTCATTCGAAGTCAAAATATATACAATAAATTCATGTAAAACCCCTGCCTTTAATCTTATCAAATAAACATGTCCATTGATGTTTGCACTGTCATCATCACCTAAAAACAAAGCGGCACGACCAAGGCTACTGTTTTCTGTGTTGAATCGCCCCGTTTTAGTCATCAATATATCTTTATGTTTTAGACTACTTTTTTTTAGACTATTATGGGTTTTTTCATCAATGTACGCGACATCATCTAGCCTGATATCATTTTTCCAAATATTTTGGCTTCTAAAAAAGGTAATACCTTTATCAACATAAACCTTGCTCCCACCTTTAGGTGTAGAACCACTAGCTATTCTTACAGAGAGTTCTTTTAAAGGTTTTACCTTCCACCCTTTTGGATTAGACACAGGGTTGCCAAACATCTCCAGAAACGTAGCACGCAAAAAATCATCAGCCAGTTCAATGGCTTGTTCGCGTTTTTGGCGTATATCATTTGCTTTATCAAGAATAGCAGCGATACGTTTTTGTTCACTCAATGGTGGTAATGGTATTTGAATATTTTCTAGCATTGATTTACGTAATGCTGGAATGGTAGTTGCACCAGAAAATTGGTAAAGATCTAGTGATCGCATAAAATAAAATAGATAATTAGTATCAACGAGATTATTATCAGGAACTAGCCCCATTACATTGTTATCTATTACCATTTCTACGGTAGTAATAGCTCGAAAATTTTGCTTAATCGCTTCTCCAATTTTTGCAAAAACAATAGTTCCTTTGGGTATGGTTTTAGCTTTTAAATTGCCAAGTATATCTTTGTCAATATAATTCCCAGCATGAGAAATATTTTTATGACCGCTTCTTACTATAGCTGATATATCACCAACTTTAGCGAAAGGGTAATCCCCTTCTTTTTTTCCTTGGTACTCTATAGGGAATCCAAAACCTGCTTTGAACTTCCCAATGTTACCTAAATTTACCATCGGCCAACTCACAGCATCCCCTCCAACTCATCCAGACCCGCCAGAATCTCTTTCTCCAGACCCATCAACCGCTTCAGTATCACCTTCGGATCTTCATACTCCTCAGCCTGATACACCACCTCTTTATAACGATTGATGGAAAGATCGTATTTCTGCGCGGCAATATCCTCTTTCGGCACCACAAAGGCCGCTTGGGTGCGATCTTTAAAGTCAACACCAACATCAATCCCTTCTGGGTACTGCTGTTTCAGCAACGAGGAAAATTTCTCGCCCATAAAGTTATCTACCGGTAAACCACGTAAAGCACGGTAGTGCTTCCAGCTTGCCAGCAGATGTGGTAAATCGTTATCTTTTATCGGGTTACGTTTGTCATCCAAGCTATAACCGTCATTGTGCAGATCGTAGAACCAGACCTCATCCGTCTGACCGCCTTTGGTAAAAATTAGGATCGCCGTCACGACACCTGCGTAAGGTTTAAATACGCCGGAAGGTAGGTTGATTACCGCTTCCAGTTGGTTATTTTCCACCAACGCCTGACGCAGAGACTGATGCGCCTTGCTGGAGCCAAATAGCACGCCCTGTGGCACAATGGTCGCACTGCGTCCGCCCACTTTCAGCATTTGCAGAATCCGCGCCAGGAACAACAGCTCGGTTTTCTTAGTTTTCACCATCGCCGACAGTGTGGAGTCGATATCTTCCTCATCCAGTGAACCGGTAAACGGCGGGTTCGCAAGGATCAGGTTAAAGGCGTTTTTGCTGGCCTGTGGGAAGTTAGCGCTGAAACTCTGGCTCATGGTGTCCTGATAGTGGATATCCGGCTCTTCCACGCCGTGCATAATCAGGTTCATCGCGGCAATACGCAGCATGGTGGTATCGAAGTCGTAGCCATGGAACATTTTGTTATCCACATGGTCACGCCACGGCGTCAGCAGATCGCCAGTAAAGATTTTTTGCTCTTCCAACTCACCGCGTTCGTTGCTGCCAATCTCGGCATGAATCGATTCCAGTGAGCTATATTTTTCCAGCAGATATTCATAGCTTGCAGCCAGAAAACCACCGGTGCCACAGGCCGGATCGCAAATCGTTTCACCACGTGCCGGGTTAGGTTCCATCATCTCAACCATGGTACGGATGATGTGACGCGGAGTGCGGAACTGGCCGTTGATCCCGGCGGTAGTCAGCTTGCTTAACAGGTATTCGTAAAGGTCGCCTTTGGTGTCGCCACGATCCAGCGGCAGGTTTTTAATGACCTCTACCGCTTTGGTCAGCAACGAAGGCTTGACGATCTCCAGACGGGCATCTTTCATAAAGTTGTCCAGCAGCGTGGCCTTCGTTTTATCCGCTTGCCCAAGCTGACGGAAATGCTGGAATACGCCGTCGCGCACCACGTCCATCATTTCATCCGAGCCGAGATTGCTGTAGTAGCTGAAGCGGAACTCCTGCTGTTCTGGCGCGAAGCGTGGTTTAAAATCAACGCCTGCGATTTGTTTACGTTTTTCATCTCGTTGTTCTTGGGTGTCCAGCATCCGGGAGTACATCAGGTAGGTGATTTGTTCGATAACGGTCAGCGGGTTGGTGATACCTCCCACCCAGAAATCTTCCCACAGTCCGTCGATTTTACTTTTTAAGTCACCGGTGATCATTGTTAAGTTTACCATGTTAAAAATACAAAAGCCCCGCTGCCGGGGCTTGTCATGAACGTATTATACCGTCACTGTATCGGTCACAACACCCAGCTCTTCGACTATCTTTTGTAATCGGGCTATTTGTGCCACGTCTGGGAATACGCCCGCGACGCCACCCTGGTGAATATGCGTGAACGGCTGTTCAAAGAGTTGCTTCATCTCGATAGTGCCGCAATCACGGATATGATTTTTCAGCAGCGAAAGGAAACGCAATTGCGGGCTGCTCAGGCTGTTATCGGCAGCGAATTGTGCAAAACGCACCTCCACCGCGTCACTGTCCATACCGATAATGGTACGTAACAATTTATCCAGGCTGGCGGTTGCTTGCGGGTAGAACTCTTTCAACGCCCGAATATCGACGTTAGGATTCTGTATCAGCACCAATTTTGCCAGTTCATCCAGTTCACTTTGCGTTACCGGTTCGCCATTGCGGATTTTCTTCAGCACCGGGTTTTGCTGGAACAGTGGCTCTAATGCGCCCTGAACCTGCTGGCGATAAAGTTTGAAATCAATGGAACGAACGTTGGTTTTGCGGGTTTCCGTTCGAATCTGGCCTGCATCTTCAGTGATATCCACCTGCACCGAGCTGGGACGGGGCGTCGGATCTTTTTCCATCAGGTGCATGATGCCGCGTAGGTGAATGCGGATATCCTCCAACTCTTCCAGGCTGGCCTGCTTCCACCAGCTTAAATCATGAAGCTGATTAATCCGTTGCCCCTGCTGTTGTACCTGCGCCAGATGCGGCGGCAGGCGCTCCACTTTTTCGACGATGACCGGCCAGAGCACATCCAGCTCTTCCGGGTTGCTATAACGGGCAGTTTGCGCCGCCAGAATATCCATATCGAAACGCATGGCATCGCTTTGCCCGCGCACGTCCAGCCACTGCATCAGCGGGGCCAGGACAGATAGCAGATCCTGCAGTGTTTTCGGGGAAAGCTGGCGCAGCACTTTTTCATCGCTGTACTGCGCTTTTTGCTGCCACTTTTCCTGTACGGCAATCGACTTTTCATCCAGCGCGTTGATCTGCTCGCGGAGCTGGTGAGCGACTAAATCTACCGCCTGTTTGTCGAACTTACGTTGTGCAGCAGCCCCCAGCATAACCCACGCTTCGAAGCGTTTTTGCGCCAGCGATTTTGTCGCTGTGACTTCGGCCTCTTCGGTATGCAACTCGTGATACTCAAAGTTGCCCCAGTGATCGAAGATGCGGAATTTCTGTTTATCCAGCGGTTTGCCGTTTTCATCATTGCCGTATAGCCCTGAACAGAGGCGTGTACCACGGCCAATCATCTGCCAGAACTTTACTTTCGATTTGACTGGTTTGGCAAAGACCAGATTCACAATTTCCGGTACATCAATGCCGGTATCAAGCATGTCAACGGAGATAGCGATTGTCAGCTCTTTGTTGGTGCTTTCGTCCAGCCCTTTAAAATCGTCAATCAGTTGCTCGGCGCGGGGATCGTAGTTGTCGATGACCTGGCAGAAGCGTCCGGCAAACTGCGGGTACATGTCGTCGAACAATTCATTTAACAACAGTGCGTGTTTGTGGTTCCGGGCGAAAATGATGGTTTTACCTGGCAGCTGGCCGTCCCGATCTTTCAGGCCATTTTCCATCAGGTTACGCAGGATATAGCGGTTGGTGTCTTTGTTATAAATTGCCTCATCCAGCGCCTTACCATCAAATTCCAGCGTATTGGGATCTATACCCTGTTCTTCCAGTTCGCGGATTTGTGTGTCGCTTAACTTCTCCCGTTTGATGCCTTCGCGCAGGAATTCTGTGGTGTGCGTAACAACTTCATAGGGAACCAGATTATTATCGGCGATGGCATCTTCCAGGCTGTAGTTGGCGGTAGGGATACGTCCTTCACAACCAAACAGGCCGAAAGTGGTTTTACTCACCATGTCGATCGGCGTGGCCGTCAGGCCAATCTGGAGGGCATCAAAAAACTTAAACAGATCGCCGTAAACGTTATAGATCGAACGATGGGATTCATCGGCGATGATCAAATCAAAATAACCGACATCAAAATGGTCCATGATTTTCATCATGCCGGGATAGGTGGCGATGTAGATCCTAGCATTCTGCCTGTCTGCTTTCTTCGATTTCCCGACCACATACAGCGGCTCATTGGTGAACTGATTGAAGGCATTCGCCGCCTGTTTACGTAGCTCTTTTCGGTCACAAAGAAACAGGACGCGTTTTACCCAGCGGGCATCAATCATTAGTTTGCTTAGTGCAATCGCTACGCGGGTTTTGCCTGTACCAGTAGCCTGAACAATTAACGATTGCCGGTACTTGTTGGTAAACCGTTCGCTGACGCGGGCAATAGTTTCAAGTTGATACAAACGTCCGGCAACGGCCTTACCTTCGTTATCTTTAACGTGTGGGACACTATTCAGCGGTAGACGGGTTTCACGCTGCTGAATTAGGTATTGCAGGCTTTCCTTGCTGTAGAAGCCAAATACCCGACGCGGAGGATAACCATGGGTTTTATGGTCGTCCCACAGCCAGATATCGTAGCCGTTGGTGTAGAAGATGACCGGACGCTGACCATATTCTTTTTCCAACCAGTCGGCATACAGTCGGGCCTGAATTCGTCCTTGCTCGGCATTGATGCTGGTTTTTTTTGCTTCCACCACCGCCAGCGGTTTATGCGCCTCATCCCACAAGACATAATCCGCATAACCGTCACCGGTTGCAGTAGGTTGTTCTTTAACGGGGTGTTCCTGCGTAACCTGATCGGTATAATTAAGCTCTTCCCCTACATTCCAGTCGGCGGCAAGCAGGCGAGAATCAATCAGGCGGCGACGGGTTTCCGCTTCATCAATAGAGAGGATATCTGCAACATGCTGGTTGCGAGCTCTGGCTTCATTCAGGCGCTGAGTCAGGTGTTCGGCCTTTTCCTGCTCTTGCTGTAGTGCGCGTTGTAGCGCCAGTTCGCGCTCACGGCTTTCATCTTGAGCCCTGATTGCATCTTCCAGACGTTTTTCATCTGCACGACCTGAAGATTGTGTTAACGGAGGGAGAGAGAATTTGGGGCAGTTATCAACATTACCGTGGGCATAACGAACATACAGCCAGACCCCTAATAAATACGCTTCCTTAAGCAGCCAGTACGTATCTTTGGCTTTGATACGTCCGCCGTGCGCGGCGCGGTTGCCGTGTATACGTAGCGCATCCATTTTCATGATGATGGCTTCCGGCATCATGCTGGTAAAGACATCGGCGTTCATTAAATCATACAGATTTGCTTTGATGCCTTCAGGCAGCCGTTCCTGGCGGTATAACCAACGTACCATCAATTCGGTGTAGTTGCGCAGCTTGACCAGACAGCTTTCCGGATCGGAGTGAACATAGCGTTCCGCCATACACGCGAGTTCTGCCAGTTCCGGCCACTGGCTGCGCAACATTTCAAAATTGAGAGACTGCTCCATCAATCATCGCCTTATGTCGTGGATACAACAGGATTTCTGGAAAGAATATCACACTATTTTGGCTGACGAAGTGAGCCGGATGGCATACGGTGGCTATGAATGAGCTGATGTAACAACTTTAAAGAGATCAAGCATCTATTAATTACAGTCAATAGCGTGATTTTTTATACCGTGGGCACAGAATAGCTTTAAATACAGTAACGGTTCAGGAGCATTTCACCCTTATGACTACTCTCGTTTTTCCTATTCTCATGCGGATGAAGCACAACGCAATGAGCTAGAGAAACATCTGTCCCCGCTGAAGCGAATGGGGAAAATCACCACATGGCACGATCGCCGAATCGTTCCTGGGCAAGAGTTTGAACATCAGATCTACCACTATTTTTCGCAGGCAGATATTATCCTGTTGCTAATTAGCAGTGATTTCATCGCTTCTGACTATTGTTATCAGGTAGAGATGACCAACGCACTGGAGCGGCATAAAAAAGGCGAGGCGGTAGTCATTCCGGTGATTTTAAGAGAGTGTGCCTGGCATCAGTTGCCATTCGGCAGCATCATGGCAGCGACAATCGACGGTAAAGCTATAAGCAGGTTTGCCAGTCATGATGAGGGTTACGCTCAGGTCTCCGATGCTGTTTCCCGAGCCATTGCCAATTTGGATGCGAAAAAGCCGCTGCAGATTGTGCACGCCCCAGCTTCGGCTAATCCGATGCTTCAGGCAATTCAGGCAACGGATACCGTCTTTATACCGCGCTCGAGCAATCTTTCTCTACCAAAGAATTTTTACTGATCTGTAGTGGCACACTGAATTTGGCCACCTGAACAGAGGTGATATGCTCACCTCAGAACATTACAGGTGCCTCAATGAAAAAAAGAAATTTCAGCGCAGAGTTTAAACGCGAATCCGCTCAACTGGTCCTTGATCAGAACTACACCGTTGCAGCTGCGGCCAGTGCTATGGATGTGGGTCTTTCTACCATGACGCGATGGGTAAAGCAGTTGCGGGATGAACGACAGGGCAAAATACCTAAAGCCTCCCCTATAACCCCGGAACAGATTGAAATACGTGAGCTGAAGAAAAAACTACAACGCATTGAAATGGAAAACGACATATTAAAAAAGGCTACAACCGCGCTCTTGATGCCAGACTCCCTGAACAGTTCTCATTAATCAGGAAACTCAGAGCGCAGTATCCTGTGGTCACACTTTGCCACGTGTTCGGGGTTCATCGCAGCTGCTACAAATACTGGGGAAAAAGCCCCGAAAAGCCAGACGGCAGGCGAGCTGTGTTACGCAGTCAGGTTCTGGAACTGCATAACATCAGCCATGGCTCTGCTGGCGCAAGAAGTATCGCGATTATGGCAACCCTGAAAGGCTTCAGAATGGGACGCTGGCTTGCCGGAAGGCTCATGAAAGAACCGGGTCTGGTGAGTTGTCAGCAGCCAACCCACCGGTATAAATGTGGTGGTCATGAACACACCGCTATCCCGAATCGCCTTGAGCGACAGTTTGCAGTGACAGAACCGAATCAGGTGTGGTGCGGCGATGTGACGTATAGTGTGCCCGGAGTTCAGGGCGGGCATGGATGCTTAAATGAACCGCGAGTCTGTCTGGAATATTGAACCGGTAACTC
>NZ_JAOWES010000085.1:0-4740 GCF_030334095.1 Citrobacter sp. Cf118 | reverse complement strand
AGGCGCATGGAGGCGATTTCGTACAGGGCATCTTCCATGGCACCGTCGCTCAGGTTGTACCAATGCTGCATGCAGTGAATACGCAGCATGGTCTCCAGCGGATAGGGCCGTCGGCCATTGCCCGCCTTGGGATAAAACGGCTCGATGACAGCGGTCATATTCTGCCATGGCAGAATCTGCTCCATGCGGGAGAGGAAAATCTCTTTTCGGGTCTGACGGCGCTTAGTGCTGAATTCACTATCGGCGAAGGTGAGTTGATGGCTCATGATGTCCCTCTGGGATGCGCTCCGGATGAATATGATGATCTCATATCAGGAACTTGTTCGCACCTTCCCTAGGATTATCAGTATTCTAAATACCTGTTAATATGCGTTTATCTTTTCATGATCCAACGGATCACCATGCTTAATCAACAGGCACGTACACAGTCGGCTACAGCTAAAAAAACGGCCACTCGTTTCTGCTCATTCTCAGCGCTCTGATGGCTGTTACCTCTTTATCAACCGACATCTATCTGAATAGACCCGGGTTTCGTAGACACTTTTTTGCCTCATTTGGACTGACCCCACCCCGGTAGACGATCCTGCCCTATAGTTTGAGCATAGCAACTGTCTTCAAACCCGATTACGAAGCATGTTGGTGGTACAACGGATCCCATGCTTCATTATTTTTCAGCATTGCGTTCAGGATGGTCAGTAGTTTTCTGATGCAGGCGGTCAGTGCAACCTTTTTTGGTTTTCCTGCGGCAACGAGGCGTGTATAGAATTCTTTAATTACTGGGTTGTGCCTCGTCCCGACCAGTGCGGACATATAGAGAGCTGTTCGGACGGAGGCTCGCCCTCCAAATACCGTTCGGCGACCGCGCATTGTGCCGGAATCTCTGTTTACTGGAGCAACCCCAATAAGCGCACTAATTTCACGTCGTGACAACGTTCCAAGTTCCGGAACCTCAGCCAGCAGCACGGCAACAGTCGCTGCACCAACACCTTTAACGGCGCTCAATAATGCAGATAATTCACTGAAATTTTTCGAAATATAGGCTGAAATTTCAGCTTCTATACGAGCCATTTCACTTTTCAATACCGAAATAATAAATCTGATACTTTCATGATTCTGAGGATGCGATGGATGCAACCTGTTTCGCTCAGCTGTAAGCATTATCGTTAATTGTCGGCGTCTGACCACCATTGCTGCCAGCAACTGCCTGTGAGCATCAGGTAAGGGACGAATATATTTTTCCCGCTCAGGATGCTGGTTAATAACTTTTGCCATTTGTAGCAGGACTCTGGCATCTATTTGGTCGGTCTTAGCCAGATAGCCCATTGCGCGGGCAAAATCTCGCGCCTGTCGGGGATTGATAACAACCACATCAAAACCTTCAGACTGAAGATAGCCAGCCACACCAGACTCAAGTCCCCCGGTGGCTTCCATCAGGATCAGTTGAGTTTCATTTCGCTTTAACTCTTTGAGTATCTGATTAAAACCGCCATCTTCATTTGGCACAGTGAATGACCGGGCAATATTGCTGATTGCAATATCCAGAGTGCTTTTCGAAACATCAATGCCTGCACAACGTTGATTTGACACGCTCATCTATACCCCTCCTTGCAAATACGATTTGAAGTTCAGACAACTGTTCGGGCTTCAGATGAACGACTCAGCCTGTGCGTCAGTCGCTATGCTGCGGGCTTGAATAACCCCAGGAGGAATCGGACTACACGGGCTTTGCCAAATCTAAGCCAGAACATAGTAATCCACTTTCAAGATACAAGGAGGAGCGTATGGGCACACCACGATTTACACCTGAATTTAAGGAAGAAGCCGTCCGTCAGATAACGGAGCGCGGTTATTCTGTTGCTGAAGTATCCGACCGTCTGGGCGTTTCTGCGCACAGTCTCTACAAGTGGCTACGGGCTATCAAGCCTGATAACAGCGAACAGCATGCCCGGGATTTACTGGAAGCCAAAAGCGAGATCCTGAAGCTCGGGGCACAGCTGAAGCGCACTGAGGAAGAACGGGATATTCTGAAAAAGGCCGCGCGGTACTTTGCAAGGGAGCCCGACTGAAGTACCGCTTTATCAATGAGCACCGCACTGTATGGGGTGTCATGACGATGTGTCGGGTGTTGTGCGTTGCCCGGGCCGGGTTTTATGCGTGGCTGCATAATCCGGTCTCTGCGCGGGATAAAGATAACCAGCGTCTGCTGACGCTCATCCGCGATTCATATTCCCTGAGCGGTGGCGTCTATGGCTATCGTCGGGTTCATGGCGATCTGAATGAGATCGGTGAAACCTGCGGCAAAAACCGGGTGGGCCGTATTATGCAACTGAACCGGATTAAAGCCGTGCGCGGCTATAAAGCTCCGCGTCGTATCGCTGGCCGACCTTCAGTGGTTGCGCCTAATCGTGTGCAGCGTCAGTTTACCGTTGTCCGCGCCAATCAGGTCTGGGTCACCGATATTACTTATAGTGTGCCCGGAGTTCAGGGCGGGCATGGATGCTTAAATGAACCGCGAGTCTGTCTGGAATATTGAACCGGTAACTCACGATGAGAAACCCAACAATCCCACCGGGTGTGACGGTGGAGAACCTGAGCGGCAGTGACCTGCGGCATGCCCGCAGGGTGATGTAACCCGCTGACAACGGGGATTGAGGCGAGATCACTAAGCCGAGATGATCCTCAAGGTTAAGTACTGAAAGGCTGAAGAACATGAACCCGTTAATCCGCCTCTGTGGGTTGAAAACGTCACCACGGCCTACGTGATCTGACAGGCCGTGCAGGAGGAACTGGCAGTGATACGTAAGCACTGCCGGTCGAAGGTGTTTTGACATGTATGCGAAACACCGGGGCAGCAGCGTCTATCACGCTTGCGTTGCTGACTTCTGCCAACTTGCGGCAAGCAAGGATAAAGAGTGCGACGGGCAGCCTCCTCAGTATGCCTGAGTCCAGGCAGGTAAACCGGGGAAGGTCAGCGACGGATGTTAAGGGGGCATGGCTCCGATGACGCGCTGGCTGGCGGAGCTTCCGTAGTAGTCCGCGATGGGGAAAGCCCATTACATGGCGAAGGGAAGCAGTTTGAATGTGTTTGCGACGTGAATTAACTGACCTAACGAGGTGAAGACCTTTGATAATCAGCGAAATGCAACGCAAGCTTGCCACATGGGCAGCCACCGATCCGTCCCTACGGATTCAACGGCTGCTGCGTCTGATAACACAACCAGAATGGCTGGCTGAAGCGGCGCGGATCACGCTTTCATCAAAGGGGGCGCATACCCCCGGCGTTGATGGCGTGAACAAAACAATGCTACAGGCCAGACTGGCTGTTGAGCTGCAAATCCTCAGGGATGAATTACTCTCAGGCCACTACCAGCCCTTGCCCGCCAGACGGGTTTACATCCCTAAAAGCAACGGCAAACTGCGACCACTGGGTATCCCCGCGTTGCGGGATCGTATTGTTCAGCGGGCCATGCTGATGGCGATGGAGCCGATATGGGAGAGTGATTTTCATACGCTCTCATATGGCTTCCGGCCTGAGCGCAGTGTCCACCACGCGATCCGCACGGTGAAATTACAGCTCACAGACTGCGGTGAAACCCGGGGACGCTGGGTGATTGAAGGCGACCTGTCCAGTTACTTCGACACCGTACATCATCGACTGCTGATGAAGGCTGTACGCCGCAGGATCAGTGACGCACGTTTCATGACTCTGCTGTGGAAAACCATCAAGGCGGGACATATCGATGTCGGTCTCTTTCGGGCGGCCAGTGAAGGTGTGCCACAGGGCGGTGTTATATCGCCGCTATTATCGAACATCATGCTGAATGAGTTCGATCAATACCTGCATGAGCGCTACCTGAGCGGGAAAGCCAGAAAAGATCGGTGGTACTGGAATAACAGTATCCAACGGGGCCGAAGTACGGCGGTCAGAGAAAACTGGCAGTGGAAACCCGCGGTGGCGTACTGCCGCTATGCCGATGATTTTGTCCTCATCGTCAAAGGCACCAAAGCACAGGCGGAAGCCATCAGGGAGGAGTGTCGGGGTGTGCTCGAAGGCAGTCTGAAACTCAGGCTGAACATGGATAAGACTAAAATCACCCATGTTAATGACGGCTTTATCTTTCTGGGGCACAGGATCATTCGCAAACGCAGTCGTTATGGCGAGATGCGAGTGGTCTCAACGATCCCGCAGGAGAAAGCCAGAAACTTCGCCGCATCGCTGACAGCACTGTTATCAGGCAACTACAGTGAAAGCAAAGTCGATATGGCTGAACAACTCAACCGAAAACTGAAAGGCTGGGCCATGTTCTATCAGTTCGTTGATTTTAAGGCCAAAGTCTTCAGTTATATCGACCGTGTCGTGTTCTGGAAGCTGGCTCACTGGCTGGCCCGCAAATACCGTACAGGTATCGCTTCCCTGATGAGGTGGTGGTGTAAATCACCGAAACCGGGTCAGAGCAAAACGTGGGTTTTATTTGGTAAAACCAATCACGGCAAGCTCAGCGGCGAAATACTGTACCGGTTGGTGGGGCAAGGCAAGAAGCTGTTCCGCTGGCGGCTACCCGAAGGTAATCCCTATCTGAGGACGGAGACCAGAAACACGTATACATCGCGCTTTACAGAAGTGGCAATGGCGTTCGCCAGCATTTAAATGGAGAGCCGGATGCGCTGAAAGGTGCACGTCCGGTTCGGGGAGGAGAGGCAGGGAAATAGTCCGACTACGCCCTGCCTCTTACTCTACTC
>NZ_JAOWES010000084.1:115725-184704 GCF_030334095.1 Citrobacter sp. Cf118 | reverse complement strand
AAAATCGGCTCAAACATGAAGAAATGAAATGACTGAGTCAGCCGAGAAGAATTTCCCCGCTTATTCGCACCTTCCTTAGTTCAGAAACATACTGATAATAGGTGATACCATCACCTCTTAGTATGTTGCAGAGACTCCAAATTTTTTGAACGATCGTTTCTTGCTTCATATTTTCAATTAACTCAGGATATAGTTGCGCTCACTTTAAATGAGAATACACTATAACATAATGAAAAGATACAATAATTTAACCGGGCAACAGCCCTGTCTATGAGCTCTCAGATTTAGATAATGTATAACTTGCTTCAATGCTTTTTCTCAATCAAAAGATATGGATGGGACCAGTCAGTGACCTCTTCATATGAAACAAACCCATCGTGCTCCAGTGCGCAAACGCCCTTATGGATGGCAACGTAATCGTACACAGCCTGGCTTTCCAGCCCCTGTAACATGTGCGCAAGTAGCTTTCGGCGCATCTGCGCTGGCTGCCATGCCTGTCTGGCGCTGAAATTCTTCCAGCTACAGTTAAAATTCTGCCCCACAGCATTTTTCACGCTAAGCCCGTATCGATTTGTGGTTCCCGTCGCCAAATAATCGTCGGTCAGCCTCTTCAGATCTTCCCGCAGCGGTTGCATCAATTTTTTCCAGCGTTTGAGCACTTTTTCTGCCTTCTTATCGCCCAGAACTTTATTCAGCCTCTTCCTTACTCCACTTTTCACCGATAGGCTGACCGAACCGGCGCTAAAAATAGCGGCAAACCTGAATTGTTTTACCTCATCCGTGGTGACGCCCAGTTTCTTTGTAATGTAATCCGTTTCCAGCCGCTTCAGGTTTTTATCGGATAATCCGATACGCTGCAGCTCATGACGCAGTATCTCAAGCTGGCTGCTTTTTATATCGTAGTTATAGCCCTGCCCCAGACATGCCCATTTCATGCCTTTTGGCAGATACTGAAACCCCTTCCCCACCTCAAACGAACGCCCGCCCAGCCTAGCCGTACGATATACCTGCCGATATGAGACGATTAACGGACTCAGGCTGATAACGTCAACACCGGCTTCACAAAGATGGCTGATAAAATTGTGATAATAAACCCTGTTCACAGTGGATGGTTGCTCGTTACAGTACATCCTCAGCGCATCGATGTTAACCGGCAACGCTTCAAGCCGGTCATACACCGCTGCAACCCGCTCACGAAAGGCCTTATCAGGTATATTCCGGGTTGACGTTAAATGCCTGACTTTGCACTTTCGTAACATGGCCTGAGCAAGCCGTTCTTCCAGCGTCATCGGTCCCATACGTCTGCGGTAAACATCGGTCAGATAGCCATACCGATCTTCCAGGTTGAGATAAGCAGTTCTGTCCCCGGGAAACAGCACGTCGAGAAACCGCCGAGAAAGCGCAAATTCCCGGCATTTGTGACGTATAACATCGTGTGTAATGATTCTGATAAACCCTACTTCCTCTAGCTTTTCCAGCGCTCTTTCAAACGGTAGCTCTCTTGAGCGTCTGAATACTGCCGGAGCCACTTTTTCTCCCAGTGCATAAGGAAACGGAACTGAACAGGTCCATAGTCGGTTCCCCTTAAATTGCGACCGCTTACGCGTGTTACGGCTCGCAGTGGCGCTGCAAATAAGATGCTGCAAAAAAATAGCAATGGACATATACCACGTTGGCTTGCATCGCCCGTCACATGCGTCGTCGAATGGGACGCTAAAAATAGCCTCGCTGAAAGCATTCATCGTGCTTTCCGTGACGAGAATATTGTTTTGTGTGCAGTAGGCTTTCATTTCACTGTGCTCCGTTTTATGAACATGCTGCCTGTTTACAGGCTG
Organism: Citrobacter sp. Cf118; assembly: GCF_030334095.1. NCBI lineage: Bacteria > Pseudomonadati > Pseudomonadota > Gammaproteobacteria > Enterobacterales > Enterobacteriaceae > Citrobacter > Citrobacter sp. Cf118. The sequence goes on along the minus strand of NZ_JAOWES010000084.1, from coordinate 182,869 downwards.
TACATTTGCACAGTGAATTACGGTTGCGCTGAGTGATGTGACTCAGGCTGGCTGCACTTTTTGGGGGGCTATCTCAGGATCTGAATTTTCCTCAAAACAATGCCTTGTGGCTTGTCGCAATCTCATTGAGGGTTCTAGAGGAAGAACAGACTGGTACTGGTATATACTGTATACACCATACTATAGCCATACCCCCTGTTCAGCTGTGATGAGGCGTGCCTCACAGAATATATCAGGGGGAGCCCTTTTTTTGGTCGCCAACAGACGAGGGTGGCATCACACCCCCTCTGATATACTTCTGGCTTATCTTCAGCGGCTCCCTCGCCACTTCACGCGATTACGGTAAATCCAGTACTGAGGCTGCGCGAGAAGCCCGAGTTTTGCGAGAATGACCGGCAACTGGTCCCAGATAGCCGCAGAATCAAACAATGCCACCCGGTAATTAGCCATGACCTTGTCCACGCGTTTCCTGGCGGCCTTTGGAGCCGTACTGACAAGTCGACCATTCAGACTCGTCGCGGGTTCAAATGTGGCCCGTGCGCGTGGTACTGACATTAACACCAGCCGCTGCGCAAAATCCGGATCCAGCCAACGATCCTGGAGTACCTCCCGACGCCAGAACATCAGCCTGCTGACCAGACTGGCCATACTCGTCATCTGACTCAGCTTCAGTTGCTGACGCCCCGGCTGCAGGCGAAGTTCCAGACGTAAAAAACGCTCGAATTGTGCCTCCTCCAGCGTAATCTTTGGAGATGCATAGCGCTCCTCCACGCTCAACGACGGAGAATGGACCTTGGCGTAGACAGAGGCTACCAGCGTGGCAGAGCCCAGACGCAACCCTTCGTGTTCACCATACAAATCGTAAAACTCACCATCATGAACCTTTGCCAGACCAATCAGGTAGTCATGAAGTTTCATTCCCTTTACATCCAGTGCGTAGTGAATGGACGTCACCCATGCCTGGCGCAACCCCCTGTACAGGTACTTCCCCAGACGTCCCTTACGCCCAAGCCAGATGAACAGTCCGGTGATCTGCTCTGCTGAATAGTGCTGAGGACTCATTTCCATACGCACTGAGCCCCGCACCGTATTCGTCGGCGCAAAGTAAATGACCAGCATCAGCGGATGATGACTGGATTTGCTCTTGAGACGGATCTCCACCACGGATCGATAGAGGCCAGAACACTCCCCTTTACCGGCAGGGCGGCACCGCACGATATAGTTTCCTCCCGCTCGCAGCCCAGCCAGACGCCCGCTCAGCACTGCATTCTCGCTATCATCAGACAAATCCATTACCCAGGCGAGTTTATCAATTCGCCCATAGCACCTATTGCCGTCAGTATTTCGCCCCAGGTATACAGACCCGGAGAGATTGTCCACACGCTCACGATTAACTGTAATCATCGCCAGTTCCCTTAGCCTCACGGCCATTCATGGGCAGCAGCTATCCGTAGAGGTTGCTACTGACTATGGTGAATGACCCCCTGTACGAGGGGCTATATGAGGCTTACAGACGAGCTGCTTCAGCCAGCTCAACATTGGGCAGCCCACTGATATGCGCGTGGATATCCTCCATACGCCATGCCACCCGACGGGTACCGATGCGTACAGGCTCCGGAAAGAGCCCCGCCTTGATCTGGCGATATAGCGTTGCGCGTGATACTGGGTACATCCCGAGCACTGTCTTGATATCGAGCAGCCTGCAGTTATTCATACTTTTAACTCCATCTATCCACCCCCAGCGGGCGGCCAGCCCTCCCTTTACAAAGTTGATTTCGGCCGATTATTCATGGCGATCGCCGGTCAAAGTGTTCGCGGCCCACTTTTGGACGGTCATTCTTCGGTGTAGAATGACCGTCATTGATTTATGACGGTCCAAAAAGACCTCTGATAGTGGCAATCCGAAAGTGAGGTATGAGTTATGGGAAAAAACGAAGAAAATATGGGTGAGGCGGAGCCCAAGACGCCTAAGCAGAAAAGCCGGGAAGGGCTGGAGGAGAAATATGGAAAGCGGTTTGAAACCAACCTACATGAAGACAGCCTGGCGCGATTGCTGGAAATAACCAACTGGCTCGATGGCGAGGATTACTCAACGCTGAAGAAAGGCATGGGGAACGTATACCGGAAAGCGCTGAGTGATGTGATCAACATGGTCTACATAGACTATGTATACGAACCCGTGTCGAAAGAAGCGAAACTGCTGAAAAAACTATATCTGGAATTTCATCAATTACGTGGAACTCACTCAGTGGATGAAACTATCGAAATGTTGCGCAAGAAATACCCCTCCCCACAGTCCATCAGCCGCGGACAACCAAAGAAGAACGTAAAGTGGTCAAGCACAAGCCTAGCGCTGCTAACAAACTATCGAAGCCTGATACGGATAATGGAAAAACTGGATGGCGTCCAGCGCCCCGCCAACCCCACAAAGCGGCGCGTCGGGAACGCCTGATAAAGAACAATTCTGTCTGGCTAAGGAAGTGCTGACAAGTGAGACTATGGCGTCGTCTTGATTACAGGCATATGCTGTACCCACTTTGAGGAAAAGTATGCTGCCACGTTATCCCCCCACGCGGGGGAGTACGATAGTGTCATTCATCAGGGGTGGTGAGTTGGTCGTATTTCCCCGGCCACCCCATTGCACTGAGCCCGCCCTGGACGTGCCTTTGGGGCATCAAAAATATCTCCGGGACCCTCTGGTGAATTTAATCAGCAGGTGACGAAGGCCATCCCCCACCCCATGATGATTTACCAGCAACAGAAAGCCCTAGAGGCTCTGTCCTGCGTACCCCGGCCTCTGTAGTCATATCGGGTGGTTGTGGCGATATCGGCATGCCCCGCAAGCTGGCGTACCACGTTGAGGTCGGCTCCCTGCTCCAGCAACTGTGTGATGAACGTTCGTCTGAGGTCGTGCGGGGTGAAATAGTTCACGCCAGCGGCCTCGCGTAGCTGTGCTAACAGCCCCGTCAATCCAGTCGTGGTAAGCCTGTGTGGCCCTGGCCGGTCTGCCCGGCTGATACGACTGAACAACGGCCCTTCATGGTCTCCACGGCACTTCAGCCAGCGGCGCAGTTGCGTGCATACCTTCGCGGCAAGGTGAATATCACGACTTTTGCGCCCTTTCCCCTCCCTGACCCAGACAATCCCTGCGGCAACGTCAATATCCTCCGCATTGAGGGCAACCAGCTCACCCGCTCGCAGCCCGGCACCACACAGAAGCAACAAAATGGCCCGTTCGCGCTGACAGCGCACAGCGGAGAACGTCGCTGCCGCCGCCAGCATTGACCGAATTTCATGGCGGGCCAGCGCACGCCCCAGCCTACAACCGTCACCACTGACCCGCCTAACGTTGCGTATGCGCGCAAGCGTGTCAGCATCCATCAGACCCATACTGAACGCGCTCATGGCAACCGATTTCAGCGCCGACAGTGCCATGTTCACGGTAGCAACAGCATAGCCAGCATCCAGCATGTGCGCACGGACCAGCATCACCCCCGTGTAGTTCAGCATCTGCCAGGGATAGCTGTTGGTATCCGAGCCCGGAAGCAGGATACCGGCACAGCGCCGAAGCTGGCTTTGCATCCCCTTGCGCCCGGCAGGCGTCAGACCTGCCAGCCAAAGCTGTGCCGGGTTGATGGTGGGGACGTTTTTTTGGCGCACAGTTTCCGCACGCCTGCCCTTGCGGTTCGAGGTCATAACATCATCCTCAATACTTAAAAATGGAGTATCCCGGCCATGCAGACCGGGGAAGCCGTCAATTCATCTGGTGATGCCATTCAGCCCTGTGTGGTCACTTTTTCACACCATAACGTTGCAGATAGTGGTTAAGCCCCTGCCCGGCTCCTGACTCAAAGTTCCATGCCCGCCAGATAAGCTGACCTTCAGCATCGCGTATTGCCAGACGGAAATGGGTATGCTGGTCATCCTCAATAGCCACACGGTCATACGCCGCCATAATGGACTCCGCGTCCTGTCGGGTGAATGTGTCCGATGGTAGCAATGGCAACGGCGTGGAGGGGCTTGCTGGTACTGAGCTGTCCGGGCCGGGCCTGCGCCCCTGCGTGATGTAACTGACGACCTGATACGTTTCCCGCTTCAGGAGCCCGGTGGCTTTTCGCGCCCGGAGAACATCAATAGCAGTAATCAATGAGGAGTCAGGGTGAAAGCCCGCATGGCCCCGATCTGTGCGTACCAGGTCATACTTCTCAACGACGGTATTCAGGGCTTCCATCATGGAAACACCAGCGTCAATATGCGCCTGAATGGTGCCTTCCTCACCAAACGGCGTATCGTTGAGGGCAAGCCCGTAGTGCTGTGCCAGCAGGTGAGTCAGCAGGGTACGCCAGACATCAGCGGGCGACAGGCAGCACGATGTCACCCGTGTCGGTGAGACAGGTTGTTTTTTCATGACAGTATTCTCGTAGGTAATGTGAATGGTATTGAAAAGAAGGCGCGAACATGAACGGCAACCCGATCCGCGCTTATGGAAATCCGCCCGCCAGAAGGGAGAACGGATGTTTACCGGTGCGCCCGACAGCTCAGTGGTTCAGCTTTCCCACAGCACACGGGTGGTGTAGACCCCACTGGCGTGATAGCTCAGGAAGTTGCGCTCCCACAAGGTGTAGAGCGCCCGCGCGTCAGACGGGGACAAATCCCCTGTCCGCCAGTGCCAGACGTAGCCCTGCGACCAACTGATATCGATGATTTTCTCCAGTTCCGGGTAGACCGTGCCGACGTAGCCAAAATCGGTGGCATAGTCCAGGCACCACTCGTCCCCCTGGTGAACCAGCCGGATTTCCACCGGGTGATAACCGCCCCGCTCCGCGCTGTAGTCCGGGTCCCGGAAGTTGAGTGTAACGGCGGTGACGCGATGCTTGTGAGCGGGTATTTCTCTCGCCTCTGCCATCAGCATGTCGAACAACTGCAGACTGACAGGCAGCACAAAGCCTGCCGGCTGAATAACGGCATTGATGTTCATGGGTAAAACCTCAGTATTTACAGTTTAAAAAAACGTGAAGGGATAAAGCGGACGTGTCTTAGCGTGGATAATGTGTATTAAACCAGGTAATTCAAAGCAGGCCATGCTCTGCAAAAGAGTATGCATCATCACCACCCACAATAAGGTGGTCCACGACGCGGATATCAAGGAGTGAAAGCGCATCGGTAATTTTTTGGGTAATGAGTTTATCGGCCTGGCTCGGCTCAGGTTCACCGCTTGGGTGGTTATGGACCAGTATCACTGCGGCTGCATGATGCGTCAGCGCCAGAGCGACAATTTCGCGGGGGTACACCATGGTCTGGTTCAGCGTCCCGGTGAACAGGGTGTGGTAGCCCAGAAGATGGTGCTGCTGCGAGAGCAGTATCATTCCGAAGCTCTCCCGGGTGTCCTCTGCCAGCTTCAGCACCAGCCACTGGTGAACATCATAAGAGGACGTAATTTTTCGGCGATTGCGAAACTGGCGGGAGAGCAGCGTATGGGCAAAGCAGATAATATCCTCGCGGGACACCGGCCCGGTGGTCCGGTAAAGACCGCTCTGGTCGCAGGCGGTAAAAGCCATGGTCAGTCTCCTTCTGCAGGGGTCAGAACTCACGTTCGACGAAATAGATGGCGTCCGGCAGCAGCGTGTGGCGCTTCAGCTCCGGCTGTACGGAGAACGTATCCCTGCGCTGGCTGCGTATTCCCAAGCTGTCAAACAGGAACAGCCGGGTGGCATCGGTACGGACTACCACAGACCAGTGCCAGGATGTGCCCAGAATCACCACGCGCTGCGCCTGGTTCTCCGGCAACGCCAGCCAGTCGCTGATGTCGCTGAGTATCTGTCGGCTGCGCAGGGAGCGGTAACGGAAGGGGGTATGAAAATTCAGGGGATAATGCCGGGCGTAATGCCCTTTCAGGAGAACATCACCAATCAGGTGGTCCATTTGCTCTTCGTCCAGTCCGAGCGTCAGGAGATCAAATAAATCCCATCGTCGCTTATAGCTGCTTAGCAGACGGTACATTAATTTTTCCCGCCGTACTCTACCGTCATAAAGGTAACTGAGGGTGTTAATCAGACTGTAGATGCCACATAAATAGTCATGCTGGCCCTGACGGGACGCATGAACGTCTCGGGGAAGTGTCATTGTTGCTTTTCCAGGAAAAGTGAGGCTGTGAACAAGCCAGGATGGATTAATACAGTGGCTGAGTACGCAATGGCTGCCACTGTATTAATTATAGCAAAATCAAACAGTTATCGCAAATGATTCCTATTATCACTTATCCAGCGCAACCAGGGTATCTATCACTTGTTACTGGTTAACGTCTCCTTCAGTCAGGTCCCTCGCAACCTGAGTCAGAGCCTGCTGCAAAAGTTTATCCCTGGAGGCCGGTTTCATTGTGCGAAACAGCTGTATCCAGAGGTTGAGCTGCTCGTCTGCTGAGGTATCTGCCGCATCCCGCTCACTTTTCAGTGCCATCCCTGCCGCGCTGATATGGTACAGGAACCCCTTCCCACTGGTGCGTTTGCGGCGGATTTCCGGATGAAGGGCAGTGAGCTTTTCCAGACGTAATCGCGCCCCTTTCGCTGTGCCCGGCATCCCTTCCATTCCGGCAAACTGCTCTGCTGTAAGCCACTCCCCACTCTCCGCCATTCCGGTAACGCAGGGGTCAGTCATCTGTTCACTGCCCATAAAAATTTCACCTCTTATCAAAGCGTTAGTTAAATGAGCGCAAATAACCACAAAAGGAACTTGATAACTTCCTTTTGTTCGCTTTTAATATCTCCAGTACTAACAACCCGGAGTGAATACATTGAGTAACTCAACAGATTCGCAAAAAAAGCGAAGTAAGGGAAGTGCTGTTAACTGGCACCGGGCAGATATTGTCGCCGCCCTGCACAAGCGGGGACTTTCCCTGTCTGCTCTCTCCCGGCATCACGGGCTGGCCTCAAGGACGCTGAGTAACGCTTTTGAGCGTCACTATCCCCGGGCAGAAAAGATTATTGCTGAGGCACTGGATACCACGCCCGAAACCATCTGGCCTGAGCGCTACGCAGGCAGGTCTGTCAAAAAGGAAAGCTGAAGGGAGCGTAGAGTGGCGACCACTATTACCGAAGTAACGGAATGCTTTGAGTACCTTTTTAGTTCCCTTTACCGGAAAGCGTTTGTCAAAACCCTGCGCCTTAACGAATGCAATGAGCGGGAGCTATTACCACTGGTGCGTTGCTACCTACTGGGCTGGTTTGCTGACAGCCTCTCACCTGAGGTTAGGGGAAAACTACCGGGCAGTTTGTCCGGGCATGGCTACATTGATTTCGTCATTGACGATGTGGCTGTAGAGTTCGCCGTCCGTAAGCCGGGAGCTGCCCGTTCAACACTGTCAGCCTCCGTCAACAGCACGGAGGTGAAGAAACTGATGAAGTATGACGGCAAAGCCCTGCTGGTACTGTTCGATTTTTCTGACACGCCCTATACCGAAAAACAAATTGAGTCCTTCAGGAGCTGGCCTTCTCTGGGCCGGGGCAACCATCGCAAATCCGCGTTCAATGTCGCGTATTTCTTTGTGGAAAAACGCAGTCCTCTAACACATGGAAAAATCACCAGAAATATCCGCATCCGTTAACTGTAACGCGCATGACGGATGATGAAACGTCAATGAAAGGAGACCACCGAAGATGAAGAAAACCACTGCCATGTTGCTTCTGGCATTTTCAGGTTGTGCCGGGGCAAAAACACTCCCCGCAGAAAATTTGCAAGGGCTGTATGAGGCTTATGCCACCCTGAATACCTGCCACCAGTATGGTTACACTGGCGATGAGTCCTTAACCGCACTGGACAAACTTATCCGCAGCAATCGCTATCAGGATAATACCGGCAATATCATGACATTAACGAAGGACAATATTAACTATTACCATTCCCTTCAGGACCGCTTTATTCTTGAGCAGCAATTCAAAAGCAAAGGAATAAACCAGAGCGGTATCCGGCTCCAGATAAAAACCCTGTGCGACCAGATGAACGCCGTTGTTGGTGGGAAACTGGGTGTGAAAACCCGTGTTATTTCACCGGATGACCTTCCCGCCAGCGCAAAACCTGTTGTTGATAAACCGGCCACTAACAGTGCTCCGGCAATTCCGGAAGACCGACCGATGACATGGGAGAATAGCCCGGTTCAGGGCATTCAGGTTCAATGAGGGGTAACACAATAAAGAAGCATATTATTACCGCACTGCTCATCACAACGACATCCGCCCCGGCGCTGGCTGCTTACCCGGCAAGCCAGCCTGCTCAGGCCGCAGAAGTAATGGTCAGAATGTGCCAGCAGCAACGCACCGGCATGGATAAGAACAAGGCTATCAGTAAAGTCTACGACACCGTGAGCGATTAGCCCATAGCCTCAACAACAGAGGTTGCTGCGGCGATGGACGAGGGGTGGAGTTTCGCGGTAAAGAATCGCGGGACCAAATGCGACCGGATTTATCCCGTGATGATTGACATGCTTGTCAGAAAAAAGGGGTGAGCAACCAAGCCTAACTTAAGCTGGCAAGACCAATCTGCATTAGTTTATCTGGCAATGTGTCCTCCTGCAGGACTCGATTATTTCAAACCGTCGGCTATGAGCGAAGAGTTAACATTAGAAGGCCGCATTCACCGGAATAACCGATGAATGCCTTGTAAACCATTTTTTATTTTAAAACGTAACATTGTATAAATGCTTATTTTTAAGCTTATCGTTTTCTTCTACTTTTCGCCCAAGGTAAACAAACTCCATTATGTCATTGAACTCCGTATTCTCAGAACTGTCCTGATCGAGAACTCCAACATCTAAATAAAGTTGTTTTGCTTGCTCAAAGTTATTGTAAAGCAACCCTTGCTGCTCAAGAATTGAGGATACTTCTTCTATACGTTCCAAGCAACAAATGTACATATTAGCAGGAGCATTTGCTACAACTAACTCCGCCTGTAGTTTTCCATGAACAGATTCAATATCAGCAATAGCTTCAGGTGTATATGGTAACGTGCTAGATAACTCACATTTTCTTTGATTTAGCCAATTCAAAGCATCATTTTTGTCATACGCTTTAAGCAGTACTAAACATAACTTATCAATAACTAACAGATTGCTCTTGTCATTTTCATATAGATTTTCGAGAACAATACATCTAATAATCGGAGGAAGTATAGAAAAGGCTCTTACAACTTCATTACTGGAACCAAATTTATATTTTTTGAAGTACAATACAAACAAGCCAGCATATAAATTAAACAATGCGTTAATTGCAGAGTCTACATCACAATCAGAAATAGGTGATGGGTTTTCCGTATGAGTGCATTTATTTCCGAGTTTCTGCAGTTTTCTTACGGCTTTCATTAAAAGCTTATCATTTGAACTTGCAACCTTTAACGCCTTGATGACCTCAAAATCACCGAGCGTAACTTGCGTACCTTGAGGAATGTCTAGTAATTTCCGTATGACAACTTCTGAATATTGTCTAACTGTAGAAATCTTACCTCTATTTGATCTGGACTCGATATAAAAGGCATCGTTAATTAAATCCTTAACCAAATCTTCATATACTTTATTTTTAAATTTCATTTTGTGCATCCGTAAATGTATTTTTTTAACGGCTAATATTTTAACATCCCACATTTACGCTTAACCTTTCAAACCAGTTTGGTCATGCTGTAAATGACTACTTAAGATCATACATTTATTTGCATTTGTCTAGTCCTTATTTTTAGGGTATCACGTACGCATGTTATCCAGCAAAAGAATACTGATAGTTCATTTTAAATTTGCTGTAGTTACTGTTCGCATACATGGTAAAGTAAAAAAAATAAGCAGAGGCAGCTTATTTTTGCACACTATGGGCAAGCCTGACTATGTCTGCTTCATCCTGTGAGTTCAACCTATGGATACAACACATTGGCTAATCGCGAATACTATATTATCAGCAAGTGATGCTACAGAAATAACTATTTCAAGTGTCTTAATAACCTGTTCTGGTACCACTGCATTGGTCACGCAGGACTGCAGTTAAACCATTGGCGATTCCGCCACTACGTCAGCAGAAATGTCACTACTACCGCGACCCAATCAATCCAGAAGACTATCTAAATAATCAGCCCATATCTGCAACCATTTTTCACACTCAGCGTCATATTTATATAGATTATAAATACCTTCTACCCCGCCTTTTGTATGCCCAAGAACGGCCTCTGCTACTTCATTGGGACATTGTAATCGTGATAACCCTGTCCGTACCGTCCGTCTTAGATCGTGAGGCGTCCAACTCGGTATATCCAGCATTTGCCCCTGCTCACGCATACGCCAGGCATTCTCGGTAAGATATTTCTGCTGTATAGGTAATTTTGTGCGAGAAGAAGGGAAAAGATAGGTATCAGAGCTAAGCCGCAGAACCTTCAAAAAGTTGATGGCTTGAGTGGACAATTGCACATAGCGCTCAATGCCTGTTTTGGTTTCTCTTAGATGAATGGTGCCTTTTCCAAGATCAACATCCTTCCATGCCATATTGCAGACTTCACCGGTACGACACCCGGTCCAGAGAGTCAGACGTAACACGTTTTTGATCGTTGGCGTATAAGCAGAGCCCGGAAGCCATTTAAGAAATTTAGCGAGCTCGTCCTCGCTCAGTACTCGTGTTCCACGTCCATTTGTGAGCTTGATTCTTGTCTGTCGTAAGCTGGATTTTGCTAGCAACGCTGGATTCGCAAAACTGTCATCAAAGCGCCCAAGGCCAATTGCAAATTCATATGCGAGTGAAAGCTCCCTCAGTACATTCCCTGCCTGTACCGTTGCACCTCGAGCTATAATACCATTGATTAAATTAATGATATCCTGGCGCGTAATATCAGCCGCATTCCGGGTTCCTAAGCTTTTAACAGCGTCACCATAGAGAGTACGACGAACCTCAGCCTGTCCTTTCGGCTTTCTGGCACCTGGAATGACCTTCCCGTCCTTCGTTTTACGATCCTCAATACGTTCAGTAAGATACAGTTCAACTAATCCCTGTACGGTCAATTCAGGGATCTTAGCCTGTTCAGCTTCAATCGCACGCTGGAGCTTATCTTGCTTAAGCTCTGACGCAGGACACCGACCTTCCTGTCGGAGAAGCTTTAATTCGTGAAGTTTAAGACGTGCAGCGGCGAGAGAAGTCTGCGGGAAGTTACCAATTTTAACCTGAGCAAGCTTGCCAGTCAGAGGACTTGTGTAACGGTAGAAAAAAGACTTAACCCCAGTTGCACCGCAGGAGACACGTAAGCCACGATTTTCGCCTACATCAGCCTTATCTTTGTCTCCAGGCTTCATCATTTCTACCGCTTTAAACGAAAGTGGCTTTCCCTCTTGTTTTCCTACCATAAAGACTCCGTTATCATGCACCTTATGCAGTCATGAACATAAATGTAGGTTGCGCTGTATGTGCCCATATTTTACCAGGCTATAGGTTGGCAAGCTACACTTTAACCTACATTTAAATGTAGGATTTCATGATATTCGATGAGACACCGTGAAACCTAATGATAACCACAAAAATCACTAACTCATTAAAAATTAAGAAAATGGACATCACAAACCGATGAGTACAATAGAAAACTTAGACTCTCACACCCCAATGATGCAGCAGTATCTCAAGCTAAAAGCCCAGCATCCGGAGATACTGTTGTTTTACCGCATGGGCGACTTTTACGAACTGTTTTATGACGATGCGAAACGCGCGTCTCAGCTGCTTGATATCTCCCTGACCAAACGCGGCGCATCAGCAGGCGAGCCTATCCCGATGGCGGGTATTCCTCACCATGCGGTAGAAAACTACCTCGCCAAGCTGGTCAATCAGGGGGAATCTGTCGCTATTTGTGAGCAAATCGGCGATCCGGCAACCAGCAAAGGCCCGGTTGAGCGCAAAGTGGTGCGTATCGTCACGCCTGGCACCATCAGTGATGAAGCGCTGTTGCAAGAACGCCAGGACAACCTGCTGGCCGCTATCTGGCAAGACAGTAAAGGTTACGGCTACGCCACGCTGGATATCAGCTCCGGGCGTTTTCGCGTCAGCGAACCGGCCGACCGCGAGACCATGGCCGCAGAATTGCAGCGCACCAATCCCGCTGAACTGCTGTATGCCGAAGATTTCGCTGAAACATCACTGATTGAGGGGCGTCGCGGATTGCGTCGTCGTCCACTATGGGAATTTGAAATCGATACTGCTCGCCAGCAACTAAACTTGCAGTTTGGCACGCGGGATCTGATTGGTTTTGGCGTGGAAAACGCCCCGCGCGGATTATGTGCTGCTGGCTGTCTGCTGCAATACGTAAAAGATACCCAGCGCACCTCGCTGCCGCATATTCGTTCTATCACCATGGAACGTCAACAGGACAGCATCATTATGGATGCCGCCACGCGCCGCAATCTGGAAATTACCCAGAACCTGGCGGGCGGCGTTGAAAACACACTGGCTTCAGTACTCGACTGCACCGTGACGCCGATGGGCAGCCGTATGCTCAAACGCTGGCTGCATATGCCGGTCCGTGACACCAGAGTCCTTATCGAGCGTCAACAGACTATCGGCGCACTACAGGATTCCACCAGTGAATTGCAACCCGTGCTGCGTCAGGTCGGCGATCTGGAACGTATCCTGGCGCGTTTGGCCCTGCGTACTGCGCGTCCGCGCGATCTGGCCCGTATGCGTCATGCCTTCCAGCAATTACCGGAACTGCGCGCGCAACTGGAAAGTGTAGACAGTGCCCCCGTGCAGATGCTGCGCGAGAAAATGGGTGAGTTTGCTGAGCTGCGTGAACTGCTGGAACGCGCTGTTGTGGAAGCTCCGCCAGTGCTGGTTCGCGACGGTGGCGTCATCGCCCCGGGCTATAACGAAGAATTGGACGAATGGCGAGCGCTGGCTGATGGCGCAACTGACTATCTGGACAGACTGGAAATCCGTGAGCGCGAGCGCACCGGTCTGGATACGCTGAAGGTTGGGTTTAACGCCGTTCATGGCTACTACATTCAGATCAGTCGCGGGCAGAGTCATCTGGCGCCGATTAACTATGTGCGTCGCCAGACGCTGAAAAACGCCGAACGCTACATTATTCCGGAACTGAAAGAGTACGAAGACAAAGTTCTGACGTCAAAAGGCAAAGCTCTGGCGCTGGAAAAACAGCTATACGATGAGCTGTTCGACATGCTGTTGCCGCACCTGGCTGATTTGCAACAGAGCGCCAGCGCGCTGGCGGAGCTGGACGTACTGGTCAACCTTGCAGAACGCGCTTATACCCTGAATTACACCTGCCCGACCTTCACCGATAAACCCGGCATTCGTATTACTGAGGGACGTCATCCGGTGGTTGAACAGGTGCTAACCGAGCCGTTTATCGCCAACCCGCTTAACCTCTCGCCTCAGCGACGGATGCTGATCATCACAGGTCCGAATATGGGGGGTAAAAGTACCTATATGCGCCAGACCGCGTTGATTGCGCTGTTGGCCTACATCGGCAGCTACGTTCCGGCGCAGAAAGTGGAAATAGGCCCGATCGATCGGATCTTTACCCGCGTGGGCGCGGCGGATGATCTGGCATCCGGTCGTTCTACCTTTATGGTAGAAATGACCGAAACCGCCAACATTCTGCATAACGCCACCGAGAACAGCCTGGTACTGATGGATGAGATTGGACGCGGCACCTCCACCTACGACGGCCTGTCGCTGGCATGGGCGTGCGCGGAAAACCTGGCCAATAAAATCAAAGCATTAACGTTGTTTGCCACCCACTACTTCGAACTGACTCAGTTACCGGAAAAAATGGAGGGCGTCGCGAATGTGCATCTGGATGCGTTAGAGCACGGCGATACCATCGCCTTCATGCACAGCGTACAGGATGGTGCGGCGAGCAAGAGCTATGGTCTGGCAGTAGCTGCCCTGGCAGGCGTGCCGAAAGAGGTTATTAAACGCGCGCGGCAAAAACTGCGCGAACTGGAAAGCATTGCGCCAAACGTTGCCGCGACCCAGGTCGATGGTACACAGATGTCGCTGCTTTCAGTGCCTGAAGAAACCTCGCCCGCCGTTGAAGCGCTGGAAAACCTCGACCCGGATTCACTAACGCCTCGCCAGGCGCTGGAGTGGATCTACCGGTTGAAAAGTCTGGTGTAACGTTGTAATGCCCGATGGCGCTTTGCTTATCGGGCCTACGGCAACGCGAGAATGGGTGCAAGAGGACGAAACCGGACTATCAGGACGCGGGGTTTCCCCCGCGTTGTTGCTACTTCTTCGGTTCGTAAGCGAGAACAGCTTTAAACTCCATACCACGTTCTTTAATACTTAACTCGCACAACGAATCTCGCACCATTAACGTGAATCCCAGCGCCGTGAAACACAGCACTACAATTGCCACAAGGGCATATTTTGTCAGCATGTCTTGCCTCCCTGCAAAGAAGAGACTAACATCCAAATTGTTCAGGTTTGTACGCTAGCCTCAGGTTGATAGAACTATCTCCTGGGGCTTTTGTCTTTCCGGGACCTTGACAATGCTCAAAGCCCAAAAAGCCTCAAGCACCCGCCGCTATTCTATTCCCGATGCCGCTGTAACAAATCAATTTATCAATACGTTACGAGTCTGCTCGCAAAAAAGACCCGGAATCCCGGGCCTTCAGTATTAGCGCTTACCTTCCGCCAGCAGCGGTGGAATACTCGGCACCATCGGTGCATCATCCATATCTTTTTGCGTCATACGAAACGCCTCCGGGTAGTGCTCGCGGCTGGTACGACGTAGCGGTTCAGTATTACGCCAGGTGTACAGACAATGCTGGCACTGATATACCGTCCAGACACCTTTTACCGGCGAGTTTGCCATCACTTCAATATGTTCATCGGCACAACGTGGACAAATCATCTGCTACTCCTTATTTACGGTTGGCCAGCATGGCGGTCAGTTTTTCTGCCCAGGCTTTCGTTTCCGGTAAATCACATACCGGCTGGCTGTAGTGCCCACGGTTATCCGGCGCGACCGGCGTGGTGGCATCAATAATTAACTTGTCGGTAATCCCCGCCGGACTGGAACCCGGATCAAGCTCCAGCACCGACATATTTGGCAGTTGCACCAGATCGCCCGCCGGATTGACCTTCGAAGACAGCGCCCACATCACCTGCGGCAGGTTGAACGGGTCAACATCCTCATCAACCATAATCACCATTTTCACGTACCCCAGGCCATGCGGCGTCGTCATTGCGCGCAGCCCCACCGCGCGGGCAAAGCCGCCGTAGCGTTTTTTGGTGGAGATAATCGCCAGCAAACCGTGGGTGTACATGGCATTCACCGCCTGCACTTCCGGGAACTCGGCTTTCAGCTGTTGATACAGCGGTACGCAGGTTGCCGGCCCCATCAGGTAGTCAATCTCCGTCCACGGCATCCCCAGATATAGCGATTCAAAAATCGGTTTGGTGCGATAAGAGACTTTATCGATACGTACGACCGTCATATTACGTCCACCGGAATAGTGCCCGGTAAACTCGCCAAACGGCCCTTCGATTTCACGCTTACGGCTTTCAATGACCCCTTCGAGGATCACTTCCGAACCCCAAGGCACGTCAAAGCCGGTGAGCGGTGCGGTAGCGATCGGGTACGGGCTTTCACGCAGCGCTCCCGCCATTTCGTATTCCGACTGATCGTACTTCAGCGGCGTGGCCCCCATCAGGGTAATAATCGGATCGTTACCCAGCGTGATGGCAATCGGCAGATCTTCACCGCGCTCTTCAGCTTTATGCAGATGCAGCGCGATATCATGCATCGGCACCGGCTGCAGGCCAAGCTTGCGTTTGCCCTTCACTTCCATACGATAAATGCCGACGTTCTGTTTGCCGAAGTTGTCCGGATCCAACGGATCGCGCGACACCACGCAGGCTTTATCAAGATAGAAACCGCCGTCACCATCGTTCAGACGAAACAGCGGCAGAATATCAAACAGGTTGATCTCCTCACCATCAACACAGTTTTCAGCCCACGTCGGGTTGGCACGACGCTCCGGTGTAACCGGAAATTTATCCCAACGGCGAATAAACTCATCAATTTGTTTTTTCACCGGCGTATTTGGCGGCAGGCCTAATGAAATGGCATGATTCTGCCATGAGCCGATGGTATTCATCACCACGCGGGCGTCGGTAAAACCACGAATATTGTCAAACCACAGCGCTGGCGCACCATCACCAATACGTCCGGTCGCGTTAGCCGCCGCAGCCAGATCCGGCTCAGCGTTGACTTCTTCACTGATTTTCAGCAATTGTCCCTGGTCGTCCAGCGCTTGTAAAAAGCTGCGCAAATCATCAAATGCCATTATTCATTCTCCTGTGAAAAATTCTGCGCCTGCCGTAAACCCTGCCAGCGACGGGCGTTTGGATGCTCCAGACCAAACTGATCGAGCACACGCGCAACGATATGCTGAGTGATGTCATCGACCGTTTGCGGGTGGTTGTAAAACGCGGGCATCGGCGGGACCATCGCCACGCCCATGCGGGAAAGTGCGAGCATGTTTTCCAGATGAATAGTGCTGAGCGGCATTTCACGCGGAACCAGAACCAGCTTGCGCCCTTCTTTCAGCACCACATCAGCAGCGCGCCCCACCAGTCCTTCCGCGTAGCCTGCTCGAATACCGGCCAGCGTTTTCATACTGCAGGGGATAATGATCATGCCGTCAGTACGAAACGATCCTGAGGATATGGTCGCCGACTGGTCCGCCGGGTTGTGGCAATAATCGGCCAACGCCGACACATCACGGACGCTGTACGGCGTCTCCAGTTCAATAGTGGTTTTGGCCCACTTTGACAGCACCAGATGGGTTTCTACCCCCGGCATTTCCCGCAGCGCCAGCAATAGCGACACACCAAGCGGTGCGCCGGTCGCCCCGGTCATTCCTACAATCAGTCTCATTTCGCCCTCAATTTTGTTCGTGTACGAACATTTTGATTAAAATACTCCCTCGATGCATTCCGGACAAGAGCACCTCGCACAGATTGCTAAAGCAGCAATGGTTAAACTATGACGCGTTACCCGTTAAGATAGAGACTGACAGATATTCCGGAGCTCTCATGCCGTTAAGAAACACAGCCTTTCACCTTTTACGTCAGCTTTTTCAGCAACATACGGCTCGCTGGCAACATGAATTACCGGATCTGACCAAACCGCAGTATGCGGTGATGCGCGCCATTGCCGAGCATCCCGGCATTGAGCAGGTCGCCCTGACCGAAGCCGCAGTCTGTACCAAGGCAACGCTTGCGGAAATGCTGAGCCGGATGGAAAAACGGGAGTTGGTCAGACGTGAACACGACCCGGCGGATAAGCGTCGGCGATTTGTTTATTTGACCGCGCAAGGAGAAGCATTACTGACCAGCGCAACCCCGTTAGGCGATAGCGTGGATGATGAGTTTCTGGGGCGATTATCTGATGAAGA
The DNA here is from genome assembly GCF_030334095.1 of Citrobacter sp. Cf118. NCBI lineage: Bacteria > Pseudomonadati > Pseudomonadota > Gammaproteobacteria > Enterobacterales > Enterobacteriaceae > Citrobacter > Citrobacter sp. Cf118. The sequence goes on along the minus strand of NZ_JAOWES010000084.1, from coordinate 165,441 downwards.
ACGTGAGCAGTTCACACGTCTGGTGCGTAAGATGATGAACTAATCTGCCGGATGGCGACATAAATGTCTTATCCGGCCTACAAAGTCCTGCTCCCCGTAGGCCTGATAAACGCAGTGCCATCAGGCAACAAACATAGAAAAAGGCCAGTCTCAATGAGACTGGCCTTTCTTGATAGAACTTGTGCTTACTCGCGGAACAGCGCTTCGATATTCAGTCCCTGAGTCTGCAGGATTTCACGCAGACGACGCAGACCTTCAACCTGAATCTGGCGAACACGTTCACGGGTGAGGCCAATTTCGCGGCCCACATCTTCCAGTGTCGCAGCTTCATACCCCAGCAGACCAAAGCGACGTGCCAGTACCTCACGCTGTTTGGCGTTCAGTTCGAACAGCCATTTGACGATGCTCTGTTTCATATCATCGTCTTGCGTGGTGTCTTCCGGGCCGTTTTCCTTTTCATCGGCCAGAATATCCAGCAACGCTTTTTCGGAATCGCCACCCAGCGGGGTGTCTACCGAGGTAATACGCTCGTTGAGTCGGAGCATACGGCTGACGTCATCAACCGGTTTGTCCAGTTGTTCAGCAATCTCTTCTGCGCTCGGTTCGTGGTCCAGTTTATGCGACAACTCACGCGCGGTACGCAGATAGACGTTCAGCTCTTTTACAATGTGAATTGGCAGTCGGATCGTACGGGTTTGGTTCATAATCGCCCGTTCGATCGTCTGGCGGATCCACCAGGTTGCGTATGTTGAGAAGCGGAACCCGCGTTCCGGGTCAAACTTCTCGACTGCACGGATCAGTCCCAGATTGCCCTCTTCAATCAGGTCCAGCAATGCCAGACCACGATTGCCATAACGACGAGCAATTTTCACCACCAGACGCAGGTTACTTTCAATCATGCGACGGCGGGATGCGACATCCCCACGCAGTGCGCGACGCGCAAAATAAACTTCTTCTTCGGCTGTTAACAGTGGCGAATAACCAATCTCACCAAGGTAAAGCTGAGTCGCGTCCAACACACGCTGTGTGGCCCCCTGCGATAACAGCTCTTCTTCAGCCAGGTCGTTATCACTGGGTTCCTCTTCACTCAAGGCTTTTTCATCAAAAGCCTCTACTCCGTTCTCATCAAATTCCGCATCTTCATTTAAATCATGAACTTTCAGCGTATTCTGACTCATAAAGGTGGCTCCTACCCGTGATCCCTAACGGAACTAGCACGTGAAAGCCTGGTTCCGCCGAATTATCGCTGCGGTAAATAACGCAGCGGGTTTACGGATTTCCCCTTGTAACGAATTTCAAAATGCAAGCGTGTTGAACTGGTTCCGGTACTACCCATGGTAGCTATTTTCTGCCCCGCCTTGATTTCTTGTTGTTCCCGGACCAGCATTGTATCGTTATGGGCGTAGGCACTCAGGTAATCATCGTTATGTTTGATGATAATAAGATTACCGTAACCACGCAGCGCGTTACCGGCATAGACGACGCGTCCATCTGCGGTCGCGACAATAGCCTGTCCCTTGCTGCCTGCAATGTCGATCCCTTTATTGCCACCTTCGGTAGCCGCAAAGTTTTCGATCACTTTGCCGTCGGTCGGCCAGCGCCAGGTAGAGATTGGCGAGCTGGTTGACGTTGAGCTTGCAGTTGATTCGGTTGCGCTAACTGCCGGAGCCGTTACAGGCGCTGTGACCACAGTCCCAGCAGGCTTGTTGTTCGGCAACATTTTATTAGCACTTTGTTCACCTGAATCCTCAGAATACGTAATTGTTGGTTTCGAAGCAACAGCAACGGTGGAATTTTGTGCAGGGTTGGTCACAACTCCTTGCTGTGCTGCATCCGCCTGGGTGATGGCATTTCCACCGGTAATCGGTGCGCCAGACGCATTGCCCACTTGCAGAGTTTGACCGACATTCAGGCCATACGGGGCCGGAACGTTATTGCGTTGTGCGAGATCACGGAAATCGTTCCCGGTAATCCAGGCAATATAGAAAAGGGTATCGCCTTTCTTAACAGTATAGGTACTGCCGCCCGTATAGCTACCTTTCGGAATGTTCCCATACTTACGATTGTACACAATACGACCGTTTTCCATCTGCACAGGTTGTTCCGCAACAGGCTGGATCTGTGTTGACTGTGTGGTCGGACGCTGCACCGGCTGGATCTGCGGCGTTTGCTGTACTGTCGACGTCGAGCCCATTTTTGGTGGAGGCGTAATCAGCATACCGGAATTGGTGTTCGTTGATGCACCGCCATCAACGGAACTGACCGGTGCAGGTGGATTCGAGGTATTTGAACAACCTGCCAGCCATAATGAAACCAGTGACAATGCCGCAATGCGGCGAACGGTAAATTTGTGGCTTCCCGCGCTCATTTATCCCCCAGGAAAATTTGGTTAAAACCAGTGACGTAATCACCGTGCAAGGCATCGGACTGGGCACTGGAAACGTGACCACGATACGCTTACTAATTCCAGAATATCCAGGAAAACTCCAGGTATTCAGAGCCTGTATCTACGCAAGCTCCCCTTTTACTAAGGGAACGAAGCGTACGGCCTCCACGGTATCGATAATAAATTCGCCTCCCCGACGACGCACCCGTTTCAGAAACTGGTGCTCGTCACCCACGGGTAAGACGAGAATGCCGCCTTCATCCAACTGCATCATCAATGCGGTTGGGATCTCAGGCGGCGCTGCCGTAACAATGATAGCGTCAAACGGGGCTCGCGCTTGCCAGCCTTGCCATCCATCACCATGACGGGTAGAAACATTATGTAAATCAAGCTGTTTAAGTCGACGACGCGCCTGCCACTGCAAACCTTTAATGCGCTCAACAGAGCACACATGGTGCACCAGGTGCGCCAGAATCGCCGTTTGGTAGCCAGAGCCGGTACCAATTTCCAGCACCCGGGACTGTGGCGTTAACTCCAGCAGCTCGGTCATCCGTGCAACCATATAGGGCTGCGAAATCGTCTGCCCCTGACCAATCGGCAGGGCAATATTGTCCCAGGCCTTATGTTCAAACGCCTCATCAATGAATTTTTCACGCGGCACGGCGGCAAGTGCATCGAGAACAAGCTCATCTCTGATGCCCTGCGCACGTAATTGTTCAAGAAGAGTGTGTACGCGTCTGCTTACCATTGCGTGTCGGCTCCCACGCTGTCTAACCAGTCAGAAACAACTTCATGCGCGCCGTATGCGGTTAAATCGACATGCAGCGGCGTGATGGAAACATAGCCTTCATCGACGGCGGCAAAATCAGTATCCGGTCCGGCGTCGCACTTTTCGCCCGGTGGCCCGATCCAGTACAGCGTATTACCGCGCGGGTCCTGCTGTGGTATCACCTGATCCGCAGGATGGCGACTACCGCAGCGGGTGACGCGAATACCTTTAATCTGATCCAGCGGTAAATCCGGCACGTTGATATTCAAAATGCGCCCGGTGCGCAGCGGTTCACGACTCAGCGCCCGTAAGATACGGCAGGTTACTGCGGCAGCAGTATCGTAGTGTTTATGCCCATCAAGTGAGACAGCCAGCGCAGGGAAGCCCAGGTGACGACCTTCCATCGCCGCCGCAACGGTACCGGAATAGATAACATCATCGCCGAGATTAGGACCTGCGTTAATACCAGACACGACAATGTCCGGACGCGGACGCATTAATGCGTTAACGCCCAGATAGACGCAATCGGTAGGTGTACCCATTTGTACGGCGATATCACCGTTATCATAGGTGAACGTGCGAAGTGAGGATTCCAGCGTCAGCGAGTTGGACGCGCCACTGCGGTTACGATCCGGGGCAACCACCTGTACGTCAGCAAACTCACGCAGCGCTTTCGCCAGCGTTTGTATACCGGGTGCGTGAACCCCATCATCGTTACTCAGCAATATACGCATAATCACCCATTGTGTTAATAAGTTCCCTTACAACACTGGTGGCGAAGCTACCTGCCGGTAGCCAGAAACGTAACTCAACGGTTACGTCATCCCACCAGTTCCAGCTTAATTGTTGTGGATACAGCAACATAGCGCGACGCGACGCGTCGACTTTCTCGCGCAATAACAGAGACTGCAGCGCGGTTTCATCAGCAACAGCGGCTTCTTCAAACGCCAGCGCGTCGCGTTGAGTTCCCCACTCACCGCTGCCCGGTAATGCCGCTGTAATCATCAATTCTTTCTCATCGACGCGACGCTGTAATTCAGTTTGTTCTTCCTGTGCGGCGACAAACCAGCTTCCGCGCCCCGATAATTGTAGCGCATCGCCGTCAACAACTTGATTAAAGTCTGTTTTTTTCAGGCGTTCACTGACTATCTGATTAAACAACGCGCTACGGGCCGCCGACAACCAAAAACTGCGTTTATTGCGATCGCGCACCGGCGCATCGCTTTGCGCCCAGCGCAGCGCCCCTTGCAGGTTGCTGCCGCCGATACCAAAACGCTGAGCGCCAAAATAGTTCGGAACGCCGCGCTCGTTAATTGCCTGCAAACGCGCTTCAACATCATTTCGCTCGCTCACTTCACGCAGCACCAGCGTAAATTCGTTGCCTTTCAGCGCCCCTAAACGCAGCTTACGCTTGTGGCGTGCGTACTCCAGCACTTTACAGCCTTCAAGCTCAAATTTGCTTAAATCAGGCATCGCATTGCCCGGCACACGCGCACACAGCCACTGTTCCGTGACCGCATGCTTGTCTTTCTGACCAGCAAAGCTCACTTCGCGGGCATGAATTTTCAGGAATTTCGCCAGCGCGTCAGCCACAAAACGGGTGTTACAACCGTTTTTCAGGATACGCACCAAAATGTGCTCGCCTTCGCCATCGGGTTCGAAGCCTAAATCTTCGACGACGACAAAGTCTTCCGGATTCGCTTTCAGAACGCCATGGCCTTGTGGTTTGCCATGGAGATACGTCAGATCTTCAAACGCAGTCATTTCGTTGCCTTAATGAGTAACGCCACCGCTTCACAGGCAATCCCTTCCCCACGCCCGGTAAAACCGAGTTTTTCCGTGGTGGTCGCTTTCACGTTAACATCATCCATATGGCAGCCGAGGTCTTCGGCAATAAACACTCGCATTTGTGGAATGTGCGGCAGCATCTTCGGCGCCTGGGCAATAATTGTCACATCCACATTACCAAGCGTATAGCCTTTGGCCTGAATACGCCGCCAGGCTTCACGCAATAATTCACGACTATCTGCACCTTTAAAGGCTGGGTCGGTGTCCGGGAATAGCTTACCGATATCCCCCAGCGCAGCCGCGCCCAGCAGAGCATCGGTTAACGCGTGTAACGCCACGTCACCATCAGAATGCGCCAGCAATCCTTTTTCATACGGGATGCGCACACCACCAATGATAATTGGGCCAACTCCTCCAAAAGCGTGTACGTCGAAACCGTGTCCAATTCGCATTATGCCTTCTCCTGATATACACAGCGTCCTCCAGGCAGCCTGAAGGATGATGTATCTAGATAGTTCGGGTCAGATAAAATTCCGCCAGCGCCAGATCTTCCGGGCGGGTGACTTTGATGTTGTCAGCACGCCCTTCGACCAGTTGCGGATGAAAGCCGCAATATTCCAGCGCCGAAGCTTCGTCTGTAATAGTTGCACCTTCGTTGAGTGCACGCGTCAGGCAATCGTGCAATAACTCGCGCGGGAAAAACTGCGGCGTCAACGCATGCCATAAATCGGTACGATCGACCGTATGGGCGATGTCTGTTCGCCCCGGCTCCGCGCGCTTCATTGTGTCGCGTACCGGTGCGGCAAGGATCCCGCCGGTACGGCTGGACTCGCTGATTGCCAGCAAACGGGCCAAATCATCCTGGTGCAGGCACGGACGCGCGGCGTCATGCACCAGCACCCAACGGGCCTCCCCTGCGGCTTGCAAACCGGCAAGGACAGAATCGGCACGCTCGTTGCCGCCATCCACCACCGTAATTTGCGGGTGCGCAGCAAGTGGAAGTTGGGCAAAGCGACTGTCGCCTGGGCTGATAGCGATGACGACTCGCGTCACCCGGGGATGAGCCAGCAGCGCATCAACCGAGTGTTCAAGAATGGTTTTATTGCCAATAGAGAGGTACTGCTTAGGACACTCTGTTTGCATTCGGCGGCCAAACCCGGCAGCCGGCACCACGGCGCAAACGTCCAATAAAGTGGCTGCCATGTTAAATCCCTGGACGGTTTATCGATTGTTTTGCCCTGCAGTCTGAGCGCGTTTAGACGCGTCAGGCACCAGACGATAAAAAGTTTCGCCCGGCTTAGTCATACTGAGTTCGTTGCGCGCACGCTCCTCAATAGCTTCTTGTCCGCCATTGAGATCGTCAATTTCGGCAAAGAGCTGATCGTTACGCGCTTTAAGTTTCGCGTTTGTAGCTTGCTGCGCAGCAACATCATCGTTGACGCGACTATAGTCATGTATGCCGTTCTTACCGAACCACAGCGAATACTGCAGCCAGACTAATAAAGCCAGCAACAGCAGCGTTAGTTTACCCATCCTGCCCCCTGAAAAACGGCATTAATATCCCATAACTTCCGCAGACAACTTTACATCAACGGTCGGGAATGCCGCGACAACGCGGGCAAATGTACCACATTTGCCCGTTGTTACGTATACCCCGTGTAAGGAGAACACAATCTCATTGTTGGTTACGGTTTGAATTATGACCAGAGAGTGAACAACGTCGGCGATTGTTAAAAAAAAGCGTTTGCCTAACCCAATAACCATAAAAATAGTGCGCCAAACATCGCCCCAACCACCAGCAGGGTACAGGTAATGCTCAGCAGCAACCTCCCCTTCAATAGCGAGTGCAAGGCAATACCCGCGACAATCGCCACGGGCAGCAACGCGAGGAAAAAGGGCCAGGTATAAATGAAGAAAAACAGTGTATTAGGGCCATACATCAGACACGGGAATCCCAGCGCCAACAACCATGCGATAAAACCGACCACGGCCCCCGGTAGTGACCAGGTGGTTTCGTCGTCGGCGGCGAAGGTATCTGACTCTGTAATTGTAATGTTATGGCTGTTACGCATATCTAATCCTGTGACCGTGACTGACCGGGCATGTGAGCTCGGGTGTCTCAGGATCTGATAATATCTTCCTGCCTCAGCAGGTCTAATAATTGGGGTACCAAATTTGTTACCAATTGTTCACCATCAAGATGAATCTCTGGCGATTCAGGCGCTTCGTATACCGAATCAATTCCGGTGAAATTGCGTAACTCACCCGCCCGCGCTTTTTTATACAGCCCTTTTGGATCGCGTGCTTCACACGTTGCTAATGGCGTATCGACAAAAACTTCAATAAAACGCCCTTCGCCAACTCGCTCACGAACCATTTTGCGCTCAGCGCGATGCGGTGAGATAAAGGCGGTCAACACCACAAGCCCCGCATCCACCATCAGGTTAGCCACTTCACCAACCCGGCGAATATTCTCCTTACGATCGGCATCACTAAATCCAAGATCGCTGCACAAGCCGTGACGCACGTTATCGCCATCCAAGAGATAAGTACTCACCCCCAGCTTATGCAACGCTTCTTCAAGCGCCCCTGCTACCGTGGATTTACCGGAGCCTGACAGCCCGGTAAACCACAGTACAACACCACGATGACCGTGGCGTTGTTCCCGCTGTTGCGGTGTAACAGGATGGGCATGCCAGACGACGTTTTCGTCATGCAGCGCCATTATTTTCCTCCCAGCAGATCGCGCGCACCCCAGTGTGGGAAGTGGCGACGCACCAGTGCATTAAGCTCCAGCTCAAACGCGCTGAACTGAGAAGCGGTGGCGAGCTCCTGGACGATTGGCTCACGCACCAGTCCCGCGCCAACGGTAACGTTGGTCAGACGGTCAATAATTATCAGCCCGCCCGTCACCGGGTTCTGCTGATAGGTATCCAGCACCAGCGGCTCATCAAAAGTCAGATTAACCAGACCGATGCCGTTCAGCGGTAGCGCTTCAACGTCACGTTGGGTCAGGTTGTTTATATCGACCTGATATTGCACGCTATCTACGCGTGCGCGGGTCTTCTTACCTGCGACTTTGATGTCGTAGCTTTGTCCAGGCGACAGCGGTTGTTCCGCCATCCAAACCACATCAATGGCTGCGCTTTGTACCGCCGGCAACGCCTCACCGGCATCAAGTAACAGGTCGCCCCGGCTGATATCGATCTCATCTTTCAGCACCAGGGTGATCGCTTCACCTGCATGCGCTTCCTGTAAATCGCCATCAAAGGTCACGATCCGCGCTACGCTGGACTCAACGCCGGACGGCAGCACTTTGACGCGCTGCCCGACCTTCACGCTACCGGAGGCCAGCGTTCCGGCATAACCACGAAAATCCAGATTCGGTCGGTTCACATACTGCACCGGGAAGCGCATCGGCTGAGTATCAATACTGCGCTGGATCTCAACGGTTTCCAGCACTTCCAGCAGCGTCGGACCGCTGTACCACGGCATACTGGCGCTTTGCGAAGCCACGTTATCGCCTTCCAGCGCAGAGAGCGGCACAAACCGGATATCCAGGTTGCCCGGCAGTTGTTCAGCAAAAGTAAGATAGTCTTCGCAAATGCGGTTAAATGTCTCTTCGCTAAAGTCCACCAGATCCATTTTGTTGATCGCCACCACCAGGTGTTTGATCCCAAGCAGCGTGGAGATAAAGCTGTGACGACGAGTCTGATCCAGCACACCTTTACGCGCATCGATCAATAGGATTGCCAGGTCGCAGGTCGACGCACCGGTCGCCATGTTACGGGTGTACTGTTCATGCCCGGGTGTGTCCGCAATAATAAATTTACGCTTCTCGGTAGAGAAATAACGGTAAGCCACGTCGATGGTGATGCCCTGCTCGCGCTCGGCCTGCAAGCCGTCAACCAATAACGCCAGATCAAGCTTTTCGCCCTGAGTGCCGTGACGTTTACTGTCATTGTGCAGCGATGAAAGCTGGTCTTCATAAATCTGACGCGTGTCATGCAGCAGGCGACCAATCAGGGTGCTTTTCCCGTCATCCACGCTACCGCAGGTTAAAAAGCGCAGCAGACTTTTGTGCTGCTGGGCAACCATCCAGGCTTCAACGCCGCCTTCATTAGCAATTTGTTGTGCAAGTGTCGTGTTCATGGCGGCTCCTTAGAAATACCCCTGACGTTTCTTCAGCTCCATGGAGCCCGCCTGGTCGCGGTCAATCACGCGGCCCTGACGTTCACTGGTAGTTGAGACCAGCATCTCTTCGATAATTTCCGGCAGCGTCTGCGCATTCGACTCCACCGCGCCTGTCAGTGGCCAGCAACCGAGCGTACGGAAACGTACCATGCGTTTTTTAATCACTTCCCCGGGTTGCAGATCGATTCTGTCGTCATCAATCATCATCAACATGCCGTCGCGTTCAAGCACCGGACGCTCCGCCGCCAGGTACAGTGGCACGATGTCGATGTTTTCCAGCCAGATGTACTGCCAGATATCCTGTTCGGTCCAGTTGGAGAGCGGGAAGACGCGAATACTTTCGCCTTTGTTAATTTGTCCGTTGTAGTTGTGCCACAGCTCCGGGCGCTGATTTTTAGGATCCCAGCGATGAAAACGATCGCGGAAAGAGTAAATACGCTCTTTGGCACGCGATTTCTCTTCGTCACGACGAGCACCGCCAAACGCGGCATCAAAACCGTATTTATTGAGCGCCTGCTTCAGCCCTTCGGTTTTCATAATGTCGGTATGCTTGGCGCTGCCGTGGATGAACGGGTTGATGCCCATCGCCACCCCTTCCGGGTTTTTATGCACCAGCAGTTCGCAGCCGTAGGCTTTCGCCGTACGGTCACGAAACTCGTACATTTCGCTGAATTTCCAGCCGGTATCAACGTGCAGTAATGGGAACGGCAGCGTGCCAGGATAAAACGCTTTACGCGCCAGATGCAGCATTACGCTGGAATCTTTGCCGATGGAATACATCATCACCGGATTAGAAAACTCGGCGGCCACCTCACGAATGATATGGATGCTTTCCGCTTCCAGTTGCCGCAGGTGGGTAAGTCGTTTTTGATCCATAACCGTTCCTATGTAATGCCGTTATTTTGCTAACGATGCTCAGATAACCTGACTATAGGGAGGGCAAGAGGGCGAATGAAATTACGAATTGGAATGAGTAGTTCCTCAAAGGAATAACGATCCGGAAAAGCAAATATCAAAAAGTGCTTAAGCTACCGGATTTCGGGCATTTAGGAGCAAATGAAATTGTTTTACCTCGATCACAGTTTCATACTAGCGGCTGAAAATTTCTGCTTGGTATTTAAGGACTCATTATGTTTTCCGCAACGCGCCACCTTATTGCTGCCATGGCGCTCGGCGCGTGTTTTATCCTTCCTGCACAGGCAACATCCTCCAAACCTGGCGATATCGCAAATACCCAGGCTCGATATATCGCAACGTTTTTCCCGGGCCGCGTGACGGGATCTCCGGCTGAAATGTTATCTGCTGATTATATACGTCAGCAATTTCAGCAGATGGGCTACAGCAGTGATATTCGGACGTTTAATAGCCGTTATGTTTATACCGCCAAAGATAACCGAAAAAACTGGCATAACGTAACGGGAAGCACCGTTATTGCAGCACATGAAGGCAAAGCGCCGCAGCAGATTATTATTATGGCGCACCTCGACACCTACGCCGCACAAAGCGATGCCGATTCAGATGCCAATCTGGGTGGATTAACCCTGCAAGGGATCGACGACAACGCTGCAGGTGTTGGCGTGATGCTGGAACTAGCGGAAAAACTCAAAGACGTGCCGACGCAGTACGGCATCCGATTTATCGCCACCAGCGGCGAGGAAGAAGGCAAACTGGGCGCGGAGAACATCCTGAAGCGAATGAGCGCCGCCGAGAAGAAAAACACGCTGCTGGTTATCAACCTCGATAACCTGATTGTCGGTGATAAGCTCTATTTCAACAGCGGTAAGAAAACCCCGGAAGCGGTGCGAAAACTGACGCGCGACCGGGCACTGGCTATCGCGCATAGTCGCGGCATTGTAGCCAGCACCAATCCAGGCCTGAACAAAGACTATCCGAAGGGTACAGGATGTTGTAACGATGCGGAGGTCTTCGACGACGCGGGTATTGCTGTGCTCTCCGTTGAAGCGACCAACTGGAACCTGGGCAAGAAAGATGGCTACCAACAGCGCGCCAAAAGCGCCTCGTTCCCGTCTGGCAACAGCTGGCATGATGTGCGACTGGATAACCAGCAGCATATCGATAAAGCCTTACCGGGCCGGATAGAGCGCCGTAGCCGCGACGTGGTACGCATTATGCTGCCGCTGGTAAAAGAACTGGCGAAAGCAGGTAAATCCTGAAGAAGAAGCCCGGTAATAAATAAACGTTACCGGGCTTTTAACAGTTAGCCTTCGTGCAGCCCGCACTCTCTTTTCAGCCCAAAGAACCGCGTCTCTTCTTCCGCCATTCCCGGCTCCCATTTGCGGGTGGTATGGGTATCGCCGACTGACAGATAGCCCTGATCCCACAGTGGATGGTACTTCAGACCATGCTTTTGCAGATACTGGTAAACCGTACGGTTGTCCCAGTCGATGATCGGCAGAACTTTAAACACACCACGCTGAATAGCCAGCACCGGTAAATGCGCACGACTGCCCGATTGCTCACGGCGCAGACCGGCAAACCAGGTCTGCGCTTTCAGCTCCTGCAATGCCCGGTTCATCGGCTCGACTTTGTTGATGTCATTGTATTTTTCAATGCCCTCAACGCCCTGCTCCCACAGTTTGCCATAGCGCGCTTCCTGCCAGGCCGCACTTTCCTTCGCCCGGTAGACTTGCAGATTAAGCTTGAGCTTGTCCGTTAACTCGTCAATAAACTGGTAGGTTTCCGGGAACAGATAACCGGTATCGGTGAGGATCACCGGGATATCCGGGCGAACCTGATTTACCAGGTGCAGGCTCACTGCCGCCTGAATACCAAAACTTGATGACAGTACATATTCGCCAGGCAGGTTTTCCAGCGCCCACGCCACGCGATCCTCGGCGCTCAATTTTTCCAGTTGGTCGTTGGTTTGCGCCAACGCCATAACGCGTTCAACTTTCGGCAGTTCGTTCAACGCGTTGAGATCGAGTTTGGACATAAGTTCCTCACTGTTTGCCTTGCCTGATGGCGCTGCGCTTATCAGGTCTACCGATTCAGCAGACCCGATAAGTCAATTTCACATTATTCCCAGAAATCCCGGGCAGGATCGAGCACCGGGCGAATAATGCCCGCACGCACCGTAAAGTCACCGAAGCCTTCACCCGCTTCGCGCTCTTTCGCCCAGCGCCCAATCAGTTCATCCAGCGATGCCAGAATTTCCGGCTCGGTGATGTTCTCTTTAAACATCCGGGGAATGCGAGTTCCAATACGGTTGCCCCCTAAATGGAGGTTGTAACGTCCGGGCGCTTTCCCCACCAGACCAACTTCCGCCAGCATCGCGCGGCCGCAACCGTTCGGGCAGCCAGTCACACGCATGACAATATTTTCATCACTCAGGCTGTGCTTCGCCATCAGCGTGTCGATGTTGTCGATAAACGTTGGCAGGAAGCGCTCGGCCTCCGCCATCGCCAGCGGACAGGTTGGGAACGACACGCAGGCCATCGAGTTTTCACGCTGCGGAGTGACCGCATTCATTAAGCCACTCTTCTGCGCAATCTTCTCGATCTTCGCCTTTTCACTCTCAGGAACACCTGCAATGATCAGGTTCTGGTTCGCGGTAATACGGAACTCACCTTTGTGGATCTTCGCGATCTCAAGCAGACCGGTTTTCAACGGACGGCCCGGATAATCCAGGATACGACCGTTTTCAATAAACAGCGTCAGATGCCATTTATTGTCGATCCCTTTCACCCAGCCGATACGATCGCCGCGACCGGTGAACTCGTACGGGCGGATAGGCTCAAACTTGATCCCCGCGCGGCGCTCAACTTCAGCTTTAAAGGTCTCAACGCCTACGCGTTCCAGCGTGTATTTGGTTTTGGCGTTTTTACGATCGGTACGGTTACCCCAGTCACGCTGAGTCGTCACCACCGCTTCCGCCACGGCCAGTGTATGCTCAAGCGGCAGATAACCAAATTCGCTTGCCGTCCGGGCGTAAGTTTTCTTATTGCCATGCTCAATGGACAAACCGCCGCCCACCAGCAGGTTAAAGCCCACCAGCTTGCCGTTTTCCGCAATCGCCACGAAGTTCATGTCATTGGCATGCAGATCGATGTCGTTCTGCGGTGGGATCACCACCGTGGTTTTAAACTTACGCGGCAGATATGTTTGACCGAGGATCGGCTCCTCGTCAGTGGTCGCAACTTTTTCCTGATCAAGCCAGATCTCTGCATAGGCGCGGGTGCGCGGCAGCAGATGTTCGGAGATCTTTTTCGCCCACTCGTAGGCTTCGGCGTGCAGCTCAGATTCATACGGGTTGGAGGTACACAGCACGTTACGGTTCATATCGTTGGCGGTCGCCAGTGCGTCCAGGCCGACGGAGTGCAGCATCTGGTGTACCGGTTTAACGTTCTTCTTCAGAATGCCGTGAAACTGGAAGGTCTGACGGTTGGTCAGACGAATGCTGCCGTAAATAGTGTTGTCATGGGCGAACTTGTCGATCGCCTGCCACTGTTTGGTGGTGATCACTCCACCCGGCAGACGACAGCGCAGCAGCATCGCGTGACGCGGCTCCAGCTTTTGCTCGGCACGTTCAGCGCGGATATCGCGGTCGTCCTGCTGGTACATACCGTGAAAACGGATCAGCAGGAAGTTGTCGCCTTTAAACCCGCCGGTCAGGCCGTCGTTTAAATCTTCGGCAATGGTACCACGCAGATAGTTGCTTTCCAGCTTCATACGCTCAGCGTCGGACAGTTTTCCTTCGACCACCAATGGTCCTGGATGTTTTTCGCTCATTAGTAGACATCTCGCTGATAACGGCGCTCAATGCGCAGCTCACTTAAAAATTCATCCGCCGCTTCGATATCCATACCACCGAATTCGGCAATCACTTCCAACAACGCCTGCTCAACGTCTTTCGCCATACGATTGGCATCGCCGCAGACATAAATGTGGGCACCGTCGTTAATCCAGCGCCACAGTTCCGCGCCCTGTTGGCGCAGTTTATCTTGTACGTAGACTTTTTCTTTTTGATCGCGGGACCAGGCGAGATCGATACGGCTCAGTACGCCCTCTTTGACGTAACGCTGCCATTCCACCTGATACAGGAAATCTTCGGTAAAGTGCGGGTTACCGAAAAACAGCCAGTTTTTGCCTTCGGCTCCATCAGCCGCACGCTGCTGCATGAAGGCACGGAACGGTGCAATTCCCGTACCCGGGCCAATCATAATTACCGGCGTCTGCGGGTTTGACGGCAGGCGGAAATTGTCGTTGTGTTCAATGAACACGCGAACTTCACCTTCTTCTTCCACGCGGTCGGCGAGGAAACTGGAAGCACCACCAGCACGGGCGCGACCTTCTATCTCATAACGCACCACGCCCACGGTGACGTGCACTTCGCTTTCCACTTCCGCCTGAGAAGAGGCAATGGAGTACAAACGCGGCGTCAACGGACGCAGAAGATCAACTAACGCCTGAGCATCCAATTGCGCCGGGGAAAAGCGCACCATATCGACGATGGGCGTGGTGGCGGCATAATGCTGCAACTGTGCTTTGTCACCCACTAACGGCAGCAATGTTTCGCTGCGGGTTAAGGTGGCATAGTTCTCCACGATATTGCCGGTATTCACCGTCAGCTCGAAATGCCACTGCAACGCTTCAGCGAGCGACAAGGTTTTGCCTTCAACCGTCACCGGCTCATCACCTTTCAGCCACAGCAGTTCAACCAGTTCTTTAACCAGATCCGGGTCATTCTGATACCAGACGCCCAATGCATCGCCCGGCTGATAACGCAGGCCGGAATCGCCTAAATCAATTTCAATATGGCGTACGTCTTTTTCAGAGTCACGGCCGGTAATTTTCTGATTCACCGCAAGCGACGCCGTCAGCGGCGCTTCTTTGGTGTACGGGCTGGTGTGTACTTCATTTACCGCACCGCTCGCAGCAACTTGCACAGACGGTACTGCAGGCGCACGTGCTTTCAGGACATCAATCAAACGGGCACGCCACTGCGCGGCGGCGGCCTGATATTCGACGTCGGCATCTACACGATCGAGCAGACGTTCACCGCCCAGCTCAGCCAGTTTCGCATCGAAGTCTTTTCCTGACTGACAGAAAAACTCATAGGAGGTGTCGCCAAGACCAAACACGGCAAAAGCGGTGTTATCGAGCTTTGGCGCTTTTTTCGAGAACAGGAATTTATGCAACGCCACGGCTTCTTCCGCCGGTTCACCTTCCCCTTGCGTCGACGCCACCACGATCAGCAGTTTTTCATTGGCGATTTGTTTGAATTTATAGTCGCCAGCGTTGATCAGAGTGACGTTGAGCTTCGCGGCGATCAGATCATCGCGCAGGGCTTCCGCCACACGACGCGCATTACCGGTTTGCGAGGCGGAGATAAGCGTAATGCCTGGCATTTCAGCGACAGGCGCAAGCGCCGCTGCATTGCTACCAGGCTGCTGATTCAGCACGCCCCAAAAATAGCCAGAAACCCACGCAAGCTGTGCGGGAGTGAAATCGGTCGTGGCTGCCTGAAGGCGTGCCAGTTGCTCCGGGTTTAGCGGTAGCAGAGCGGAAGGTGGGGCCTGTGTCGTCATGCGTTGTCATGTTCCAGTAAGCAAAGCGGATTTCAGCAATAAAACCCAAACTGAAGATAAGGTTAACGGCGGGGATAGTAACAATTAAAGAAGGGATAGAAATAACAAATAACCAAATGGACTAACCTGTTTTAGTTATAGTCATTAACGACAAAACCGATTTAATAACTATATGATATATAAATAGTTATCAAACATTAACAGCGTAAATATGACGTTCTGATGCTTAGCGCCCTTTTAACTAATGATAAAAATTGTGCTTTACGGTACCCTACGGCGGTTTTTCGCATTCTTGAGAGTAAATAATGTCCACCACCTTGTTTAAAGATTTCACCTTCGAAGCCGCTCACCGCCTGCCGCACGTACCGGAAGGGCATAAGTGTGGCCGCCTGCATGGTCACTCATTTATGGTGCGTCTTGAAATTACCGGTGAAGTCGATCCGCATACCGGTTGGATCATGGATTTTGCTGAGTTAAAAGCCGCGTTTAAGCCGACTTACGACAGACTCGATCACTACTATTTGAACGATATTCCTGGCTTAGAAAATCCAACCAGTGAAGTGCTGGCCAAATGGATTTGGGATCAGGTTAAACCGGTTGTCCCTCTGCTGAGTGCCGTAATGGTGAAAGAGACCTGCACAGCAGGCTGCGTGTACCGCGGCGAGTGATTGTAACGTCTGTGGCAACGGTCAATTTTCCTTAACTGACACTCTGTTAGGGTTATGTGCTCTGGATATCTGGAGCACAACATGTCAGACGATTTCGATATCATTATCATCGGTGCAGGGATAGCAGGCACCGCTTGTGCTTTACGTTGCGCACGCGCAGGGCTTTCAGTTCTGCTTCTTGAACGCGGCGAACTTCCCGGCAGTAAAAACCTTTCCGGTGGGCGTCTGTATACTCATGCGCTCAGCGAACTTCTCCCCCACTTCCAACACTCGGCCCCGCTTGAACGTAGAATTACCCAGGAAAATATCTCGCTATTAACGCGTGATGGCGCAACAACGTATTCCAGTTTGCAACCCGACGGTGACTCATGGAGTCTGCTGCGCGCCCGCTTCGACCCGTGGTTCGTCGCGCAGGCTGAAGCCGAAGGCGTGCAGTTGATTACCGGTGTGACGGTTGATGCGCTGCATCTTGAAGATGGCAGAGTGTGCGGCGTAATTGCCGATAATGAGACGTTGCGCGCCCGCTATGTGGTGCTGGCTGAAGGAGCGAACAGCGTGCTGGCGGAACGCTATGGCTTCCTGCCGCGCCCCTCAACCACCTCGATGGCGTTAGGGATTAAAGAGACGCTGGCGCTGGATAAATCGTTACTTGAAGAACGTTTCCGCCTGTCCAAAGACGAAGGCGCGGCAATGCTGTTCAGCGGCGATATTTGCGGTGAACTGCCCGGCGGTGCATTTCTCTATACCAATCAAGAGACGCTCTCTTTCGGTGTAGTTTGCCCGCTTTCCTCGGTGGCGCAAAGCACTACCCTTGCGTCTGAACTACTGGAGCGACTCAAGATACATCCTGCGTTGCATCCGCTGCTCAGAGGCTGCGAACCGCTGGAGTATGGCGCACATCTGGTTCCGGAAGGCGGCTTACACAGCCTGCCAGTACAATTCGCTGGAGAAGGCTGGCTGCTCGTCGGTGATGCACTACGCAGTTGTGTGAATACCGGTTTCTCCGTACGCGGCATGGATATGGCGCTGATCGGCGCTCAGGCAGCCGCGCAAACATTGATTAATGCCTGCCAGAAGCATGGGCCGCAAAACCTGTTTCCGGCCTACCATCAGGACGTCCAGCACAGCCTGCTGTGGGCAGTTTTGCAACGCTACAGGGATGTTCCTGCATTGCTGGAACGCCCCGGATGGTATCGCCAGTGGCCGGAACTGATGGAGTCTGTCTCCCGAGAACTCTGGCATCAGGGCTACCGCCCGGTAGCGCCGCTGCGCCAGATAGTCTGGCGTCAGTTTCGTCGTCACGGCCTGCGCCATCTGGCAGGCGATATTATCAGGAGCTTACGATGTCTGTAACCCGCAACGCCTGGCGTCCCGCCGACATTTCACATATTGTACCGGCGACCAGAGTCGATAACGAAACGGCACAACGGCTGATCGCCTCCTGCCCTGCCGGGCTCTTTTCCCTCGCGGCGGAAGGCGAACTTAAAATCGACTTTCGCGGCTGCCTGGAGTGTGGTACCTGTCGACTGCTGTGCGATGAAACCACGCTGCAACAGTGGCGCTATCCCGCATCCGGGTTTGGCATCACTTACCGATTTGGCTAATTTTCAAGGATATTCTATGCCCCTGTTACACCTGCTTCGCCAGAATCCGGTGATTGCCGCCGTGAAAGACAACGCCAGCCTGCAATTAGCCATCGATTCCGAATGCCAGTTCATCTCTGTTCTGTACGGTAATATCTGCACGATCAGCAATATCGTGAAGAAAATTAAAAATGCCGGTAAATACGCCTTTATCCACGTGGATCTGCTGGAGGGGGCGTCGAATAAAGAGGTTGTTATCCAGTTTCTGAAGCTGGTCACCGAGGCGGATGGCATTATCAGTACCAAAGCATCGATGCTGAAAGCGGCGCGGGCGGAGGGCTTTTTCTGTATCCATCGCCTGTTTATCGTCGACTCGATCTCTTTTCACAACATTGATAAGCAGGTTGCACAGTCGAACCCGGACTGTATTGAGATCCTGCCAGGCTGTATGCCGAAAGTGCTGGGATGGGTGACAGAAAAAATACGCCAGCCGCTGATAGCTGGCGGGTTGGTCTGCGATGAAGAGGATGCGCGTAATGCGATGAAGGCCGGTGTGGCGGCACTTTCTACCACCAACACCGACGTCTGGACGTTAGCCAAAAAGCTGAATTAGCCCGAGATGCCGGATGGCGGCGTGAACGCCTTATCCGGCCTACAAAGCGCAGCACTACCAGACATTATTGCAGTTGTGCCAGCGTCTCCAGTACCGGCAGCCAGTCATCCACAATCCCGACGTCTGCCTGCGAAAAGACAGGCGCGCCAGCATCGCTGTTTATCGCCACCACAAACCGGCTCTGACGAACTCCGGCCATTAACGCCGCCGCACCGGAGGCTCCAGCAACAATGCAGACTTCCGGCGCAAGCAGATGGCCCGAGATACCAATCACGCGCTCAGCGTCAAAGCCACCATTCATCACCCGCGCACGGCTGTATCCCACTTCAGCGCCAAGCGCCTGACCCAGCGCGGTAATTTTATCGGCACTGACGTCACTTCTTCCCTGCCCGACCACCAGCACGCGCCCGGCCTGTAACAAAGGATGAGCAGTGACGCGCTCAATGCTTTCCACGCTCTCCAGCCAGTCTGGAGCAAGTGTAGGTACAATCCGGTATTCCGCCATCGCAGGCAGATCCTTTCCCGACGCGCTCAATTCGGGCTCGCGCGTCAGAGAAATACATAAGGGACGCGCGGTAACGTGCAATGTTGCCGTCAGCGCATTTCCCCAATGAGATTTGTTAACCAACCTCTGCTGCGCCTCCAGCGTCTGTACCTGGCAAAGACTGCCGCCATGCAGTCGCCAGGCCAGTCGCGTCGCAAGCTCATCCCCCAGCGGCCCGGCAGGAAAGATAAGGATATCGGCCGGCGTCAGCAACCACTGCGCCGCCAGCGCATCCAGCACCTGCTCTGCAACATCCGGCGGCGGCTCGAGGGTCCAGCGCTCCAGTTCCATGTTAGAAAGTCCGTTTTCTGCAATCCAGTTGGCGATTGCCGCACATTCGCCACTTTGCGTAATCAGCGCGATCTTCATGGCAGCATCCTCTTGCGCAAATAGTCGTTCCACAATAGCAGGGCTTTTTCCTGCGCCGTCGCACCGTCGATTATCATGGCGCAGCGCCGCTGCGTCGGTCGAGTCAGCTTCTGGCACTGAACGTTGGGGATTTCATCGCAGGACACGGGCTGGCGCACAATCTCCGCTTTTGCCACGGCCAGACGCTGACGCATTCCCGGTACAGGAAGCGCCACTTCACCACATTGTCTGACTGCAATCACTGCCGGGAGCCGCACCCGGCAACGGCGGATACCGGATATCGTTCGCTGTTCGACGACAATGAAAGGTGGCTCAAGGGTAAAGCGTTCGACCTGGATGAAACAGGGCCAGTTAAGCATTTCCGCCAGCAAAAATGGTGTTTGCCCATTCTGCCCCTCGCTGCTCTGACAGCCGGTGACAATCAGTTCAGTACCGTGTCTGCCCTGCCAGTCGGCAATCTGCCGGGCAATGAACTCTGGCGCAAAGCGCAGATCCGCCGCTGTCTCCAGCAACACCGACTGCTCAAAACCTAACGCGGCAAAATAACGCTGCCAGTGAAGTGCCCTCTCATCACCAATGCTTAATGCGGTCAGGGTCATCTCACAGCCCGCACCACGCTGGGCCAATAGCTGCGCGGCAGCGGCCTGTTCATCAGCACCGATAGCGTTGCGCAATAGCGAAACATCCGGCCCGCAGGTACTCAGCGTGGCGGCCTGCCAGTCCTTTTCTGCCAGCATGCTGGCGTCGGGCTCGGGCTTAAACGCCAACAGAATGTTCATTTGTACCTCCTTGTCTTTGGTCGCCGCTTCCGGCTGCCACCAGCGGCAACGCTTTGGTCTCCGGTGCCCATAGCCAGGTCACCACGAAGCCGATCAGCAATACGCCAGCTAATAGCAGTAGCGTGACCGTCATCCCCCATTGCGCCAGAGTCCATGGCAGCAAACCGGTGCTGATTGCTGCGCCGAGTCGGCTCATAGCGGTGGCGAATCCCACCCCCAGCGAACGAATGTCGGTGGGAAAGCTTTCCGCCGGTAAAATCCCCACCAGATTACTGACCGCCGAAATCGTGGTGCTGAATAAGACAAAAAGCAGCAGCGTCCAGTGACTGCCAGGCGGTAAGCAGGCCATCACGATTAATGTCGTCGCCAGCAGCAAAAAGCTGCCGAGCAGAAAATGGCGATGGGCCAGCAGATGTGTTAATACAAGACCCAGCAGCGCGCCCACGATCAGCAGCGCATTCAGCAACAGGCTGGCAGTTAACGCGTCTTCAAGACCAATGGTTTCGGCAATCGTCGGTAGCCAGGTGTAGATAACGAACCAAGGGATAACCAGGCAAACAAAGAAGATGCTATTAAAAGCCGTGCGCCGCCAGTAGCGTGATGAGAACAGGGTTCTGATATGTTTATTCGTCTCTTTCGTTACCTCATCGCCCAGTTGTACGTGCATACCAAAACAGCGGTGCACCACGGCATGAGCTTCAGCGAACCTCCCCTGACGCATCAGCCAGCGCGGCGACTCTGGCGTTCCCCAGCGCAGCAGCGTAATCAATAGCGCAGGTAAAGCAGACGATGCCAGCAGCCAACGCCAGGCATCCGGGTTTTCGCTAATAAAATGATGGCCAGCAATACTTGCCAGTACGTAACCCACTGTCCATACCACGCTAAATGCACCGAGCAGAATCCCACGGTGTCGGCGCGGTGAAAACTCGGCCAGCAGCGTGTGCCCCACAGAGTAATCTCCGCCCAGCCCTATCCCTATCAGGATCCGCAAGCCAATCAACTGCTCGGGTGTGGTGGCAAAAAACTGAAGAAATGAGGCGACGGTGATCAGTACAAAGCTGAAGTTGAAAATTTTTTGTCGACCATAGTGATCCGAAATCCATCCCAGAATCAGGCTGCCGATAAAAAGGCCTAACAGCGCCGCGCCGCCGATCATACCAGCCATAAAAGGCGTCAGATGCATAGCGGGAGTGAGCTGAATAATGGCGTAACCGATGACACCAAGGACATAGCCATCAACAAGATGTGCGCCAAAAGTCAGCGCGGCAATACGGCAGTGAAAGCCGTTTAGCGGTAAATCATCCATTCGCACCGGTGAAGTGTTCATTTCTACCCCTTCATAGTCCGGTAAAATTACGGCTCCTCATTTGAGAAGCCGTATAAATAACTACTTCTCAATCGGGTAGATCGTGCCCGTATTCATAATTCCGTTCGGATCAAACTGCTTCTTCAGTCCTTCCAGCAAAGCCCACGCGCTGCCATGTTCCAGCTTGCTCCAGTGAACGCGATGCTTGCCAATGCCGTGGTGATGCACCATAGAACCGCCGAGGCGAATCGTCTCCTCGCAGATAATCTTGTTGAGCGGGTTATGGTACTTATCAATTTCCTCTTCAGGCTTACAGTTCACCACGTTGTAGTCATACACAAAGTACATGTTGGTACCATTGATATAACTGTGGGAGGAATGACCGCCCAGCATGGTGATATCATCCGCATGCGGGAACTCGGTACGAATACGATTGATTACGCTTTCATAGATCTCATGGATGCAGCTCCAGCAGCCTGAAACCTCAGTAGTGAAGCCCATATTACCGGTTTTCAGGATCTGCACACGTTCGGCAGCCACTTTTTCCGGCCCCCAGTTCAGGTGATTAAACCAGTTTTCAATCAGCTTACTGTCCACTCGCTGGCACTGCGGATAGCGTGCCACAACTTCCGCAATGCCTTCCCCGGTGGCTTTCGCCAGCCGCGGGTTGCCCTCAGCCATAAAAATCAGCACGCATTTGCCATCAGCAAAATGGGTGAAGTGCTGGGTGCCATCCTCGGCGTCATACAGTCGTGCAATTGAAGGACGATAGCCTTCCACCATCACTTCACGCAGAATCTCAAAGCCAACCTTCATATCGTCCAGAACGTAGCCGTAGTAGAGGTTGTTTTCCGGGGTAAACTTGAATATTTTCACTGTTACTTCAGTGATATAGCACAGTGCACCTTCGTTGCCGATAATGATGTGGCGAATGTCCGGGCCGGCTGCGCGGCGGGGGACGTTTTTGATGCGGGTGACGGTGCCGTCCGCCAGTACGGCCTCGAGGCCGACAACCATATCTTCAATTGCGCCGTAGAGCGTGGAAAATTGACCAATGCTGCGGGTTGCCACCAGGCCGCCCATCTGCGCCAGAGGTTTAGACTGCGGCGAGTGTCCGGTGGTGTAGCCCTTAGCCCGCAGCGCATTTTCCAGCACTTCCAGCGGTACACCACATTGTGCGGTCGCCTGCATATTCTCGATATCAATATTCAGGATTTGGTTCATTCCGGCGCCGTCCAGCACCACGGAATTCTCAACCACAGTTTCCAGCCCCCCTTCCGTCGCAGAGGCACCGGTACGCGGAACGCCATTGATCTTATTCTGGTTCATAAAGGCCAGCACGTTAGAAACCTGGTCGGTCGAGCCTAACTTAACAACCGCAGCCGGTAACGGCAGCGTAAAGACGCCATGGATATCAGCATATTTACGAAAGCGGTCAATACTGTTTTTCTTTAATACCGTTTCATCGGTAATTACGCGATCGGGTCCAACAATTTCTTTTAACTGGTCAACGATCGCTTCGCGAGATAAAGACATAGTCATTCCTTCCTGATAATTAACAGAATAATGAATAAAACAGAAACTATCGACAAGATTTAACGAACTAAATAACCGCCGTCGACAACCAGTAAATGACCGTTAACATAATTAGACGCCTGACTGGCGAGGAATATCGCTGCCCCCATTAAATCCTGAGTATCTCCCCAACGATTCGCCGGGATATGATCCAATACCCGCTGGTTGGTTTCCGGGTTACTGCGGGTGGCCAGCGTAATATCTGTCGCATAATATCCCGGTGCGATACCGTTAACCTGAATATTATATTGCCCCAATTCATCGCAATATGCTTTGGTAAAACCAGCCAGTGCATGTTTGGTAGCCGAATAGGCTGGTGACCACTGACCGCCAAGATAAGAGAACAAAGAGCAGATATTAATAATTTTACCGCTGTTTTGCGGAATCATAATTTTTGCAGCTTCATAGCTTAGTTCAAAGGCCGCCGTCAGGTTAACATCAATCATCGGATCCCAGTCCGCACGACCAAAGTCCAGCACCTTATTCAGCTTACAAATTCCGGCATTATTCACCAGAATATCGACGGTGCCAAAACGCTCGCAGCAGGCGGCGATAATCTTCTGCGGCGCGCCTTTTTCGGTAATATCTACCTGCATAAATTCAACTTCAACACCTTGTTTCTCAATGATTTCCTTCGTTTCGCCGTTATCTTTTACAAAGCTTGGGATAAACAGATTTGCCCCCGCTTTCGCCAGCGCCATCGCGAAAGCCTGACCGAGACCGCTGTTGCCGCCCGTAACGATCGCCGTTTTCCCTTTCAGGGAGAAAAAATTCATTGAGAATGCGTTGAGAGATTCGATTGACATAGTTAGCTCCAAATTCCTTTAGGCAAAAAAAAAGAAAGGCAACTTCCCCCGCAAGAGGGAAGTCACCTTTCTCATTATCTCTGGTAACTGGACTAAATTTTTAGCACAACCATAAATTATCTAACGTGATCAAAATCACAGATACTCGTTAATTTTGTCATGATAGCCAAAAACAAGAATCGTGATTATTCTCACACTATAATCAACCTGTCCATGTTATTTCTAAGCGCAATTACTAGAGACCTGAGAAAAGTAATCCACCTGAAAGGGCGGTTTACTTTTCTCTTTTTTTTGTCTGTTAAACATGAGAATTCAATATGCATAACAATTCATATCGCCGTTGGATAACCCTCGCAATTATTAGTTTCAGCGGCGGTGTTAGTTTTGATCTGGCTTATTTACGTTATATATATCAAATTCCCATGGCAAAATTCATGGGGTTTAGCAATACCGAAATCGGATTAATAATGAGTACCTTTGGTATTGCAGCTATTATTTTGTATGCGCCCAGCGGGGTTATTGCCGATAAGTTCTCGCATCGCAAAATGATTACTTTAGCGATGATTATTACCGGATTGCTCGGTTTGCTGATGATGACGTATCCACCGCTGTGGGTCATGCTCTGTATTCAGGTTGCATTTGCCATCACTACCATCCTGATGCTGTGGTCGGTATCCATTAAAGCCGCTTCGCTGCTGGGCGATCACAGCGAACAAGGGAAGATCATGGGCTGGATGGAAGGCCTGCGCGGTGTTGGGGTCATGTCACTGGCCGTATTTACCATGTGGGTCTTTTCTCGTTTCGCCCCCGATGACAGCAATAGCCTGAAAGCCGTGATCCTGATTTATAGCGTGGTCTACATCCTACTGGGAATTTTGTGTTGGTTCTTCGTCAGCGACGGTAACAGCCACAGCATCGCGGCGAAAGAAGAAAAGCACTCCTTCCAGCTCAGCGATATTCTCGCGGTGCTGCGCATCAGTACAACCTGGTATTGCAGCATGGTCATTTTTGGCGTCTTTACGATCTACGCCATCCTCAGCTACTCCACTAATTATCTGACCGAAATGTACGGTATGTCGCTGGTCGCGGCCAGCTACATGGGCATTGTCATCAACAAGATTTTCCGTGCCATTTGCGGGCCGTTGGGCGGCATTATTACCACCTATAGCAAGGTGAAATCGCCGACCCGCGTCATTCAGTTACTGTCTATCGTTGGCTTGCTGGCGCTTATCGCGCTGCTGGCAACCAACTCGAACCCGCAGTCCGTCGCCATGGGTATCGGCCTGATTCTGTTACTGGGATTCACCTGTTACGCCTCGCGTGGACTCTACTGGGCCTGTCCCGGCGAAGCCAGAACGCCGTCTTACATCATGGGAACCACCGTGGGGATCTGTTCAGTGATCGGTTTTCTACCCGACGTGTTTGTTTATCCGATCGTAGGCCACTGGCAGGACACGCTCCCGGCGGCACAAGCCTATCGCAACATGTGGTTAATGGGGTTGGCGGCGCTATGCCTGGTCATCCTGTTCACTTTCTTATTGTTTCGCAAAATTCGCACCGCTAACACCGCACCGGAAAAGATGACATCACAGGCCGCTGAAACAACCGGCTAGTGATGATGACAATTTAAAGGAGAAATAATCATGTCAAAGAAATACATCATTGGAATCGATGGCGGGAGCCAAAGCACTAAAGTAGTGATGTACGATCTGCAGGGGAATGTGGTCTGTGAAGGAAAAGGCCTGTTACAGCAGATGTACACCCCGGATGCTGATACGGCAGAACATCCCGACGATGATTTATGGACCTCTTTATGCTTCGCCGGAAAAGATCTGATGAATCAATTTGCAGGCCATAAAGAAGATATTGTCGGCATCGGGCTGGGTTCTATCCGCTGTTGCCGCGCGCTACTCAAAGCTGACGGCACACCTGCGGAACCGTTAATCAGCTGGCAGGACGCCCGCGTCACCCGACCTTATGAGCATACCAATCCTGATGTGGCCTGGGTTACCTCATTTTCGGGCTACCTGTCGCACCGCTTAACCGGCGAGTTTAAAGACAACATCGCCAATTACTTTGGCCAGTGGCCGGTGGATTATAAAACCTGGTCGTGGAGCGACGATGATGAGGTCATGAAGAAGTTTAACATTCCCCGCCACATGCTATTCGATGTGCAGATGCCGGGGACAATCTTAGGTCATCTTACCGAACAGGCGGCTTTCGCTACCGGTTTTCCGGCGGGTTTACCCGTTGTCTGCACCACCAGCGATAAGCCGGTCGAAGCGCTCGGCGCAGGGTTGCTGGACGATGAAACAGCGGTGATTTCGTTAGGCACCTATATCGCTCTGATGATGAACGGTAAAGCGTTGCCGAAGGATCCCGTCGCATACTGGCCGATTATGTCTTCCATTCCTGAAACGTTGCTGTATGAAGGGTATGGCATTCGTAAAGGGATGTGGACGGTCAGTTGGCTGCGGGACATGCTGGGCGAATCCTTGATTCAGGATGCCAAATCGCAGGGGCTCTCACCGGAGGATCTGCTCAACAAAAAAGCCTCAGTTGTCCCTCCGGGCTGTAACGGCCTGATGACCGTGCTCGACTGGCTGACCAACCCATGGGAGCCCTACAAACGCGGCATTATGATAGGCTTTGACTCCAGCATGGACTATGCGTGGATTTACCGCTCGATTCTGGAGAGCGTGGCGCTGACGTTAAAGAATAACTACGACAATATGTGCAATGAAATGAACCATTTCGCTAAGCACATCATCATTACCGGTGGGGGGTCAAACAGCGACCTGTTTATGCAAATCTTTGCCGATGTATTCAACCTCCCGGCCAGGCGTAACGCCATTAACGGCTGCGCGAGCCTCGGAGCGGCGATCAACACCGCGGTAGGGTTGGGTCTGTATCCTTCCTACGAGGCGGCCATCGAAAATATGGTCCGGGTCAAAGATGTGTTTATGCCAGTTGAACAAAACGCCAAACGCTATGAGGCGCTAAATAAAGGAATCTTCAGGGATTTAACTCAGTATACCGATGTGATTTTGAAAAAGTCGTATGAGGTCACTCACGGTAATCTGGATAACGTTGACGCCATTCAAAGCTGGTCAAACGCGTAATCAGTACGCCGGGCGGATGAAATCCACCCGGCAGAATTATCAGGCAATATTCAGATATTTATGGGTTTGCATCGACAGACGCCAGTTTCGCGCAATACAGGTATCAATACACAAACGCGTCGCATCTTCTTTCTGGCTGATTGGCTGTAAGGCGATGATTCGTGGTTTGTCGTCGCTCAGCGTCGCCAGCAGTTCATCCAGCGCTTCAATATCGCGAACGCGACCAACCGGATGTTTGATTTCATTCGCGCGCTCCAGCGCCTGCGACAGCACATCATAACCGCCACGCATATTTACCTTCGGCGATACGGTCACCCAGGTATTCGGCGTACAGCGTACTTCGTGAGTACCACTGGTCTCAATCTGGCAGCTAAAGCCGTTCTTTTCCAGCAGGTCAGTCAGCGGCATCAGGTCATGAATGCAGGGCTCGCCGCCGGTGATCACCACGTGACGGGCGGTATACCCCTGACGCGAAATGACTGCCAGCAGATCCTCACTGCTCGCCGCCCCCCATTTGTCGCTTTCTTTGGTCTTGGCCAGGATGCTGTACAGGGAGACTTCCCGATCCTCAAGCTTATCCCAGGTGTGTTTGGTATCGCACCAGGCACAGCCAACCGGGCATCCCTGTAAACGAATAAAAATGGCGGGGACGCCGGTAAAGTAACCCTCACCTTGCAGGGTCTGGAACATCTCGTTAATCGGGTACTGCATAGCGCTCTCAATATGGGGATAAACGATAATTATCGCAGATCCCCGCCAAAGTATCATGCCCCATCGATGCTTTACGAGGCGATCGCCGCGACAAAGCGTGCCGTTATCTGCTGCGGACGCGTGATAGCGCCACCAACCACCACGGTATGGGCACCTAATTCCAGGCATCGTGCGGCACGTTCCGGAGTATCGACGTTTCCTTCTGCCACGATAGGTACGCTGACCGCCGCCAATACCTCGCGTAAAAAACCGCAGTCGTTTTCCGCCAGCACATGCCCGGCAGTGTCAGCGGTATAGCCGTAGAGCGTGGTGCCCACGCAGTCAAAACCCAGACGCTCAGCTGTCACCGCTTCGTCTATGGTGGCGATATCCGCCATCAGCAGCACAGACGGGTAGCGAGCGCGGATTTGCATAACTAATTCTTCCAGCGTTTGTCCTCCTGGGCGCGGGCGCGCTGTCGCATCCAGAGCAATAATCTCCGGCTCAACGGTCATTAGCTCATCCACTTCCTTGAGGGTGGCCGTGATAAACACATCGCTACCCGGATAATCGCGCTTGATAATCCCAATCACCGGCAGGGAGACGCTCTCTTTGATCGCGCGAATGTCCACCACGCTGTTCGCACGAATACCTACAGCACCTCCCTGCGCTGCCGCCAGCGCCATACGCGACATAATAAACGGACTGTGCAGGGGCTCATTTTCCAGCGCCTGGCAGGAGACGATTAATTTACCTTTCAGGGAATCCAGTACAGTTTTCATTACGATAAGATCTCTTCGACTTCGTTTTTGATGATGGTGACATGCGGTCCATAAATCACCTGAACCCCGTTGCCGCGAATAATTACGCCACGCGCTCCGGTCGCTTTCAGCGCCGCTTCATCGACCTTGCTACTCTCTTTTACCGTCACGCGCAGACGTGTGGCGCAACAGTCCACCTCTTCCAGATTCTCTTTACCTCCCAGTCCGGCAATCACAGCCGCAGCACGCTCACTTTGCGGCAGGCCGGATTCAGTCGGTGCTGCGTTTTCACGACCAGGCGTCAACCAGTTAAAGCGGTTAATCAAATAGCGGAAGGTGAAGTAGTAAAGGAAGAACCACGGGATCCCCACCATAGGTACGTACATCCAGTTGGTTTTAGCTTCCCCCTGTAGCACACCGAAGAGGAGGAAATCGATAAGCCCCCCCGAAAAGGTTTGCCCGATGGTGATATGTAAAATATGCGCCATCATAAACGCCAGACCATCGAAGAAGGCGTGAATGACGTATAACACAGGTGCGACAAACAGGAAGGAGAACTCGATAGGCTCAGTGATCCCCGTCAGGAAAGAGGTCAGGGCCGCAGACAACAGCAGTCCGGCGACAAGCTTTCTGTTCTCTGGTTTTGCAGTATGGTACATCGCAAGACATGCGCCAAGCAGGCCAAACATCATGGTGATAAAGCGCCCGGACATAAAGCGCGAGGTGCCCGCATAGAACTGCTGCGTATTCGGAGCGGCAAGTTGCGCGAAGAAAATACGCTGCGTACCTTCAACCAACTGGCCGTTGACGATTTCACTCCCGCCAAGCGCTGTGGTCCAGAACGGTAAATAAAAGATATGGTGTAACCCCAGTGGGCCAAGCATACGCAGGATGAAGCCGTACAACAGCGTACCCAGATAACCGGTCGCATCCACCAGACCACCCAGTCCAAAAATGAGTTTCTGGAAATGCGGCCAAACCACCGTCATGACCGCACCCACTACAATCGCGGCAAGGGAGCTAATAATCGGCACAAAGCGCGAACCGCTGAAGAAACCAAGGAACTGAGGCAGCGAGACTTTATTGAAACGGCTATGCAGCGCGCAGGTGACAAGCCCAATCACCACCCCACCAAATACGCCTGTTTCCAGCGTCTGAATACCCAGCGTCATCCCCTGGCCTACGGCACCGGGATTCTCGTGCGCCAGCGTTCCGTTGAGTGTCAATAAAGCGTTGATGGTGGCGTTCATCACCAGAAATGCCAGCAATGCAGCAAGCCCGGCGGTGCCTTTGTCCGTTTTCGCCAATCCTACTGCCACACCCACCGCAAAAAGCACCGACAGGTTGGCAAACACAATAGAACCTGCGCTGGTCATGATCGTGAAGATTGCCTGTAACCAGTCAACGTCCAAAAACGGATACGCCGTCAATGTGTTTGGATTCGACAGCGCACCGCCAATCCCTAACAACAGCCCCGCAGCGGGCAGTACCGCAATCGGCAGCATGAACGATTTGCCAAACCGCTGTGCCTTTTCAAACCATGCGCCCGATGAGGCGCCGCTAAACATTTGCATCATTTTTTCATCTCCCCGATTAATGATGAAAATTTTTACCATAATTAATTTTATAAATGAAAATTATCATCAAAAACCAGGAAGCCGATCATACTTTTTTAAAATGACTGGCATCTCTCCCCTGCTTTCCGCCACACTATCAGCAGAGAAACGCATTAAGGATTTTGCATGTCAGAAAATGAAAACCTGCTGCTGAGATTGCGCCAGGGCGTTGACGGATATAGCCGAACACAGCAGAAGCTGGGAGAGTTTGTGCTTAGTGATCCGGCAAAAGTTGTCTACCTGACGATTACCGAACTGGCGCGTGAAAGCGACACCAGCGAGGCGAGCGTCACACGTCTGTGCCGCACGCTTGGGTGTAAGGGTTATAACGAATTCAAAATGGCGCTGGCTCTCGATCTCCAGCAAGGACAGCCGGTAGAGCACAGCGGGGATGAAATTGACAATGTGGTCAATGAATCCGTGCAAGCGCTGCAGGACACAGCAAAGTTACTCGACAGGACATTACTGGAATCCGCCGCTCTGGCGCTACATCAGGCTCAGTCGGTACAGATTTATGGCGTAGCGGCCAGCGCTATTCTGGGGGAGTATTTACATTACAAACTCCTGCGCCTCGGCAAACCCGCGCAACTGTTCAGCGACATGCACCGCGCAGCCATGAATGCCACTACGCTTAGCAAAAATACGCTCGTGGTAGCGATCTCCAGTTCAGGCTCCACGCGCGATCTGCTGCATGTCGTGAAACTGGCGCGTAAGCAAGGCGTGCGCGTACTGGCGCTAAGTAATACACCACGCAGTCCGCTGGCTTCGCTGAGCGATATTCAACTGGTCGCAGCCAAACCAGAAGGTCCGTTGAGTGCTGGTGCGCTAAACGCCAAGGTGGGTGTGATGCTGTTGGTAGAACTTCTCACCACGTCGCTGATTGCGCTGGATGAAAAGTACAGTGATGTGAGCCAGCAAACCGCCAGCGCAACACTTCCTCTACTGCTTTAAAAGCATAAAAAAACCCGCCGCAGCGGGTTTTTACGTTAAGAGTTAAAGAACAGGATTACGCCTGACCTTTGATCTCTTTACGACCGTTGTACGGTGCTTGTTCACCCAGAGCTTCTTCGATACGAATCAGCTGGTTGTACTTAGCAACGCGGTCAGAACGGCTCATAGAACCAGTTTTGATCTGGCCTGCAGCGGTACCAACAGCCAGGTCAGCGATGGTAGCATCTTCAGTTTCGCCAGAACGGTGAGAGATGACAGCGGTGTAGCCAGCGTCTTTCGCCATTTTGATCGCAGCCAGAGTTTCGGTCAGAGAACCGATCTGGTTGAATTTGATCAGGATGGAGTTAACGATGCCTTTTTCGATGCCTTCTTTCAGGATCTTGGTGTTGGTTACGAACAGATCGTCACCAACCAGCTGGATTTTGTCGCCCAGTACTTTAGTCTGGTATGCGAAACCGTCCCAGTCAGACTCGTCCAGACCATCTTCGATGGACACGATCGGGTACTGTTTGGTCAGTTCTTCCAGGAAGTGAGTGAATTCTTCGGAGGTGAATGCTTTGTTGCCTTCGCCAGCCAGAACGTATTTACCGTCTTTGTAGAATTCAGAAGCTGCACAGTCCATCGCCAGAGTGATGTCTTTGCCCAGCTCGTAGCCAGCTGCTTTAACCGCTTCAGCGATTACAGCCAGAGCTTCAGCGTTGGAACCCAGGTTCGGCGCGTAGCCACCTTCGTCACCAACTGCAGTGTTCATACCTTTAGCTTTCAGAACTTTAGCCAGGTTGTGGAACACTTCAGAACCCATACGAACGGCTTCTTTCAGAGTCTTAGCGCCAACCGGCTGAATCATGAATTCCTGGATGTCGACGTTGTTGTCAGCGTGCTCACCACCGTTGATGATGTTCATCATCGGAACCGGCATGGAGTATTTACCCGGAGTACCGTTCAGTTCAGCGATGTGTGCATACAGCGGCAGGCCTTTAGCAGCTGCTGCTGCTTTGGCGTTCGCCAGGGACACAGCCAGGATGGCGTTTGCACCGAAGTTGGATTTGTTTTCAGTACCGTCCAGATCGATCATGATCTTGTCGATGCCAGCCTGATCTTTAGCATCTTTACCCAGCAGAGCCTGAGCAATTGGGCCGTTAACAGCTGCAACAGCTTTCAGTACGCCTTTACCCATGAAACGGGATTTGTCGCCATCGCGCAGTTCCAGTGCTTCGCGGGAACCAGTAGAAGCACCTGACGGAGCTGCTGCCATACCAACGAAACCACCTTCCAGGTGTACTTCGGCTTCAACAGTCGGGTTACCACGGGAGTCGATGATTTCACGACCGATGATTTTAACGATTTTGGACATTAGATTTTCCTCAGTACAAGTTAAACTAAAACTCCAGACAAACAATGCACCCTGATGGGTGCATTGCCGTTCTAACTTATTTACTTCTTACTTCGCCTGACGCTTCTGATGTTCACTGGCGGCTTTCACAAAGCCGGCAAACAGCGGGTGCCCATCACGTGGCGTGGAAGTAAATTCCGGGTGGAACTGACAGGCCACGAACCACGGATGATTCGGTACCTCAATGATCTCGACCAACTGATCATCACCGGAACGGCCTGCAATACGCAGACCCGCAGCTTCAATCTGTTTCAACAGCATATTGTTGACTTCGTAACGGTGGCGGTGGCGTTCAACAATTGTCGGCGCGCCGTACAGTTGACGAACCAGGCTATCGTCGCTCAACTGACACTGCTGCGCACCAAGACGCATAGTGCCGCCCAGATCGCTCTTCTCGGTACGGACTTCGACGTTACCGTCTTCATCGCGCCATTCGGTAATCAGGGCCACCACCGGGTACTTACAGTCTGGCACAAATTCCGTGGAGTTGGCGTTGTCCATACCCACTACGTTACGTGCAAACTCAATCAACGCAACCTGCATACCCAGGCAAATGCCCAGATAAGGAATATTGTTCTCACGCGCAAAGCGCGCCGTCGCGATTTTACCTTCAACACCACGGTAGCCGAAGCCGCCAGGGATCAGGATGGCATCAAGACCTTTCAGGATCTCAACGCCACGCGTTTCGACATCTTGTGAGTCGATCAGCTTGATATTGACGGTGACACGATTCTTCAGACCGCCATGCTTCAGCGCTTCGATAACTGACTTATAGGCATCCGGCAGTTCAATGTACTTGCCGACCATACCGATAGTCACTTCGCCTGCCGGATTAGCTTCTTCGTAGATAACCTGTTCCCATTCTGACAGATTAGCTTCCGGACAGTTCAAGCTGAATCGTTTACAAATATAATCGTCAAGGCCCTGAGATTTCAACAGGCCCGGAATTTTATAGATGGAATCGACATCTTTCAGAGAAATCACCGCTTTTTCCGGAACGTTACAGAACAATGCAATTTTTGCACGTTCATTAGCCGGAACTGCGCGATCGGAGCGGCAAATCAGGATATCTGGCTGAATACCGATAGAAAGCAGCTCTTTTACAGAGTGCTGAGTCGGTTTAGTTTTGACTTCACCTGCCGCCGCCATGTACGGAACCAGCGTCAGATGCATAAACAGCGTGTGCTCGCGACCAATTTCTACGGCCATCTGGCGAATCGCTTCAAGGAACGGCAGAGATTCGATATCCCCAACGGTTCCGCCGATTTCAACCAGAACAACATCATGACCTTCACCGCCTTCCAGAACACGCTCTTTAATGGCATTCGTGATGTGCGGGATAACCTGAACGGTCGCGCCCAGGTAGTCGCCACGGCGTTCTTTACGCAGAACGTCGGAGTAGATACGACCCGTAGTGAAGTTGTTGCGGCGGCTCATTTTGGTACGAATGAAACGCTCGTAGTGACCCAGGTCCAGGTCGGTTTCAGCGCCGTCTTCGGTAACGAACACTTCCCCGTGTTGGATTGGGCTCATAGTACCTGGATCGACGTTGATGTACGGATCCAGTTTCATCATGGTTACATTGAGGCCACGGGCTTCAAGAATGGCTGCCAGGGAGGCTGCGGCAATGCCTTTTCCCAGAGAGGATACGACCCCGCCGGTCACAAAAATATAGTTCGTTGTCATGCTGGACCTGAGAAGTTAGGGTGAAACGATGGAATTACCAAGACGGGAAAGTAGTATACCCGAACATGACGAGCGCCACAAACTTTCATTATTCCTCCTCTTCACCAGGCTCACATTAACATCGGGAGTGAGAAAATAGCCCCTTTGGGGTAAATGTTTTTGACGTAAATCAAGCGCTTGTTATTTAAAAAATCACACAAATCGCCCTTGACCGACGAAATCCCTTAGAGATCAATTTCCTGCCGTTTTACCTGTTGCCAGACTTCTTCCATAGTTTCCAGATCAACACCAGTCATTTCCAGACCGCGAGCAGCCACAATTCGCTCAACCTCACGAAAACGTCGCTCAAATTTCTCGTTCGCTTTTTGCAAAGCAGTCTCTGCTTTAGTGCCTAAATGCCGGGCCATATTGACCGTGGCAAACAGCAGATCGCCCATTTCCTCCTCCAGTTTAGCCTGGTCGACAACAGCCTGCTTCGCCTCAAACATGACTTCGTCGATCTCTTCGTAAACCTTGTCGACAACCGGTCCTAATGTTTTCCAGTCGAAGCCAACATTTGAGCAGCGTTTCTGGATTTTTTGGGCGCGCATTAATGCCGGTAAACTACGGGGAATATCGTCGAGCGCGGAATGCTGTGCCTTCTCAGCACGTTCTTCGGTTTTGATTTGCTCCCAACGGGTAAGCACCTCGGTGCTGTTACTTGCAGAAACATCAGCAAAAACATGCGGGTGGCGGCGTTCAAGCTTATCGCTTATCGCTGCGCAGATATCATCAAAGTTGAAGCGCCCTTCTTCCTGAGCCATCTGGGCGTAAAACACCACCTGGAACAGCAGATCCCCCAACTCTCCACGCAGGTCGTCGAAGTCTTCTCGCGCAATCGCGTCCAGCACTTCATAAGTCTCTTCGAGGGTGTAAGGAGCAATAGTGGCGAATGTCTGCTCTTTGTCCCACGGACAGCCGTTCTCCGGGTCGCGCAGGCGCTGCATAATACCGAGCAGTCGGTCGATTTGATTCATTGGAATATCCTGAAATTTCAATACGGTAGGCCGGACAAGGCGACATCAGGCAACATAGCAATGCCTGATGGCAACGCTAACGCGTCTTATCAGGCCTACAAGGTTATCCGGCCTACATAATGATTAATTACCGTGTAGACGACGCGCGTCGATCACATCCGGTACCTGGTTCAGCTTGCCGAGCACGCGCCCGAGCACCTGCAGGTTGTAGATTTCGATGGTCATATCAATGGTGGCAAGCTGTTGTTTGGTATCACTCCGGCTGGCAACTCCCAGCACATTCACCTTCTCGTTGGCGAGAATCGTGGTGATATCACGTAACAAGCCACTGCGATCGTTGGCCTGGACGCGAACCACCAGCGAATACCCTGCAGAGTAACTTTCGCCCCAGACCGCATCAACAATACGCTCCGGCGCATGGGAACGCAGCTCAGTCAGCTGTTCACAATCCGCCCGGTGCACGGAAATACCGCGTCCCTGGGTAATAAACCCGACAATCTCATCGCCTGGAATCGGCTGGCAGCAGCGAGCGATGTGGTGCATCAGGTTACCTACACCTTCCACCACAACACGACCGTCGTCTTTACGGCGACTCTGCGGTGCGTGCGTTTTCTGCTGAAGCTGTTTCAGCGCGGCGGCATCCTGTTCGGCAGCGCTTGGCTTATTAAACTGCGCCTGCAGGAAATTCACCATCTGGTTGAGGCGGATGTCTCCTCCGCCAATCGCCGCCAGCAGTTCATCCAGCTCATTGAAACTGTAGCGCGGCAGCAGATGTTTTTCCGCTTCTTTCAGGCTGATGCCTAAATGCGCCAGCTCATCGTCGAGAATCTGGCGACCTGCAAGAATGTTCTTATCACGGTCCTGTTTACGGAACCAGGCGTGGATCTTCGAACGCCCACGACTGGTGGTTACGTAGCCAAGGTTAGGGTTCAACCAGTCGCGGCTTGGGTTTGGCTGTTTCTGGGTGATAATTTCAATTTGATCGCCCATCTGCAGTTGGTAGGTAAACGGTACGATGCGTCCACCAATTTTCGCGCCAATGCAACGATGCCCCACATCACTATGAATGTGGTAAGCAAAATCGAGCGGCGTGGAGCCTGCAGGCAGATC
Source organism: Citrobacter sp. Cf118 (assembly GCF_030334095.1). Classification (NCBI taxonomy): domain Bacteria; kingdom Pseudomonadati; phylum Pseudomonadota; class Gammaproteobacteria; order Enterobacterales; family Enterobacteriaceae; genus Citrobacter; species Citrobacter sp. Cf118. Next base: position 129,168 of record NZ_JAOWES010000084.1, on the reverse strand, counting down.
CACAACGTCGCCTTTCGGCGTAAAGACATACACGCGGTCATCAAAGACCTGGCTACGAACTTCATCCAGCATTTCACCGGAATCTGCCATCTCTTCCTGCCAGGCGATCAGCTTACGCAGCCATGCAATGCGATCTTCATGACCAGAGCGCGCCGCGCCTGAAGCGGTGCCCTCTTTGTACTTCCAGTGCGCCGCGACGCCCAGTTCGGCATCTTCGTGCATCTGTTTGGTACGGATCTGAATTTCAATGGTTTTCCCGCCCGGCCCCAGCACAACCGTATGGATTGACTGGTAGCCGTTGGGTTTCGGGTTCGCGACGTAGTCATCAAACTCATCCGGCAGATGGCGATAGTGAGTATGTACTATCCCGAGCGCGGCATAGCAGTCCTGTAAACGCTCTGCCACGATACGCACTGCGCGCACATCGAACAGTTCATCGAAGGCCAACTGCTTTTTCTGCATTTTGCGCCAGATGCTGTAGATATGCTTCGGACGCCCGTACACTTCAGCTTTGACGCCTTCCGTTTTCATCTCTGAGCGCAAATGACCAACGAACTCATCAATGTAATGCTCCCTGTCGATACGACGTTCATGCAGCAGCTTGGCAATGCGTTTGTATTCAGCCGGGTGCAGATAACGGAAGCAATAATCTTCCAGCTCCCATTTTAATTGCCCGATTCCCAAACGGTTGGCCAGCGGTGCATAGATATTGGTGCACTCTTTTGCCGCCAGAACGCGTTCATCTTCCGGCGCGTCTTTCACTTCACGCAGATGGGCAATCCGCTCTGCCAGCTTGATGACCACACAGCGGAAGTCATCTACCATTGCCAGCAGCATGCGGCGGACGTTATCGACCTGCTCGGAAGAAACTGAATCGGTATGCGTGGCTTTAAGCTGGCGTATCGCCGCCATATCACGCACGCCGTGGATAAGATGAACAATGGATTTGCCCACGCTCTCGCGCAGGATGTCTTCACTTACCACGTTGGCATCAGCCAGAGGGAACAGCATTGCTGCACGCAGCGTGTCGATATCCATGCTCAACATGGAGAGAATTTCTACCATCTCCACGCCACGCCACAGCAGCAGATCCGCATCCGGATGCCCCTGTGTCTGCTGGAGGCAGTACGCCCAGGTTTCGGCTAAGCGTTCACACGACTGCTGGCTGGAGATCCCCAGACTCGCGATCCATTTCTTGGGATCAAACTCACCAGCTTTATTTAAATGTGCACTTCTTACCGCAACCATCGTCCTCTCCTTAAGGGGCATGGCCTGTCGAAGTCGACAAGCCGAACCCATTGTCTTTCACACAGCATTACAAGGCGAAATCCAATGGGTATTAAGTTCATTACAAACGCTCAAACAGGACCATTGATTCCAGGTGTCCAGTGTGCGGGAACATATCGAGCATCGCCAGCCGCCGGATGGCATATCCCGCATTGAGCAAAGCATCGCTGTCACGAGCCAGCGTTGCCGGGTTACAGGATACATAAACAACGCGTATAGGTTCTAATTTTATAATATGTTGCATCACACCAGCAGCCCCCGCACGCGCAGGATCGAGCAAAACTTTGTCGAATCCGTTTTTCGCCCACGGCTGCCGGGTAACATCTTCCTCAAGGTTCTCATGAAAGAATGTCACATTGTGTAATCCGTTATTCAGTGCATTTTCCCGACCTTTTTCAACCAGCGCCGGAACACCTTCCACGCCAACCACGCTTGCTGCCCGAGTTGCCAGCGGCAGGGTAAAATTACCCATTCCGCAGAACAGATCGAGCACGCGATCTTCAGGTTGCACATCGAGCCATTCCAGCGCACGGGCCACCATTTGTTGGTTTACCCCTTCGTTAACCTGAATAAAATCGCGCGGGCTGAAGGTTAACCGTAGTCCATTTGAGTCATACCAGGGCGATTCTTCTGATATTGATTCCAGTATCTCGCTTTGCGGGGCCAGAAACAAAGACAGCCCCAGAGAATGCGAAAAGCATTCCAGTTTTTCTTTATCCGCTGCACTTAATGGCGCCGTGTGGCGCAAAATCATCAGGGTTCCGCTCCCTGCCTGCACCAGTTCAACATGTCCAAGGTGGCGTAACCCTTGAAGACTTTCCAGACACGCCCTGATGCGGGGCAATAGCACCTCAAGTTGGGGCACCAAAACAGGGCATTGTTTGACATCGATAATGTCGCTGGAGCCTGATTTGCGAAACCCCATCTGCAATTTGTGTTCTTTTGGCCGATAGTTCAGGCTCAATCGGGCACGACGACGATAGCCCCACGGCGTATCAGCTATAACATCCGACACGTCACATTTCATTAAACGCGACAACGCCGCGCTTTTACTACGCTGCTGTAACGAGATGCTGGCATGCTGCTGCTGGCAACCGCCGCATACGCCAAAATGCGGGCAACGTGGCACTTCACGCTCAGGGCTGTTGTTCAAACGTCGTTTTACTTGCGCGCGGGCGAACTGTTTTTTATCTTCGGTAATCACCACCTCGGCGCTTTCCTGGGGTAGCAATTCCGGTATAAACAACGCTTTTCCGTTATGGCGAGCGACGCCCTGACCAAAAGGATCGAGGTCATTGACGGTAACGGTTATGATCTGACGCGTCGTCACGCGTCGTTTTGCAGAGTAGAATTGCGCCATCGACGAGATATTTCTCTATTTAACAGTGTGACCCTAATTGTCCCATAACGGAACTCCATGACCAACTACAGCCTGCGCGCACGCATGATGATTCTGATCCTGGCCCCGACCGTCCTGATAGGTTTGTTGCTCAGTATCTTTTTTGTTGTGCATCGCTATAACGACTTGCAGCGTCAACTGGAAGATGCTGGTGCCAGCATCATAGAACCACTCGCGGTCTCCAGCGAATATGGCATGAACCTGCAAAACAGGGAATCTATCGGCCAGCTTATCAGCGTGCTGCATCGTCGCCATTCCGATATCGTGCGGGCAATTTCTGTTTATGACGAAAATAACCGACTGTTCGTCACCTCTAATTTTCATCTCGATCCGTCTGAAATGCAGTTGGCGACAGGTTCACCGTTTCCCCGTAAGCGATGCGAAAAACACCAAAAATATGCTGGGGTATGTGGCGCTTGAGCTGGATCTTAAGTCCGTGCGATTGCAGCAGTACAAAGAGATCTTTATCTCCAGCGTAATGATGCTGTTTTGTATTGGTATTGCGTTAATTTTTGGCTGGCGTCTGATGCGAGACGTAACCGGCCCAATTCGCAATATGGTGAATACCGTTGACCGAATACGTAGAGGACAGCTCGACAGCCGCGTGGAAGGTTTCATGCTGGGCGAGCTGGATATGCTCAAAAATGGTATCAACTCAATGGCGATGTCTCTCGCGGCTTACCATGAAGAGATGCAACACAACATCGATCAGGCCACCTCTGACCTGCGCGAAACGCTGGAGCAGATGGAAATCCAGAACGTCGAACTGGATCTGGCGAAGAAACGCGCCCAGGAAGCGGCGCGCATTAAGTCTGAGTTTCTGGCTAACATGTCGCACGAGCTGCGAACCCCGTTGAATGGCGTGATTGGCTTCACCCGTCTTACGCTAAAAACCGAGCTCAACACCACGCAGCGCGATCACCTGAATACCATTGAACGCTCGGCTAACAATCTGCTGGCTATCATCAATGATGTACTCGACTTCTCCAAACTTGAGGCGGGCAAGCTGATTCTGGAAAGCATTCCCTTCCCGCTGCGCAGCACGCTGGATGACGTCGTTACGCTGTTAGCGCATTCATCCCATGATAAAGGGCTTGAGCTGACGCTGAATATTAAGAATGACGTGCCGGACAACGTCATCGGCGATCCGCTGCGCTTACAGCAGGTAATCACTAATCTGGTTGGCAATGCCATCAAATTTACCGAAGGCGGCAATATCGATATTTTGGTCGAGAAACGCGCGCTCAGTAATACAAAAGTACAAATTGAAGTGCAAATCCGTGATACCGGAATTGGTATTCCTGAGCGCGATCAGTCACGCTTGTTCCAGGCCTTCCGCCAGGCGGATGCCAGTATTTCCCGCCGCCACGGCGGTACCGGGCTGGGCCTGGTTATTACGCAAAAACTGGTCAACGAAATGGGCGGGGATATCTCCTTTCATAGTCAACCGAACCGGGGCTCCACGTTCTGGTTCCATATCAGCCTCGATCTTAACCCTAACGTTCTCGTTGACCGCTCAACCACGCTCTGCCTGGCCGGTAAACGACTGGCCTACGTCGAACCGAACGCCACTGCCGCACAGTGCACGTTAGATATCTTGAGCGAAACGCCGTTGGAGGTGATTTACAGCCCTTCATTCTCCGGGCTGCCGAAGGATCACTACGATATTCTGCTGCTCGGCATTCCGGTCACTTTACGCGAACCGCTCACCATGCAGCATGAGCGGCTGGCAAACGCTGCGGCGATGACCGACTTTTTGTTACTGGCCCTGCCTTGCCATGCGCAGATTAACGCCGAGAAGTTAAAACAGGGCGGCGCGGCGGCATGTCTGTTGAAACCTCTCACCTCAACTCGCTTACTGCCCGCGCTGACAGAGTATTGTCAGTTGAATCACAGCGCGGATCCGCTGCTGTTAGACGATAGCAAAATCGCGATGACCGTTATGGCGGTAGACGACAACCCTGCGAACCTCAAGCTGATTGGCGCACTGTTGGAAGATAAGGTGCAGCACGTCGTGCTCTGCGACAGTGGGCATCAAGCGGTGGATCGCGCCAGACAAATGCAATTTGATCTGATCCTGATGGATATTCAGATGCCAGACATGGACGGCATTCGCGCTTGTGAACTAATCCACCAGCTTCCTCATCAACAGCAGACACCGGTCATTGCGGTCACCGCACACGCCATGGCCGGGCAGAAAGAGAAGTTGCTCAGCGCCGGGATGAACGATTACCTGGCGAAGCCTATCGAAGAAGATAAGCTGCATAATCTGCTGTTACGCTACAAACCTGGCGCAAGCACAGCGCTTAGAGCGATCGCCGTTGAACCTGTTGAGCCGGTAGTCAATCCGAATACCACACTCGACTGGCAGTTAGCATTAAGACAAGCCGCAGGTAAAAACGATCTGGCGCGGGATATGCTGCAAATGCTGCTCGATTTTCTGCCCGAAGTACGTAACAAAATTGAAGAACAGCTGGTCGGTGAAAACCCTGAAGGGCTGGTGGATATGATCCACAAGCTGCACGGCAGCTGCGGTTATAGCGGCGTTCCCCGCATGAAAAACCTGTGTCAGCTTATTGAGCAGCAATTACGTAGCGGGACCAAGGAAGAAGAGCTGGAGCCTGAGTTTTTAGAGCTTCTGGATGAAATGGACAACGTTGCGCGCGAAGCGAAGAAGTTGTTGGGGTGATATTCGCAGGAAGGCGGCGTGACCGCCTTATCCAACCTACAACTCAGCGTAATTGCTGCCCGGCTTTAAGCGTTGCGGCCACGTTTCGCGCCGTCATTCGTACGTTGTCGCTCGCGTTCTTTAGCGCCTCATCCAGGGTACAGATGGTATAGATGACGCTGAAAACCGCATCCAGCCCATGCTCGTGGACCACACCGACATCCGCCGTCAGGCTACCGGCAATGCCGATAACCGGTTTGTTGTAACGCTTTGCGACCTTCGCCACGCCAACCGGAACCTTACCGTGAATGGTCTGACTATCAATGCGCCCTTCACCCGTGACCACTAAATCCGCATCCGCAACGCAGGCGTCAAGGTGCAACGCATCCGTTACTATCTCAATACCGCAGCGCAACTGTGCGCCACAAAACGCATATAGCGCCGCCCCCATACCACCAGCGGCGCCACCGCCGGCCAGATCCAGCACGTTGACGTCCAGATCGCGGGCTATGAGTTGCGCATAGTGCGTGAGTGCCCAATCCAGGCGGGTAATCATCTCCGGCGTCGCCCCTTTTTGCGGGCCAAATACCGCAGAAGCGCCCTCTTCACCGGTCAACGGATTAGTCACGTCGCAAGCCACTTCAATACGACACGCAGCAAGTCGCTGGTCTAACTGAGAAATATCAATCCGAGCGAGCGATTCGAGGCCAGCCCCGCCATGGGCAATATCGTTATTTTGCGTATCCAGCAATTTTGCTCCCAGCGCTTGCACCATCCCGGCACCGCCATCATTGGTGGCGCTTCCGCCAATTCCAATGATGATATGCTCAACGCCAGCGTCCAGCGCATGACGGATTAACTCCCCGGTTCCCCAGGATGTCGTTTTCAGCGGATCGCGTAACCCCGCTGGAACCTGTTCCAGTCCGCTGGCGGCCGCCATTTCGATAAACGCCGAGCGCTCATCACCGGATAAACCATAAAATGCCTGAATTTTGTTGCCCAAAGGGCCGGTAACATCAACATGCACAAGGTGACCTTGCGTTGCGGCAACCATCGCTTCGACCGTTCCTTCACCGCCATCTGCAACCGGAATCTTCACGTAATCCGCATCGGGCCAGATCTCACGAAACCCCTGCTCAATAGCCGTTGCCACTTCAAGCGCACTCAAACTTTCCTTATAGGAATCCGGTGCGATTACTATTTTCATAAAGCATCCTTACGCATGTTGACTGTGTTAAGCATATACCAGGATAAAAACCGCCCCTCAATGGGAGCGGTCCCAGCTCACTTAGCGTACCATGCACGGACGCTTATTATCAAACGCCCAGTTCGGGATCAGATACTGCATTCCCATCGCATCATCACGCGCCCCCAGTCCATGTTGCTGGTACAGCTCATGCGCTTTCATGACCTGATCCATATCCAGCTCCACGCCCAGACCCGGTTTTACCGGAACCTGCACCATGCCGCCTTTGATTTCAAATGGCTCTTTGGTCAGGCGTTGATTACCTTCCTGCCAGATCCAGTGGGTGTCAATCGCGGTAATTTTGCCCGGAGCCGCTGCCGCGACATGCGTAAACATCGCCAGCGAAATATCAAAGTGGTTGTTGGAGTGCGATCCCCAGGTCAACCCAAACTCATGGCACATTTGCGCCACGCGGACAGAACCCTGCATGGTCCAGAAGTGCGGGTCCGCCAGTGGGATATCCACGGACTGCAACGACAGCGTATGCCCCATCTGACGCCAGTCGGTGGCGATCATGTTGGTGGCGGTCGGCAGACCGGTAGCGCGGCGGAATTCCGCCATCACTTCACGACCAGAGAAGCCCTGCTCGGCGCCACACGGATCTTCCGCATAGGCCAGAGAATCCTTCAGATATTTGCCGATCTTAATCGCTTCATTTAGCGACCACGCGCCGTTCGGATCCAGCGTGACGCGGGCCTGCGGGAAACGCTTCGCCAGCGCAACGATAGATTCCGCTTCCTCAACACCTGCCAGCACGCCGCCTTTCAGTTTAAAGTCGTTGAAACCATACTTCTCATACGCAGCTTCCGCCAGGCGCACTACCGCATCCGGGGTCATCGCCTCTTCATGACGCAGACGATACCAGTCGCACTTCTCATCCGGCTGACTCTGGTACGGCAGCGGCGTTGCCTTACGGTTACCGACAAAGAACAGATAACCCAACATTTCAACTTCGCTACGCTGCTGTCCATCACCCAGCAGAGAGGCGACGTTTACGCCCAGATGCTGACCTAACAGATCCAACATGGCCGCTTCGATCCCAGTAACCACATGAATAGTGGTACGTAAATCAAAGGTCTGCAAACCGCGACCGCCCGCATCACGATCGGCAAAAGTATTGCGTACCGCATTCAGCACGTTTTTGTATTCACCTAACGTTTTGCCTACCACCAGCGGGATAGCATCTTCCAGCGTTTTGCGGATTTTTTCTCCGCCGGGAATTTCACCCACGCCGGTATGACCGGAGTTATCTTTAATAATCACAATATTGCGCGTGAAGAATGGAGCATGTGCGCCGCTCAGGTTCATCAGCATACTGTCATGACCCGCAACCGGAATAACCTGCATAGAGGTAACCAATGGGGTAGAAAATTGTGCGCTCATAATTAAGTCCTTATTCAAAATTAGTGGCGGCCGAAAACGGGACGTTTACGGTCAAAAGTCCATCCGGGGATCAGATACTGCATTGGGCCTGCGTCATTACGCGCGCCGCCGGGCAGCGCCTTATAAGCCTCATGCGCTTTCTGTATCTGATCCCAGTCCAGTTCCACGCCCAGACCGGGCGCATCGGGTACCGCAATTTTTCCGTTTTTAATCTCCAGCGGATTTTTGGTCAGGCGGCAATCACCCTCCTGCCAGATCCAGTGGGTATCAATAGCCGTTGGATTACCCGGCGCAGCCGCACCGACGTGGGTAAACATCGCCAGCGAAATATCAAAATGATTGTTAGAATGGCAGCCCCAGGTCAGGCCCCAGTCATCGCATAACTGTGCCACGCGCACCGCGCCGGAAAGGGTCCAGAAGTGCGGATCGGCCAGCGGAATATCTACTGAGTTCAGCATCACCGCATGGCCCATTTCACGCCAGTTGGTGGCTATCATGTTCGTTGCTACCGGCAGACCGGTTGCACGGCGGAACTCGGCCATCACTTCGCGGCCAGAAAAACCCTGTTCAGCGCCACATGGATCTTCGGCGTAGGTCAGAACATCGTTCAGCCCTTTACACAGGGAGATGGCTTCATCCAGTAACCAGGCTCCGTTGGGATCAACCGTAATACGCGCATCCGGGAAGCATTTTTTCAGCGCACGAGCGGTGTCGATTTCCTGCTCGCCAGGCAGTACACCACCTTTGAGTTTGAAATCTTTAAAGCCGTAGCGATCCTGCGAAGCCTGAGCCAGACGTACCACCGCCTCACTGTTCATCGCTTGCTGGTGACGCAGGTGATACCACTCATGGTTTCCCGGCGTGCTTTCCAGATACGGTAAATCGGTCTTTGTGCGATCGCCCACGTAGAACAGATAGCCGAGTACGGTGACCGCATCGCGCTGCTTGCCCGGCCCTAACAGTTCACAGACAGGTACGTTGAGCGCCTTGCCCAACAGGTCAAGCAGCGCAGCTTCCAGCGCCGCCACTGCGTTTACCCGTAGCTCAAACGTCCAGGCGCCTTTGCCAAAGGTGTCAAAATCAGCGGCCTGGTTGCCTTTATGCACCTGCTGTACCACCTTATTCAGGCGCGCAACCTCCTGACCCAATACCATCGGGATAGCGTCAACCAGCGTCTGATAAATCACTTCGCCGCCCGGCGCTTCACCGACGCCGGTATTGCCGGCGTTATCGGTAAGAACCACAATATTGCGGGTGAAATATGCATTGTGCGCACCGCCAATATTGAGCAGCATGCTGTCATGACCGGCCACCGGGATGACCTTCATATCGGTAATAACGGGACTCGATTGTGTTGTCATCATCATTGTCCTGCGACAGGTTTCAGTTCGATACGTTTAATATCGCCCACCAGTACCAGATAGCTCACCACCGCAATCAACGCATGCACCCCGACGTAAATCAACGCGCCGTTAAACGAGCCGGTGGTCCCTACGATGTAGCCGATAGCAATTGGCGTGACGATGCCGGAGATGTTGCCAAACATGTTGAACAAACCGCCGCTCAGACCGCTGATCTCTTTAGGTGCAGTATCAGCCATCACCGCCCATCCCAACGCACCGATACCTTTGCCGAAGAAGGCCAGCGCCATAAAGCCGATGATCATCCACTCCACGTTGACGTAGTTACAGAACACCATCACCATCGACAGCAGCATGCCGAGTACGATTGGCGTTTTACGGGCGATATTTAGCGAACCGGTACGGCGCATCAGCCAGTCGGAAATAATGCCGCCAAGCACGCCGCCGGCGAATCCGCAAATGGCCGGGACCGAAGCGACAAAACCTGCTTTCAAAATCGACATACCGCGAGCCTGCACCAGATAAACCGGGAACCAGGTGATAAAGAAGTAGGTCAGCGCGTTAATGCAGTATTGCCCGATGTAAATACCGATCATCATCCGTGAGCCCAGCAGCTGTTTGATTTGCCCCCACTTCACGCTGAACGGCACTTTAGCTTTGGCGGCCGCCTGATCCATATTGATCAGCGCCCCGCCTTCAGCAATGTACTCCAGCTCTTTTTGGTTTACGCCCGGGTGCTGGTTTGGTTCATGAATCACCTTCAGCCAGATAAAGCTGATAACAATCCCGAGGCCGCCCATAAAGAAGAACACATGCGACCAGCCCACTTCGTGGGTCAGCCACCCCATGATTGGCGCAAAAATAACGGTGGCAAAGTACTGCGCAGAGTTAAAGATTGCGACCGCCGTGCCCCTCTCCTGTGCCGGGAACCATGCCGCAACTATACGACTATTGCCGGGGAAGGAAGGAGCTTCAGCTAAACCGACAAGGAATCGCAACGTAAACAGCGCAACGATAATGCCGAAGCCGCTAAAGATATCGACGAAGCCCTGCAGCAGGGTAAACATGGACCAAATAAAGATGGACCAGAAATAAACACGTTTTGAACCGAAGCGGTCGAGCAACCAGCCGCCAGGGATCTGGCCGATAACATAGGCCCATGAGAAAGCGGAGAATACATAACCCATCCCTACCGCATCCAGACCAATGTCTTTGGCCATCTCCGAACCGGCAATGGATAAGGTGGCGCGATCGCCGTAGTTGAAGGATGTGACGATAAACAACATCACCACTATCCAGTAGCGAGCGTTAGTGCGTTTTTCCGCGCTGCTCGCCGCCTGACTTAATGAACTCATTGTTGCACTCCTGAATCTTGGCTGTCGCCAGTTCATTCTGTACAGCACCTGTAGGGTGATCAGAATGAGAGGTTAGTGTGTGGCAGTTTTGGTACAGCTCAGGGCCGTTTTATTCTGACTCGCTGCCTTTTCGGGAACTGACGGGAAAAGTATATGAAGGAGTGCCACTTACCCTCACCGTGCAAAAACACAACATTGCGAGAGGTGAATGAGGTTGTTTATGGCATAAGCCTAATGGAATGGAAGATGCTTCACGAAATTGGCGTTTGGTGGGCGTTTTGTTGCCGCGTGGCGGCAACATCTAACCGGCGGTACCCATCTGGGTTTAAGGCGCTACTGCTTATGATGACTAACAGTTTGGGAAGCTGATCTCTTAGATTGCGCGCCAACTCCTAACGTGAACTCAAATTTTTTTAGTGGGTTATCACCTGCCACTACTTATGATGAGATTGTTGTTCAGGAATATGGAGCATTGAAATAAAAAAGGACTCTAGTTTATTCGAGCCACTATTAACATTCAGTTTCTCAGAAAAAATAATAAAGGATCGCCAAAAAAGCCAGAACAATAAATTCAACAAACCAGAACGCCGCTTCAACTTTAAACCCCGTGGTTAACTCTTTGGGTAAGGAACGAATAAAATGATATGCCTCAATACTCATATCATTATTAAAAACCCTATTATAGGGAAAAATCAGACTAGACATAATGAAATCTATCTTTGCAAAGTAGATACCGGGAGTACCAATTAAACTTGCTGTTCTCGCCAAACTTGCAGTGATAGGAAGACGACCAAGTTTGCCCTCGTATAATATTACTATTTTTTTATACTTCTCATCATTTATCACATAAGACATAAGTATTAAAATCAACGTTATAATAACCAGCATTATGCCAAGGCTAATATTAATGACATCTAGATTATCTGTTAAAAACTTTTTCATATATTAGAATACCTGCTGCTTCATTAAATGAATCTGGGTCATATAGTTTGAATTCTGAATTATCAAGTTCGTCATTCACTAATCCACCAAACCTATCACCTAGTTTCTCACCCACTTTTTCAAAATATATACCTCCTGCAATACTTGAAGCAATGCCACTTACCAGACATACACTTGCGCCAATACCTCCAGCTTCTGATGTAATCAATCCCAAAACCCATGTACAAGCGGCTCTTCCCATAATTCCCCTGGCAGCTCCGCCAGCAATACTTGCTGTTTGTTTGAGGCCGAATTTACTGTACTCCGTTATTGCTGCCTTTCTACATTCGCTTTCACGTCCTTTTGCGCAAGCCTCATAAACGTTAGTGGTATAACTCGTAAAATCAAGACCAATACCTATATAGCCTGTTGTTCTCATTATTTTTATCAGTTTCGCTGATGTTTCTATGTAGCTTGCATACCCCTCAATATCCTTTACACCTGTTTGATCCCAGTTATGCATAATCGATTTGGTTGATAAACCTAATGCCTTCTTTTATCTCACTTATTCATCTCATTAATTCATTCACAAAATCCAGTTTTTTGAGCCTGTTTTTTATTAAAACATGATAACTGGGTTATTTGTTTGTGCTTTTGATCTCATAAATGATAAAAAACCAGAATTTAATTTTTATAAATTAGTGTTACAAATAAGACCATGCAATTATATTTATAATACAGATAAATTAAAGCAAATTTTCCTTATTGATCACTTCATGTCCATCATTTGTTACAGGTCCGTACAAGCAAAACACCACCAGGCGAGAGATTATTTAAGCAAGGTTCCCTAGTTTATACCGAAGTCGCCAAAGACATTGACGAAGCCCTGCAGTAGGGTAGATCATAGCCAGATAATGTGTAGCAGTTTTGGTACACCTGGATTGTTGATTAAATACATGGCGAATTGAAATAAAAGTAAAGAAGGAACTCTACAAGAATCCCTTCTTTATTTTTACACTATATTCTCCATGAAAATCAAGCAAGATATTAAGATAATCAATATGAACCAAACAACCGCTTCCACCCTAAATCCTGTAATCAGATAACCAGGTAAACTCCGGATAAAATTATACCCTTCGACACTCATATCATTATTTGTAATGCGATTATATGGAAATATGAGGCTACCCATTATAAACCCAATTTTCGCATGATATGCAGCCGGCGAACTAATTAAACTTGCCCCCTTTGCCATACGTGCTGTTTGCGGTAGACGATCAAATTTCTTCTCATATAATTTTACTATTTGTTCATAATTGCATTTATTAATCACATATGAAATAAAAATCAAGATAACAAATCCAAACATAATAGCTATTATTAATAAAAATTTTAAATCATGGTAATTTTCTATCAAAAAGTTTTTCATAAATTAATAGACCTGATTCTTCATTAAACGTATCGGGATAATGGGTTAATTTATCTGGATTATTTTCAATAACATCATTAATAGCTTCTCCTAAGAATCCCCCCCATCCTTCACCTTCTTTCTCGGCTACTTTTCCCGCTACAATTCCTGTACTGATTCCAGTTGCCAGGCACAACCCCGCTCCAACTGCACCAATCTCTGATGTGAGAAGACCCAAAGCCCACATGCAAACTGCTCTTGCTGCTGGTCCAGCGACACCTCCCACAGTAATACCCACTGCTTGTTTACCACCAAATTTACTGTACTCCGTTATCGCTGCCTTTCTACATTCGCTTTCACGTCCTTTTGCGCAAGCCTCATAAACGTTAGTGGTATAACTCGTAAAATCAAGACC
>NZ_JAOWES010000084.1:84254-115675 GCF_030334095.1 Citrobacter sp. Cf118 | reverse complement strand
CTCATTATTTTTATCAGTTTCGCTGATGTTTCTATGTAGCTTGCATACCCCTCAATATCCTTTACACCTGTTTGATCCCACTTATGCATAATCGATTTGGTTGATAAACCTAATGCCTGCTTTATATCTTCATATTGTTTTAAATTTAGCCGTTCTTTTGAGAATTTATTCAAAATACCGTCTAATTTTTTAAATAGCCGTTCTCGTTGACCAAAAAACTCCTCTCCAGAAATACGACCAGAATTACTACTATATGTTTTCTTATAAAGCTCCTGTATTTCATTGAGTGTTTTATTTATTTCTTCATAATATCCACCACCAGCATCCTTTATGTAACCTAAGATATCCCCACTTTGTCCTAAAGCATCACTGTATAGTTGTGAAGAAAAAATATCCACGGAAGCTCTGTTTTCGTGTAACACACGGGCTTCTGGCAGTGTTAATGGTGCAAGCGCTTTATCAATTCTATCACGCGCTTTTTGCAATGTTTCAATCTGTTGCTGATCTTGCTTTTCAGGATCAACTACAAGCAGAATTGAACCCGGTTGTTTTTTTATATCTGGATTGAGCTTGTGATATAACTCACGTGTACCATCCGGAGGATTAATAAAAAACCTGGATTCGAAAGATGACGGTGTGGCCTCATAGGGCAGTACGCAAAATCCCGCATCTACAGGTTCACGGGACGATTTATCCTCTTCAACCGGACATGAAGGCCCTGGTACTACGGTAAGAGGTTTTAGTGTGGGTGCAATATAACCTGGTGCGCCATACTCAATCTTTTGAGTAGGTCTGGGTTTTCTCCCCTGCTCCCTGTCGAGCGTTTCCTGATAAGCTCTCCTTACGCTCTCTTCGAAGATGCTGTCGAATATATCGGGCATAAATGGTTCATAAACTAACTCTCCGTCCTCATCAAAATAAAAAGGATTTCTGTCCCAGGACCAATGCTCACCACAATCAATCGCTATTATCCCGCCCACATATAATTTGTGTTGTATCTCATCATAAATGGGATTACATCTACCAATGGGGGGTCTTTCATACGCAACGGAAGAATATCGGTTTACATTCCATTTTCTCTGTGGCAGGCCAACTATAGCTGAGCGCTGATTTTTATTATCATCAAGTTCATAATATATCCTTGCTAACCTAAGACCTTCTTTAGGTGACACTATTTTTTCAAAGACCTCTAATCTGGCACTTTGGCTAAAATCCCGAGTGTTATATAAAGTAAACAAGTTCCCCTCCTTAGCTTAATAATTTCCGTTATTATCATTTTATCTCATTTATTCATCTCATTAATTCATTCATAACTCTCAGTTGTTTGAGTCTGCTTTTTATTAAAACATGATGACTGGGTTACTTGTTTGTGCTTTTGATCTCATAAATAATAAAAAAACCCGAATTTAATTTATATAAATTCGGGTTACAAATAAAACCATGCGATTGTATTTATAATACAGATAAATTAAAGCAATTTTTCCTTATTTATAATCAGATTGTTCTCTCCATGTCCATCATTTGTTACAGGCCCGTGCTAGCAAATCGCCGCCGGGCGAGAGATTATTTGAGCAAGGTTCCCCAGTTTTCTACCCAGGGGTTGGATTCGCTTTCTGGTTCAGGATGTTCGCTGGCGTCAATCAGCAACATTTCACCCACGCGCTGTGCGCTTTGCTCCTGTAACAGCGCATCAAACTGTTTGCCACCATTGCAGAAATTAACGTAGCTGCTGTCGCCCAGCGCAATTACCCCATAATGCAGATTTGGCTGGAAACCGAGATTATCTTTGATCCCCTGAAACAGCGGCACAATGCTATCGGGCAGATCGCCCTGCCCGGTCGTTGAGGTCACCACCAGCACATATTTATCCTGATATGCCTGCCAGTCGCTGAGCTCCGGATCTTCAAACACCGTGGCTTTATGACCCTGTGCCGTCAAAATGGCCTCGGCCTCTTCAGCAACCAGCAGTGCGTTTCCGTACATCGTGCCGACAAAAATTCCAATTTCCGCCATAACCGTAATCTCCTGGGACTTAAGAATCTATCTACTCATCCTGACCTGACCGCCCGACGAACTCAACCCTTTCATTCTCAGGGAGAAGTCCACGCCAGCCAAATTGTGACAATGCCTGCATCCAGACGTCATCCAGCCCGGCGCGAATAACCAGCGGCTCACCGGTGAATGGATGCGTCAGCGCAAGCTGGCTGGCATGCAGCATCAACCGCTGACAGCCAAAATGCTCTGCGGCGCTGCGGTTTTGCCGTAAATCACCGTGCTTGCTGTCGCCAATTATCGGATGGCGTAAGTGGGCCAGATGGCGCCTGAGCTGGTGTTTCCGACCGGTTTTAGGATCCAGCTCCACCAGCCCGTAACGGGTGGTCGGATAACGTCCGGTCGCTACCGGCATTTCTACCGTTGCCAGGCCGCGATAATGGGTGACGGCAGGCTGCGGGCCTTTATCATCGCGGGCAAACTTATCGGCAATCTTATCCAGCTCTTCGACCAACGGGTAATCCAGCACGGTATCATCCATCAGCCAGCCACGCACAATCGCATGATAGCGTTTCTGAATTTGATGATGTTCAAACTGCTGAGACAACAAACGCCCGGCTTCGCTGGACAGTCCCATCAGCAGCACACCGGAGGTTGGTCTGTCGAGTCGATGGGCGGTAAAAACGTGCTGACCAATTTGGTCTCGCACCGTTTGCATCACCACCACTTTCTCATCCCGGTCGAGCCAACTGCGGTGAACCAACCAGCCCGAAGGTTTATTGACGGCAACCAGCCATTCGTCCTGATAAAGAATTTCCAGCATCAGGCGTTATCACTGGTAAACAGCGCATCCAGCTCCTGCAATGCCGCCAGGAGAATGTCGCGTTGCGGATGATCGGCTGCTAGCGCCATTTCGTAATACGGTGCAACGGCAAAAGCCTGCGGAAGCGGCTGCGCGTTATCGAGTAGCGTATGCATGCGGGGAATCAACACCCACTGCAGCCACTCGACCGGCTCCATGGTATCCATACAAAAAGGCTGCGTACTGGTAAACAGATGCTCTGCTGGCTCATCCATCCGCCAGTGATTATGTTCACGCAGTAGCGCTTCAAGTGCGTGTAACTGCTGGCGCACACGGTCATGAGTCGTCATGAAATAAACCTCAATGATGAAAAATCTGGCGCGAAGAATAGCACTAGTGGAAGGAAATAAAAAAAGGGAGCACTGTAAAAAAAACAGTGCTCCCGGTTCGTTTCGCAGCATTCCAGCTACTTTTAGTGCTCCCTGCTCATCCGTGACAACTTTTCCTGTGGTCTTGCGACCTTGTTCATCCTGAACTTTTGCATCCTGCTCACATCACCCCGATGTGAAAACTTCATCCTGAAGTATCCTGGCCATCCTGACCCGCCGAACATCCTGACCGGCTCTCATTCTCCGTCCTGGAGGTGTCCTTTAACGCATCCAGCGTCTTCCTCTTTGCTTCGTCCTGAAGCCTGTCCTTGCAACACCATCCTGGTGTGTCCAGGTGAAGAGCCATCATCCTGATGTTCTCTTCGTTGTGCGACTCCTTGTCGACAGATATAGAATCGCCTGTTTCGCTTTGTCTTACAAGATGCTTACAGGCTTACCCTTACGATTATTTTCGTATGAAAGTTGACAATAAAATACTAACCAATTGAATAATAATAAATTATTATTTTATCAATTCATTAAGTCTTTACTTATCACCTGGCAATGTCCTACAGGGTTTGTAAGAGATCTCTCACAAGGTTCAGGGCAAACAGGATTACAGAACTGGCTTAAGTTGAGTGAGGAATTCCGCAAGTGAGGCCGCCAGCACCGTTCGTTTACGGGTTCCCAGCGTTTCTTTGCACACTTCACCGGACAGATTGCACACCGAAATGACGTCAAGCTCATTATCTTGTGTGGCAATAAAAAGCGTAGGCGAAAGCTTAAGTCGCTTTTGCGTAACCAAGTGACCAATCAGGTTTTCCTGAACACGCCTGAAGTCATCTTCACTCCAGGTCTGCAGCAGCGTCAGCTTTTCATCCGCAAACTGCGCGTGCATATCCCCGGCAAACTGGGTGGTGTAAAAAGCGTGAACGGCAGGTTGTATCACAATATCAAATGCCCGTTCAACCGCATTGAGGTTTTTTTCGCCGACAAAAGGTTGAGGCTGCCAAAATACCGCATCGTCTGTGGAAGAAATGATGCACGGAGAAGGTACGCCATACAGCTCTTCACTGAGTGGCCAACTGTTGTTTTTTTCATGCCATGCGTCGCAATAACGCGTCGTAAAGGCTACCAACGCCTGCGCTGTCAATTCGTCCACTGATTTCTCTCTTCACAAAAGCCAGGATACACTTGTCGCATAGTGTATCTGGTTTATGACGGTGAAACATGTCCTCTTATGAAAATCATCAGGCGCTTGACGGCCTGACTCTAGGTAAATCAACGGATTACCGAGACAATTACGATGCAAGTCTGTTGCAGGGCGTTCCGCGCAGCCTGAACCGCGATCCGCTGGATTTAAAGGCCGATACCCTGCCTTTTCACGGTGCGGATATCTGGACGCTGTATGAACTGTCGTGGCTGAATGCCAACGGCTTACCGCAGGTCGCAGTCGGTCACGTGGAACTGGATTACACCAGCGTAAATCTGATTGAATCGAAAAGCTTTAAGCTTTACCTGAACAGTTTTAATCAGACGCGTTTTGATTCCTGGGATGCGGTACGTCAGACACTGGAAAACGATCTTCGCGCCTGCGCTCAGGGCGATGTCAGCGTGGCGCTGTACCGCCTTGACGAACTGGAAGGGCAGCCTATAGCCCACTTTAACGGCACCTGTATCGACAATCAGGATATCGTCATCGATAACTACCAGTTCAGCACTGCGTATCTGGAAAATGCCGTGAGCGGTGAAAAGGCAGTGGAAGAGACACTGGTCAGCCATCTGCTGAAGTCCAACTGTTTAATCACCCACCAGCCAGACTGGGGCTCCATACAAATTCAGTATCGCGGACGTAAAA
The DNA here is from genome assembly GCF_030334095.1 of Citrobacter sp. Cf118. NCBI lineage: Bacteria > Pseudomonadati > Pseudomonadota > Gammaproteobacteria > Enterobacterales > Enterobacteriaceae > Citrobacter > Citrobacter sp. Cf118. Next base: position 110,655 of record NZ_JAOWES010000084.1, on the reverse strand, counting down.
TCGACAGAGAGAAGCTGCTGCGTTACCTGGTCTCCTTCCGCCACCATAACGAGTTTCATGAACAGTGTGTGGAACGCATTTTCAATGACATTCTGCGCTTCTGCCAGCCGGAGAAACTGAGCGTTTACGCACGCTACACGCGACGTGGTGGCCTGGACATTAACCCATGGCGCACCAACACCGATTTCACTCCGGCAACCGGTCGTCTGGTACGTCAGTAATCTTTTTTCTCAATTTTGCGTGTCGGATTCCGCGCACAAGGTTGTGAAAGGTCATAAGCCAGGGCTATTGTAATCACAGGGAATGACGTGTTGCGTCCCATAAGGAGTTTACTTGATTACACATATTAGCCCGCTTGGCTCAATGGACATGTTGTCGCAGCTGGAAGTCGATATGCTTAAACGCACGGCCAGCAGCGACCTGTATCAACTGTTTCGTAACTGTTCGCTTGCCGTTCTGAACTCCGGCAGTTTGACCGACAACAGTAAAGAACTGCTGTCACGCTTTGAAAGTTTCGATATTAACGTACTGCGCCGCGAACGGGGCGTGAAGCTGGAACTGATCAACCCACCTGAAGATGCGTTTGTTGATGGACGCATTATTCGTGCGCTACAGGCTAACCTGTTTGCCGTGCTGCGCGACATTCTGTTCGTCAATGGCCAGATCCATAACGCCGGTCGTTTTCAGCATCTGGATCTCGAAAGCTCGGTCCATATCACCAACCTCGTATTCTCGATCCTGCGTAATGCCCGGGCGCTGCACGTCGGTGAAGCGCCGAACATGGTCGTCTGCTGGGGCGGTCACTCAATCAACGAAAATGAGTACCTGTACGCCCGTCGCGTCGGCACCCAGTTGGGCCTGCGCGAACTGAACATCTGTACCGGCTGCGGTCCAGGGGCTATGGAAGCGCCAATGAAAGGCGCTGCGGTAGGCCACGCCCAGCAGCGATACAAAGACAGCCGCTTTATTGGCATGACCGAACCGTCAATCATCGCCGCTGAACCGCCTAACCCGCTGGTAAACGAACTGATCATCATGCCGGACATTGAAAAACGTCTGGAAGCGTTCGTGCGTATCGCCCACGGTATTATCATCTTCCCGGGTGGCGTAGGGACAGCGGAAGAGCTGCTGTATCTGCTGGGGATCCTGATGAATCCGGCCAACAAAGATCAGGTTCTACCACTGATCCTGACCGGACCAAAAGAGAGTGCGGATTACTTCCGCGTGCTGGACGAATTTATCGTGCACACGCTGGGAGAAGATGCGCGTCGCCACTATCGCATTATCATTGACGATGCAGCGGAAGTGGCGCGCCTGATGAAAAAAGCGATGCCGCTGGTGAAAGAAAACCGTCGCGACACAGGTGATGCTTACAGCTTTAACTGGTCGATTCGTATCGCGCCCGATCTGCAGATGCCGTTCGAACCGTCCCATGAAAACATGGCCAACCTGAAGCTGTACCCGGATCAGCCCGTTGAAGTACTGGCGGCCGATCTACGTCGCGCATTCTCCGGTATTGTGGCTGGTAACGTGAAGGAAGTCGGCATCCGCGCTATTGAAGAGTTTGGCCCGTACAAAATCCACGGTGACCGCGAAATGATGCGCCGCATGGACGATCTCCTGCAGGGCTTTGTTGCACAACATCGTATGAAGTTACCGGGCACTGCGTATATCCCTTGTTACGAGATCTGCGCCTAACCTTCTACACCCGCTAGCAGCACTATAGCGATGACAGTTTTGTCCATATCAAAGCCGGGTTTGGCGCATTTGCCTCCCGGCTTTTTTTAGTGATACCAGTCACATAGCTCTGACAATCACATAAACACCAGTGATGATTCATTAAAAACAGCGTACCACGCAAACGATTACCTTGAAAAACCAACCGTGATTTATCTTAGTAAATTATTATTAGTCGCCGAAATCATCTAAAAACAACAGTTTTTACAGCTGAACACGCCTATCTTCGCGCCTTCGCTTTCATGAGATATGTCGTTAATGTTAGCCTTCGCGCCCGTAAATTCGCTTTGACTATTTTTTAACAGATTAATGGCCCAAATTTATCCACATAAAAGGTGGATTATTGCATTTGGGATCCCGATCACTGATACATTCATTACTAAAATGTATCTTTCCGCCCGAAAATTATTACGGCGAAAAATTATATAAAAATCGCTCAACGAATTTCGATTTACAGCCGGGTACTTTCTCATTGGATTGACCTCAAACCCGACTTTTTAAGCTTCCTCCAGGAGAAATAGATGGAAAACACTCAAACCAGCACTATCGTTACGGGCCAGACCCGCAGCGCATGGCGCAAGACAGACACCATGTGGATGCTGGGCCTTTACGGCACGGCGATTGGCGCGGGTGTATTGTTCCTGCCGATCAACGCAGGCGTAGGCGGTATGATCCCGCTGATCATCATGGCGATCCTTGCCTTCCCAATGACCTTCTTTGCACACCGCGGTCTGACTCGCTTTGTGCTGTCCGGTAAAAATCCGGGTGAAGACATCACCGAAGTTGTAGAAGAACACTTCGGCGTTGGCGCAGGTAAACTGATTACCCTGCTCTACTTCTTCGCTATCTACCCGATTCTGTTGGTTTACAGCGTAGCAATCACCAATACCGTTGAAAGCTTCCTGACCCATCAGCTGGCGATTACTCCTCCGCCGCGTGCAATCCTGTCTCTGATCCTGATTGTCGGCATGATGACCATCGTGCGCTTCGGAGAGCAGATGATCGTTAAGGCGATGAGCATCCTGGTATTCCCGTTCGTTGCGGCTCTGATGCTGCTGGCGCTGTATCTGATCCCTCAGTGGAGCGGTGCGATTCTGGAAACCATGTCTTTTGACTCTGCGGCAACCACCGGGAACGGCCTGCTGTTGACCCTGTGGCTGGCGATTCCGGTAATGGTGTTCTCCTTCAACCACTCCCCGATCATCTCCTCCTTCGCCGTGGCGAAGCGTGAAGAGTACGGTGATGAAGCTGAGAAGAAATGCTCCAAGATTCTGGCATTCGCTCACATCATGATGGTACTGACCGTTATGTTCTTCGTCTTCAGCTGTGTATTCAGCCTGACCCCGGCGGACCTGGCAGCAGCAAAAGAGCAGAACATCTCGATTCTGTCTTACCTGGCGAACCACTTTAACGCGCCGATTATTGCCTGGATGGCACCGATCATCGCGATTATCGCTATCACCAAATCCTTCCTCGGCCACTACCTGGGCGCACGTGAAGGCTTCAACGGGATGGTGATTAAGTCTCTGCGCGGCAAAGGCAAATCCATCGAAATCAACAAACTGAACAAAATCACTGCACTGTTCATGCTGGTAACCACCTGGATTGTGGCGACACTGAACCCGAGCATCCTCGGTATGATTGAGACCCTGGGTGGCCCAATCATCGCGATGATTCTGTTCCTGATGCCGATGTATGCCATCCAGAAAGTACCGGCAATGCGTAAGTACAGCGGCCATATCAGCAACGTCTTCGTTGTGATTATGGGCCTGATCGCTATCTCCGCTATTTTCTACTCTCTGTTCAGTTAATTCCCCTGCGCCGCTCTTCGGGGCGGCGCATCTCGATACACAATGGACGCCTCATGATTAGCGTATTCGATATTTTCAAAATCGGCATTGGCCCTTCCAGCTCCCACACTGTTGGCCCGATGAAAGCAGGCAAACAATTCACGGATGACCTGATTGCACGCGGAATTCTCACTGACGTAACCCGCGTAGTGGTTGATGTCTATGGCTCCTTATCTCTGACGGGGAAAGGTCACCATACCGACATCGCGATTATTATGGGCCTGGCGGGTAATCTGCCGGATACCGTAGACATTGATGCCATCCCTTCCTTTATCCAGGATGTGAATACTCACGGGCGTTTGCTGCTGGCAGACGGTCAACATGAGGTCGAGTTCCCGGTCGACAAGTGCATGAATTTCCATACGGACAATCTGTCCCTGCACGAAAACGGGATGCGTATTACCGCACTGGCGGGCGAAAAAGCCATTTACAGCCAGACTTACTATTCCATTGGCGGTGGGTTCATCGTTGATGAAGAACATTTTGGTTTACCGAACAACTCTCCGGTAAACGTGCCGTATCCGTATAAATCCGCAGCTGATTTGCAACGTCATTGCCAGGAAACCGGCCTGTCACTTTCCGGTCTGATGATGCAAAACGAACTGGCCCTGCACAGCAAAGAAGAGCTGGAACAGCACTTTGCTAACGTCTGGGAAGTGATGCGTAGCGGGATTGAGCGCGGCATCACCACCGAAGGTGTATTGCCGGGCAAACTGCGCGTTCCGCGTCGTGCTGCTGCGCTGCGTCGCATGTTGGTCAGCAGCGACAAAACCACCACTGACCCGATGGCGGTTGTTGACTGGATCAACATGTTCGCGCTGGCCGTGAACGAAGAAAACGCAGCAGGTGGACGTGTAGTTACCGCGCCAACCAACGGTGCATGCGGGATTGTTCCTGCCGTACTGGCGTATTACGACAAGTTTATCCGTGAAGTGAACGCTAACTCGCTGGCACGCTATATGTTGGTCGCGAGCGCCATTGGTTCACTGTATAAAATGAACGCCTCTATCTCTGGTGCCGAAGTCGGCTGTCAGGGTGAAGTTGGCGTGGCCTGCTCCATGGCAGCGGCTGGTCTGGCTGAACTGCTGGGTGGTAGTCCAATGCAGGTGTGCATCGCGGCGGAAATCGGTATGGAACATAACCTGGGTCTGACCTGCGATCCGGTTGCCGGCCAGGTACAAGTACCGTGCATTGAGCGTAACGCGATCGCGTCCGTGAAAGCGGTGAACGCCGCACGTATGGCGCTGCGCCGTACCAGTGAGCCACGCGTGTGCCTCGATAAAGTTATCGAGACCATGTACGAAACCGGTAAAGACATGAATGCCAAATACCGCGAAACATCTCGCGGCGGTTTGGCAATGAAAATTGTCACCTGCGATTAAGTCCCTCCCCATTGCCGGATGGCGCAAGCTTATCCGGCCTACAGTGCCGTATTCATTTGTAGGCCGGATAAGGTGTCAGCCGCCATCCGGCAAAATGTTGTATCAGATCTTCGCCTCCACTCGCCGTGAATGTTACCCTACAGACTGATTTGTTAGGGAGAACACCGTGGCCGTCCATCTGCTCATTGTCGATGCACTGAATCTTATCCGCCGAATTCACGCCGTACAGGGCTCCCCCTGCGTGGAGACGTGCCAGCACGCGCTCGATCAGTTGATTGTGCACAGTCAGCCCACACACGCCGTGGCGGTATTTGATGACGAAGCGCGCAACAGCGGCTGGCGTCACCAACGCTTACCTGACTACAAAGCCGGTCGCCCGCCAATGCCTGACGATTTACACAAGGAAATGCCCGCCTTACGCACCGCTTTTGAACAACGCGGTGTCTGCTGCTGGGAATCCAGCGGGAATGAAGCCGATGATTTAGCCGCAACTCTGGCGGTGAAAGTTAGCCAGGCCGGACATCAGGCAACCATCGTCTCAACCGATAAAGGCTATTGTCAGCTACTCTCCCCAACGCTGCGTATTCGCGATTATTTCCAGAAACGCTGGCTGGATGCGCCGTTTATCGAGAAAGAGTTCGGCGTACTGCCGCAACAGTTGCCTGATTACTGGGGACTGGCAGGGATCAGCAGTTCTAAGATACCTGGGGTTGCCGGTATTGGTCCTAAAAGCGCCACACAATTGTTGACGCAGTTTCCAACGCTGGAAGCACTGTATGAACATCTGGATGACGTACCGGAGAAATGGCGTAAGAAACTCGAAGAACATCGGGAGATGGCGTTTTTGTGCCGCGATATCGCGCGGCTGCAAACGGACTTACATATCGACGGAAACCTACAGCAGCTACGGCTGGCACGGTAGTCTTTTTTTCGGATGGCGCTGCGCTTATCCGGCCTACTTAACGCATAACCCTGTAGGCCAGATAAACGCCAGGTAATTACCAGGCGGTATGGTACAGCTCAACGATATCCCCAAGGCTCGCTTCACGCGGATTTCCCCCGGTACAAACATCGTCAAATGCGGCTTGCGCCAATGCAGGAATATCCTCTTTACGGACGCCAACATCGCGTAAGTGCAGTGGGATCCCTACATCGCGATTAAGGGCGAAGACAGCATCCACTGCCGCTTTGCGTGCTTGCGCCAACGTCAGTCCTTCAACCTTAACCCCCATTACCCGGGCAATATCGCGGAATTTTTCCCCAGTGAATTCGGCGTTGTAGTGCATCACGTGCGGCAGCAAAATGGCATTCGCGATGCCGTGCGGCGTGTTGTAGAACGCGCCTAACGGGTGTGCCATGCCATGCACTAATCCCAGACCAACGTTGGAGAAGCCCATCCCGGCAACGTACTGGCCCAGGGCCATCGCTTCACCCGCCTGGCTGTCACCCGCAACGGAACCGCGCAATGACCCGGCAATAATTTCGATGGCTTTAATGTGCAGCGCATCGGTAAGCGCCCACGCTGCCCGGGTGATGTAACCTTCAATGGCATGAGTCAGTGCATCTACCCCAGTAGCCGCTTTTAATGCAGCAGGCATGCCGTCCATCATATCAGCATCGATGAACGCCACCTGCGGGATGTCATGTGGATCGACACAAACAAACTTACGCCGATTCTCTTCGTCAGTGATCACGTAGTTAATGGTCACTTCCGCCGCTGTTCCCGCGGTGGTTGGGATAGCCATAACTGGCACGCTCGGGAAGCGTGTCGGCGATAACCCTTCAAGGCTGCGTACATCCGCAAACTCCGGGTTATTATTGATTATGCCAATCGCTTTACAGGTATCCTGCGGGGAGCCTCCGCCGATTGCTATCAGATAGTCTGCGCCGCTTTGCTGAAAGACACTCAATCCTTCCTGCACTACCGCAATGGTTGGATTAGGAATAACGCCTGAATAGATTTCCCATGCCAGACCTGCAGCATCCATTCGGGAAGTCACTTTCTCAACAACGCCGCACTGCACCAGATTTTTATCAGTCACAATCAACGCCTTGCGATAACCGCGACGAATAACTTCATCGGTTAATGCGCCAACAGCCCCCCGGCCAAACCATGCCGTTTCATTCAGAATCATTCTGTTCGCCATTGTATTTCTCCTTTTCGCTATGCGAAATTACTCTTCAATGCGTAATCCGTAAGATTTGAATTTCTCCAGCACAATAGCGATCTCCTCGTCATCCAGCACCGGCACCGGGTCAACAATCGCCAGCGTGCTCAGGTACAGACGGGCCAGAACTTCCACTTCATGCGCCAACCACAGTGCTTTTTCCAAATTCGCTTCGCAAGCAATCAACCCATGGTGCTGTAAAAGCGTTGCCTTACGGTTTTTCAGGGCGACGCTCACATGCTCTGACAACTCTCGTGTACCAAACGTCGCATAAGGCGCACACGGAATAGAGTTCCCCCCCGCCGCTGCAATCATGTAGTGAATTGCCGGGATAGGGCGATTAAGAATTGAAACGGCCGTGCAGTGTACGGCATGGTTATGGACAACCGCATTGGCATCCGGACGCGTCTGGTATGCCGCCAGGTGAAAACGCCATTCACTGGAGGGTAATTGTCCTTTATCATATTTCCCGTCGTTATCTACATACACGATCATGTTTTCAGTAAGTCTTTCGTAAGGAATACCGCTGGGCGTGATCAGCATCCCGTTTTCATAACGCGCACTCACATTTCCCGCCGTCCCCTGATTCAATCCAAGGCTGGTCATTTCCAGACAGGTTTCAATGATTTCTCGCGACAAACGCATTCTTTCCATAATGATTCTCCGGGTACAGTTTCCCCTCGTCTTTATTGCGAAAAATGCAGCCGCAGAATAAGACGGGTCAGGTTTCAGGTACAGGCAGCCACTGAACGTATTTATTCAGATTCAGTTGGCCGATTTATTTATAGCGACATATTAAGGTTGTCTTACGCGCTTAATAAGTTTCATCTCAACTTTTACAGTTTCTTTAATTGGGTGATCATCAATAGCACTCATCATCATATCGAATGCTTTTTCCGCCCAGACATTTTCATCCTGTTGCATTGACCAGACATTATTGGCGAGGAATCCCAGCATTGGGTGTTCATCGAATGTCCCAATATTAATTTCCGGTGGAATTGTGCCTAAACGATTACGAATAGCGTTAATGGCCCCCTCCAGTACCGGTAATGATGAGGCGATAAACGCCTGCGGACAGCCCTGTTCGCCGATCAACTCATCCATCAGTCGATAACCACCTTCAGGTGTGTTGTCCGGACCTTCGCGCACCCAATCTCTATGTGAAATGCCATTATTGTTCAATGCATTAAGATAACCTTGCAAACGATCACCAATGCTGGGCAATCCGGTATCCCCCACTAAAAACCAGATTGGCGACTTTCCAGCGTCAAACAGACTCTGCGTCAATTTCTCGCCGCCCAAGATGTTATGACTTTCTACCAGTGCGTTATCGGTATACTTAAAATCACGGTCAAGTAACACCATCGGTTTTCTGACCTGACGTAAATGGTGTTGCTGATTCTCTAACGTTGAGGGAACAATAAAAAGGCCATCGACATTACGGGCGATTAACGCTTTGGTCAGTTTATTTTCGTAATCAACATCGTCATAGGTACAGCTAATCGTTAACTGATAACCTGAACGACGACAGCGTTGCTCAAGTTTTTCTGCGAGTGTGGCAAAAAAGACGTTGGAAATATTGGGTACAATCAATCCCAAAGTATCCGTTTTATTTAATTTCAGGCTACGTGCTGAATGGTTAATGACGTAACCATAGCGCTCGACATATTCATTAATACGCGTTTGGGTTTTGACACTGATTCGATATTGCTCTGCTTTCCCGTTCAGCACCAGTCGTACGGTCGTAACCGATAAATTCAGATCGCTGGCTATCTGTTCTACTGTTTTAGCCATCTATATGCCCCAGTCCACATCCAAAAACGTCAATCTACAATCATAAAAGTATTTTAAACTTTTGTCTTACTGCATAAGTTGGTTAATCGCCTGCTGCTGATCCCACAGCATCAGATAAGCCTGGTATTTGCGATCATAGAAGTTCCGCCGCGCCGGGTTCGCCTTAATCACCTCGCCCGATCGAACCATCGCCCGGCATGCGGACGGTATAGTTGCCCACGCGCCGCATGCTACCGCGCCAGTGATAGCCGCACCTAACGTCACCGCATCCTCTTCCTGCATAAGATGAATATCGCATCCGGTAGCATCGGCATATTCTCTCATCCACAGTGGGTTATGCGTTGCGCCGCCGCACAGCGTCAGTCGGGAAATGGTGTGACCGTTTTCACGCATCACTTCCATAATATGCCGCGTACCGCAGGCGATCGCCTGTAATGTCGCCAGGTACAGACGAGCTACCTGCATCTCGCCTCGTTCCAGCGTCAAACCACAGATGCTGCCTCGAGCATCGGGCCGTGCGCGCGGCGAACGATTACCGTGGTGATCGGCAAGCACATGCAGATAACGACCAGGCTCAGACTCCTGCTCCTCAAGTGCGGCAACCCATTCATTAACTAAAACAATGGGATGGCAGCCCCGGGCCTCAGCTTTGTGAAACAGCTCAGCACTGGCTCCTGATTCCTGAAGCGTCCAGTCGACTAACGCCCCAGCAGCACTCTGCCCCCCTTCCGTCAGCCAGTAGCCTGGCAGCATGGCTGACCAATAAGGCCCCCAAACACCTGGCGTATGAATTTCCTGCTCGCTGCACAGCATATGGCAATTTGACGTTCCGCTAATCAGCGCCAACGTCCCCTCAGGCTCAACCCCGGCAAGCGCAACTCCGCCAGCATGGGCATCAATCATACCGCTGGCGACGACCACTGCAGTCGTCAGCCCCAGCGCCTGGGCCGAATCGCTGCTAAGCGTTCCAACGCCAGCGCCTGGCGGAAGAATACGCGACGGGATTTTGCCCAACAAATCCGTTAATTCAACGGCGTCTAGCAGGGAGTGGCTAAAGCGTTGTTCATGTGCCAGATAGTTCCATTTACAGGTCAGCGTGCACAAACCGGCAACATCTGTGGCGGTAGCTTTAGAGACCAGAAAGTCCGCCAGATCGTAGAAGCGATGTGCGCTCTCCCAGGTGGCTGGAAAATGTTTTTTCAGCCATAGCACTTTGGGAAGCTCCATTTCGACGCTGACTTCACCGCCAACGTAGCGTAGAGACGGATCCTGCGTGGCGTTAATACGCTGCGTCTCCTGCGACGCACGATGATCCATCCACATGATGATGTTATGGTCTGACGGTTCGCCTGGTGAAACCGCCAGGCCCCGCCCCTGTTCATCCAGTACCACCAATGAACAGGTGGCATCAAATCCCAGTGAACGAATCTCCTCGACGGGAACCCCGGATGACGACACCGCCTCCTTCACTGCCTGGCAAACCTGCTGCCAGATTTCTGCAGATGACTGCTCAACCCGCTCAGGACCGGGTCGAAACTGCGAGATGGGGCGTGTCGCAAAAGCCAGCCGTGTGCCACTGGCATCAAAGACACCAGCCCTGACGCTGGCGGAACCGATATCCACACCGAGGAAATATCCACTGCCCATAGTAACTCCCTGACGCTGGCTAATGATGGGGCGAGCACCTCGCCCCAACGGTCTTATTTTTTACCGAATGGGTGTAACAATTTGTCAATTTCTGGGGTATCAATGTTCTTCGCACTGACAAATTTCACCGGAATATCAATCTCTTTCGGTACAGACTGACCCGATACCGCTGCATTCAGCGTCTTGATACCCTGGTAGCCAATCTGATAAGCGTCCTGCACCACAAAGCCCTGAATAACCCCAGACTTCAGGAAGGCTATGATTGCCTCAGTGCTATCAAAACCAATCACTTTCACTTTGCCTTTCAGGTTCTGACTATCAATAGCGTTTGCTACGCCCAGCGTTGAACCTTCATTCGTGCCATAAATCCCTGCAATATCAGGATTGGCCTGGATCATATCGATGGTTTTATCCATCGCCTTTTGCGGATCGCCATCACTGTACTGGACCGGTAGCACCTGAATATCCGGATATTTCTCCTTCATACGGGCAATAAACCCTTCCGAACGCTCAATCGCTGAGGAGGTCCCCGCTACGTGCGCAATAATGCCCACTTTTCCTTTGCTGCCCACTTCCGCTGCCAGCGCGTCTGCGGCTTCTGCACCGGCTTTACGGTTATTCGTGGCGACAAAGCTCACCGGGATATCAGAATTCACGCCGGAGTCAAACGTCACAACTTTAATGCCGCGTGAATTTGCGGTCTCTACTAATGGCGCAAGCGCGTTGGCATCTAACGCTGCCAGTAATAATCCATTGGGTTTTTGCGCCATCGCGTTTTCAACCAACTGAATCTGCTCAGCAATTTGAGTTTCATCCGCCGGGCCAACATAGCTGGTTTTATCGCCCAACTCTTTTGCTGCCGCTTCCGTCCCCATTTTTACGGTTTGCCAGAATTCATGCTGGAAACCTTTACTGACCACCGGAAGGTTCATATCTTTAGCCAATACGCTGGATGTCATACAGGCCAGCAGGGATAACGCATAGACAAAATTCCTGGTTCTCATTGTTTTACTCCGTTCTGAGTGAGTCACCCTAAACGTCAGGGTTATGATGCCCCGTGACTTCCGGGAGCGTAAATCAACGAATTTTTTTGCGTAATGTATCGAGATAAACCGCGGCAATGACCACCACGCCCATGGCAACCATTTGCCAGAACTGGGAAACGCCCATCAGGTTCAGACCATTCTTCAGCACGCTCATAATGAATGCGCCGATGATCGTGCCGCCGATGGTGCCAATTCCGCCCATCAGGCTCGTACCGCCAATAACAACCGCCGCGATGGCTTCCAGCTCATACCCCACGCCGACCGTTGGTTGTCCTGAGTTCAAACGAGAAGCCAGAATAACCCCGGCAATCCCGGTCAACAGACCGCAAAAGGCGTAGACGAAAATTTTGACGCGCTGAACTTTAATACCGGAAAGATGGGCGGCCACCTCATTGCTACCCACGGCGTAAACATAGCGACCAATCACCGTTTTCTTCAGGATGTAGGCGGCGATTAGCGCCACCACCACCAGATAAAAAACGGGATAAGGCAGCACATCGAACAAACGTCCCTGGGCCAGCATTTTGAAGGTGGGGTAATCAGCGAAATAAATCGCACGACCATCGGTCATCACCATATTGATGCCTCTGACTGACATCATCAGGCCCAGCGTGGCGATAAAAGGCGGGATAGTCATTTTGGTAACCAGCAGGCCGTTGATATAGCCGCATAATCCCCCGGCCAGCACCCCCGCCAGAATACATACGGGCAGAGGCAATCCCAGCGTGGCGCTGATGCCTACCGCAACACCAGAAAAGGCCACTACCGAGCCAAGAGAAAGATCGATTCCTGAAGTGATAATGACGAAGGTAACGCCAATTGCCATGATGCCAATCACTGACGTTTGCAAGGCAATTGTCATGATGTTTTCAGTGTTAAAGAAAAATGGCGAACCAAAACTAAAAAATATTACTAAAATAATCAGACTCAAAAGCGGCGCCAGGCGCATTAAAAGTTCTTTGTTAATTTTTATTTTCTTATTATTGCTGTCTGAAGAGGTTACAGAGATAGTCATAAATTAGTCCTCTAACGTCGCGTATTGCATGATTTTTTCTTGTGTGGCGTCATCAGAAGCTAACTCCCCGGTAATACGTCCATTACGCATAACCAAAATGCGATCGCACATACCCAGCACTTCCGGTAATTCAGAGGAGATCATGATAATTGACTTCCCTTTTGCCACCAGTCGATTCATTAATTCATAAATTTCAAGTTTGGCCCCCACATCAATACCGCGAGTGGGTTCGTCAAAGATGAGAATATCGGTATCTTTACACACCCATCTGGCAATAATAATTTTCTGCTGATTACCGCCACTTAAATTCAGTGCAGCCTGCTCTAAATGTGGTGTTTTAATCCGTAGGGCTTTAACCTGTTCCTCGCTGGTTTTCTGACAACGTTTGCTGTCCACATTGCCATAGCGGTCAGAATATTCAGGATAATTGCCCAACATAATATTACGCTCAACGGACAGTCCTAATGCCAGCCCCTCTTTTTTTCTGTCCTCGGTTAAATAGCTGATACCCTGTTGGATAGCATCAGGAATATCTTTAATTACCGTCACTTTTCCGTTTAGCTTGAGGGTACCGCCATCAATGGGATCCGCGCCAAAAATCGCCCGCGCCAGCTCGGTACGCCCTGCGCCCATCAGACCGGCAAAACCCAATATTTCGCCCTGATACAGGGTGAAATCAATGTTGTTCAGTACACCATTACGAGTCAGACCGCTGACTTCCAACACCGGCTTACGTTGAGCCAAAGGTCCACGACGAGGATAGATATTGCCGAGGTCCCGCCCAACCATCATGGCAATCAGGTCGCTAATTTTAACCGCATCATAATCTACAGTGGCAATAAACTGACCATCACGCATCACCGTCGCACGATCGGCTATCAGCGCCAGTTCTTCCAGCCTGTGCGAGATATAAACAATGCCCGTCCCCTGTTCTTTCAGCAAACGGGTTACCTGAAATAAGCTGTCGATTTCCGTTTCCGTCAGTGCCGCCGTCGGTTCATCCATAATAAGGATCTTGGCATTCACCGATATCGCTTTAGCAATCTCAACCATTTGTTGTTGCGCGACGGTCAGATCGGCCACCAACGTTTCTGGGGAGATATTCAGGTTTAATTTTTGCAAAATATCGATAGCAGCCTGTCGCTGTTGTTTTTCATCCAGACGCCAGCGGTTATTTTTGCAAAACTCCCTGCCAATAAAAATATTTTCTTCTACCGTGAGTTCAGGGAAAAGATTAAATTCCTGGTGAATAATCGTGATACCTGCGCTTTGTGCGCTCAACGGGTTCGCAAAAGAAACAGATTGCCCTTCAAAAATAATATCTCCTTCATCAGGCTGATAAACACCGGATAAAATCTTCATCAACGTAGACTTTCCTGCGCCATTCTCACCCAGCAGCGCATGAACCTCGCCTTTGCGTAAAGCAAAATCCACATTACTCAACGCTAATACGCCGGGAAAACGTTTCGTAATATGACTCATCTGTAAAAATGTTTCAGACATTGCTGCTTTCCTCAATATACAGAAACTGCAATCAGTGAATCAGGCGAAAAAACGTTGCCAGGAAGCCATCGTCACCGTTAATGCGAATACTACCTATACGTTCATATGCGTTTTATCAATTATGCTAACTCGAGTTAGCGAAGTGCCTTTTAAAGCTATTTTAGCTACTCAAATTAGCCAAATCATTTGGTTTAAATCTGTGACGCTGAACAAACAATTTATTGCAAATACTTAATTTAAAAGAATTTATATAAAAATATGCGTTCTGGTTTATTTGACGCAGATCGAATTTTAACCACTTCTCGTGAAGCCTCTCACAGTTCCACAACAAAAAAGTTGTGCAAAAAACTCTCTAATACCTAAGCTAACTCGAGTTAGCAAAAATGAGTTATTCAGCCAACTGCGACGGTGGTGTTCAACATCCGCTTTTGCAGCACGGCATAAAGTGAGATGAGGAACCTCGAATGAAAAAAAATAGCTTACCGAAGATTGGCATTCGTCCGGTGATAGATGGGCGCCGTATGGGTGTTCGTGAATCGCTCGAAGAGCAAACCATGAATATGGCCAAAGCCACCGCTGCGCTGATCGCTGAGAAACTTCGTCACGCCTGCGGCGCGCAAATTGAATGTGTCATTGCCGACACCTGTATCGCCGGGATGGCGGAATCTGCCGCCTGCGAAGAAAAATTCAGCAGCCTGAATGTGGGCGTGACCATCACCGTGACCCCATGCTGGTGCTACGGTAGCGAAACCATCGACATGGATCCAATGCGGCCGAAAGCTATCTGGGGTTTCAACGGTACAGAACGTCCGGGGGCCGTTTATCTGGCTGCCGCGCTGGCTGCGCATAATCAAAAAGGACTTCCTGCCTTCTCTATTTACGGCCATGACGTACAGGACGCCGGCGACACCACGATCCCTGCCGATGTGGAAGAAAAATTGCTGCGCTTTGCCCGCGCGGGCTTAGCCGTCGCCGGTATGAAAGGCAAAACCTACCTGTCCGTAGGCGGCGTTTCAATGGGTATTGCCGGCTCTATTGTCGATCATAACTTCTTTGAATCCTGGCTGGGAATGAAAGTTCAACCCGTTGATATGACCGAACTGCGTCGTCGCATCGACCAAAAAATCTATGACGAAGCTGAGCTGGAAATGGCGCTGGCGTGGGCGGACAAAAACTTCCGCTACGGCGAGGATCAGAACGCGCAGCAATATAAGCGCAACGCAGAGCAAAGCCGTGCGGTGCTGAAAGAGAGTCTGCTAATGGCCATGTGCATTCGCGACATGATGCAGGGTAACCAGAAGCTGGCCGACAAAGGTCGGGTTGAAGAGTCGCTGGGATACAACGCGATTGCCGCAGGCTTCCAGGGCCAGCGTCACTGGACCGATCAATATCCGAATGGTGATACCGCCGAAGCGCTGCTCAACAGCTCCTTTGACTGGAATGGCATACGCGAACCGTTCGTTGTCGCCACCGAAAACGACAGCCTGAACGGCGTGGCGATGCTGTTTGGTCATCAACTTACCGGCACGGCGCAGGTCTTTGCCGATGTGCGCACCTACTGGTCGCCAGAGGCGGTGGAGCGTGTCACGGGTAAACCGCTGACCGGCCTTGCTGAGCACGGCATTATTCACCTGATTAACTCCGGCTCGGCAGCGCTGGACGGCTCCTGCAAACAGCGCGACGACGCAGGGAAACCGACCATGAAACCGCACTGGGAAATCTCGCAAAAAGAGGTCGATGATTGCCTGGCGGCAACCGAATGGTGTCCGGCTATTCACGAATACTTCCGCGGCGGCGGCTACTCCTCTCGCTTCCTGACCGAGGGCGGCGTGCCGTTCACCATGACTCGCATCAACATCATCAAGGGCCTGGGGCCGGTACTGCAAATCGCAGAAGGCTGGAGCGTGGAATTACCGGAAGATATGCATGACCAGCTCGATGCGCGCACCAACTCTACCTGGCCGACCACCTGGTTTGCCCCGCGCTTAACCGGTAAAGGCCCGTTCAGCGATGTCTATTCGGTTATGGCTAACTGGGGTGCAAACCACGGAGTGCTGACGATTGGTCACGTGGGCGCAGACTTTATCACTCTGGCCGCCATGCTGCGTATCCCGGTTTGCATGCACAACGTGGAAGACGAGAAAATTTACCGTCCTTCAGCCTGGGCTGCCCACGGAATGGATACGGAAGGCCAGGATTATCGAGCCTGCCAGAACTACGGTCCGCTGTATAAGCGTTAAACATCGAGCAATTGCCTGATGGTGGCGCTTACGCGTCTTACCAGGCCTACGAAGCGCACGGTTTTGTAGGCTGGATAAGGCGAAGCCGCCATCCGGCAATAGGTAATCTCCCAGGAGCAATTATGAAACAAGAGGTTATCCTGGTCCTCGACTGTGGCGCGACCAACGTGCGGGCCATAGCCGTTGACCGTCAGGGAAAAATTATCGCCCGCGCCTCTACGCCCAACGCCAGTGATATTGCCGCGGAGAACGGTATCTGGCATCAGTGGTCGCTGGAAGCCATTTTGCAACGCTTCGCCGACTGCTGTCAGCGGCTCTCCACGCAACTGGCCAATTGCCGTATCTGCGGGATCGCCGTCACCACCTTCGGCGTAGACGGTGCGCTGGTTGATCAACACGGCAGGCAGTTATATCCGGTAATCAGTTGGAAGTGCCCGCGAACCGCAGCAGTAATGGAAAATATCCATCGCTACATGTCACCGCAGCAGTTGCAGGAAATCTCCGGCGTCGGCGCGTTTAGCTTTAACACGCTGTATAAACTGGTGTGGCTAAAAGAAAACCATCCACAATTACTGGAACAGGCGCATGCCTGGCTGTTTATCTCATCGCTTATCAACCACCGTTTAACCGGCGAGTTCACCACAGATATCACCATGGCGGGCACCAGCCAGATGCTGAACATCCAGCAGCGCGATTTCAGTGATGACATTTTGCAGGCGACCGGCATACCGCGCCGACTGTTTCCACGTCTGGTGGAAGCGGGCGAACAGATTGGGGTACTGCAACACGAGGCCGCCAGCCTGCTCGGGCTACCAGTGGGTATTCCTGTGATATCTGCCGGGCACGACACGCAGTTTGCGCTCTTTGGCGCGGGAGCTCAGCCAGACGAACCGGTGCTCTCTTCCGGTACATGGGAAATTCTGATGGTACGCAGCGCACAGGTGGACACCTCTCTGCTCAGCCATTATGCGGGTTCCACTTGTGAATTAGACAGTCATGCCGGGCTGTATAATCCCGGCATGCAGTGGCTGGCTTCCGGCGTGCTTGAATGGGTGCGTAAGCTGTTTTGGACTGCCGAATCGCCCTGGCAAACGCTGATTGACGAAGCCCGGTCCATTCCTGCTGGCGCAGAAGGCGTCAAGATGCACTGCGACCTGCTGACCTCTCAGAATGCGGGCTGGCAAGGGGTTACGCTCAATACCACCCGCGGGCATTTTTATCGCGCCGCACTGGAAGGACTGACAGAACAGTTGCAGCGGAATTTACACACGCTGGAAAAAATCGGTCATTTCCAGGCCACTGAATTGTTATTGGTTGGCGGGGGAAGCCGTAACGCATTGTGGAACCAGATTAAAGCTAATGTTCTCGGGATCCCTGTCAAAGTGCTGGATGACGCCGAAACCACCGTCGCAGGCGCCGCGATGTTTGCCTGGTCAGGCATTAGAGAATTTACCTCACCGGAACAGGCCCGTGCACAGGTGCGCTACCAGTACCGTTACTTCTATCCGCAAACCGAATCCGAACTGACAGGAGTCGAGTAACATGCTCAAAACAATATCCCCCTTAATTTCCCCCGACCTGCTGAAGGTGCTGGCTGAAATGGGTCACGGCGATGAGATTATCTTTTCCGATGCTCATTTTCCGGCTCATAGCATGGGACCGCAGGTGATTCGCGCCGACGGTCTGCTGGTCAGTGACCTGCTGCAGGCGATTATTCCGCTTTTTGAACTGGACAGCTACGCCCCACCGCTGGTGATGATGGCCGCAGTAGAAGGCGACGCTCTCGATCCTGACGTCGAGGCTCGCTATCGACAGGCGCTTTCATTGCAGGCCCCCTGTCCAGACATCACGCGTATTGACCGTTATGCCTTTTACGAACGAGCGCAAAAGGCGTTTGCGATCGTTATCACAGGAGAGCGGGCAAAGTACGGGAATATTCTTTTAAAAAAAGGGGTAACGCCGTAATCTCTGGTCAGAATGCCCGTCTGGTACGGGCATTTATCATCAGATGAGGATCTGAACATGAAAGCGGCGCGCCAGCAGGCAATCGTAGATCTGCTTACCCACCACAAAAGCCTGACAACTGAAGCCCTGTCTTTGCAGCTAAACGTTAGCAAAGAGACCATCCGCCGCGATCTCAGTGAATTACAAACCCAGGGCAAGGTGCTACGCAATCACGGGCGGGCCAAGGCTATTCATCGGGAAAATCAGGACAGTGGCGACCCGTTTCATATTCGACTAAAAAGCCACTATGCCCACAAAGCAAATATTGCCCGCGAAGCGCTGGCATGGATCGAAGAAGGTATGGTGATAGCTTTAGACGCCAGCTCAACCTGCTGGTACCTGGCGCGACAGCTACCGGACATCAACATTCACGTTTTTACCAACAGCCAGCCCATCTGCCAGGAATTGGCTAAACGTGAACACATTCAGCTTATCAGCTCCGGCGGTCGCCTTGAGCGCAAATACGGTTGCTACGTTAATCCCTCGCTTATCTCGCAGCTTAAATCCCTCGATATTGACCTGTTTATTTTTTCCTGCGAAGGGATCAATAGCGACGGCGCGCTCTGGGACTCAAATGCAACTAACGCAGACTTCAAATCCATTCTGCTTAAGCGCGCATCGCAATCTTTATTGTTGATCGATAAAAGTAAATTTAATCGTTCGGGAGAGGCCAGAATTGGGCATCTGGATGATGTGACGCATATTGTTTCAGATACACAGCTGATTGAATCAATCCAGGCCGAATAGGGCGATTTCGCCGCCATCCGACCTGGATTGTAGCCTTATCGCTCGTCGCGACGACCGCCGACGGCCGCCCACAGACGACGTACGTGAACGGTTACTTCTTCACGGTCATGATACAGCTGACGCGCCTGAATTTGGGCATTTACGCCATGTTCATCAAGCTGGGCCTGAATGTAAGCCAGGTTCTGTGATACCTCTTCGTAGCGTTTTTTCATTGGCAGCTTGAGGTTGAATATTGTCTCACGACACCAGCCGTTGACCAGCCATTGTGCCATCAGCGCGGCGACCTTCGCCGGCTTCTCCACCATATCGCAGACCATCCACGAAATATTGTTGCGATTCGGACGGTATTTAAATCCGTCTTCACGCAGCCAGGTGACCTGTCCGGTATCCATCAGGCTTTGTGCCATTGGACCGTTATCCACGGAGTAAACCCACATGTTGCGTTTAACCAGCTGATAGGTCCATCCGCCCGGGCAGGCCCCTAAATCCACCGCATACATTCCGTTCGCCAGACGCTCATCCCATTCATCGGCAGGGATAAACACGTGCAGCGCTTCTTCCAGTTTCAGCGTTGAGCGGCTCGGCGCATCGGCCGGGAATTTCAGTCGCGGAATACCCATGTAGAACGGTGAGTTATTGTCAGGCCAGGAATAACCGGTATAACAACAGCCAGGGGCGATAAAGAAAACATGAACCACCGGACGTTTCGGCGTTTCATATTTTGCCAGTACGCCCGCTTCACGCAGCGCCGCGCGCAGCGGTACGGTAAATTTACGGCAGAACTTAACCAGCTCTTTGCTTTCATTGGTGTCGGCGACTTCGACACGCAGATCGCCACCCTTTTCCACCACGCCCTGCAGCATGCCAACGATCGGCGTAATGCGGTCTTCCGGCGGTAAATATTGCAGCAGTTCGCCCACCACAAACATTTGACGGGCAAAAATCAGTGAGCTAAACGGCAGCTCTTTCACTAGCTTTTCGGCATCATCCTGCTGATAGCATTCGAAGATGACGTAACCCGCATTGTCTTTCACGCGGGCAAAACCGAAGATTTCCCGGCGCCCTGCTTTATCCGTAATTTCTGCGGCGCACTCTTTTTCAAAACCCGGGCGACACAACAACACAACCTTATTCATGGCTAACGCCCTTACGTTTCAATCTAATAGCACCCACTAACATCAGCGCCCAGCCCACAAGGAAGCTGAAACCGCCGACGGGGGTAACAAACGCCCACAGGCGTAAATGAGAGAGTGCAAGGCAATACAGGCTACCGCTAAACAGCACCGTTCCTAATGCCAGAAACACGCTACTCCAGTAAAACCAAATGCTAATGCGTCGCTGCATGGCGACGGCCAGGCCAAAGATAGCCAACGTATGGAACGCTTGATACTCAAGGCCAGTCTGGATCCACCCCATCTCAACGACACCGAGGGTTTTACTCAGAACATGTGCCCCAAAGGCACCCAACGCCACAAAGATAAAGCCACTTACGGCGGCAAAAATCAGCATAAAACGGCTGGTCATGTGAATACCCTACGTAAATTATTGTTCATAACGAAAGCGGAATTTTTCTTGTTCCGTGGCCGCTTTAGCCAAAATCCACTGACGGAAGGCGGCTATTTTACCCAGTTCTGCCTGACTGTCATGACAAACCAGATAAAATGCGTTTTTGCTGACCAGAACATCGTTAAACGGACAGACCAGACGTCCGGCTTCTATTTCGGACTGCGCCATGACGTTATTCGCCAGCGCAATCCCCTGTCCGTGGATAGCAGCCTGTAGCACCATGGCGCTATGGCTGAAGATAGGTCCCTGCTGTACGTTGATATGATTCAGGCCAAGCTGGCGCGTATAGGCTTGCCAGTCACGGCGCGACGCATCGTGCAATAATGTGTGTTTAGCCAGATCGTCGGGCGTCTTCAACGGTTTATCACCGGTGAGTAATAGCGGCGAGCAGACCGGCAATAAATATTCTGCGTACAATTTTTCAACGCGCAGACCCGGCCAGTTGCCGCGTCCGTAGAAAATCGCCACATCTACATCGTCCGCCAGTTTGTCTTCCTGACGGTCCACCGCCTGGATCCTGACATCGATTCCCGGATAAGCTGAGTTAAAGCTAGAGAGTCTGGGCACCAGCCATTGGATCGCAAAACTGGGCAATAAACTGACGGTAAGTGCACCTTTTGCACTACGTGCCTGAAGTTTACGCGTCGCGTCGGTTAATTGCGAAAAAATCTCTTTGATGTCGAGGAAGTAGCTTTGGCCTTCTTCCGTTAACAGCAAAGATCGATTGCGTCGACGAAACAGCTTCAGCCCCAGGAAATCCTCAAGAGACTTGATTTGATGACTTACTGCGGCCTGCGTCACAAAAAGCTCTTCTGCTGCGCGAGTAAAGCTCAAATGACGCGCTGCAGCATCAAAAACACGCAACGCATTTAAGGGTGGTAATCGTTTTGACATGACTTTTAGGCTTTGATGTTAAATGAATTTAACAATTAGCTAACAGGCTGTAACCTATTAGTTTTTTTTATCTGAGCCATTATAAATTGTCCGTTGAGGTTCTACCAGCAAATACCTATAGTGGCGGCACTTCCTGAAGCCGGAACGAAAAGTTTTATCGGAATGCGTGTTCTGGTGGGCTTTTGGCTTACGGTTGTGATGTTGTGTTGTTGTGTTTGCAATTGGTCTGCGATTCAGACCATGGTAGCAAAGCTACCCTTTTTCACTTCCTGTACATTTACCCTGTCTGTCCATAGTGATTAATGTAGCACCGCCAAATTGCGGTGCTTTTTTTTGTCCGACTCTTTGTCGATGGATGACCGGTTAGTTATCCAATTCTACCATCTCTTTCACGTCAGTGCGGTTAATCTGCTGTTTGTTGCCGTTAGCGTCTTTATACGAAATCATCCCCGTTTCACTATCGGTCTGTGGCTTACCGTCAGCTACGATTGATCGACCATCGTTGGTGTGCATCACGTAATTCGAACCGGAACAGGCGCTCAGGGCAAAAGTCAGCATACAGGCAGAAATTATGGCGGCAGTCTTTTTCATCTTCTTCTCCTTAAAGCGATTTATGCTATTAAAAACACACTCCGTAACAGGCAAAATTGTTCACCTAACGCTATTTAGCATAAGACACTGAGCGGGCTTTGCCAGGATATCCAGAGTATTCCGATGGTTAGCGCAACCCTTGTATCAATGCCCTTTTTGCGCCACGATCGGTTTACTGAACTGAGGAATACCATGAACGCTTTTAACCCCGCGCAGTTTCGCGCACAATTTCCCGCACTCAACGATGCTGGCGTCTATCTCGACAGCGCTGCTACGGCGCTGAAGCCACAGGCGGTGATTGAGGCTACCCACCAGTTTTATAGCCTGAGCGCCGGAAACGTCCATCGCAGCCAGTTTGCTGAAGCCCAGCGCCTGACCGCACGCTATGAAGCCGCGCGGGAAAAAGTCGCAAGCCTGATTAATGCGCCGGATGACAAAACCATCGTCTGGACCCGCGGCACAACGGAAGCGATCAACATGGTTGCTCAAAGCTATGCGCGTCCACGCCTTCAGCCGGGTGATGAGATTATCGTTAGCGCAGCGGAACATCACGCCAACCTCGTGCCCTGGCTGATGGTCGCGGAGCAAACGGGGGCTAAGGTCGTCAAACTCCCACTCACCCCCGATTTATTGCCAGACGTTGAGCGCCTCACGCAACTCATTACCCCGCGCAGCCGCATTCTGGCACTCGGGCAAATGTCGAACGTCACCGGTGGCTGCCCGGATCTGGCCCGCGCCATCACGCTCGCCCATGCGGCTGGCATGGTGGTGATGGTTGATGGTGCCCAGGGGATTGTCCATTTTCCTGCCGACGTACAACAGTTAGATATTGATTTCTATGCGTTCTCGGGCCACAAGCTGTATGGCCCAACCGGCATTGGCGTGCTGTACGGTAAGCCTGAATTACTGGAAGCTATGTCACCGTGGCTCGGCGGCGGAAAGATGATTAGCGAAGTCAGCTTCGACGGTTTCACCACCCAGGCAGCCCCATGGAAGCTGGAGGCCGGTACGCCTAACGTTGCTGGCGTTATCGGGCTAAGCGCAGCGCTCGAATGGCTGGCGGACGTCGACGTTGCACAGGCCGAAAACTGGAGCCGGGGTCTGGCGACGCTGGCAGAAGATGCGCTGGCGAAACGCCCCGGCTTTCGGTCCTTCCGCTGCCAGGATTCCAGTCTGTTAGCCTTTGATTTCACGGGTGTTCATCACAGCGATATGGTTACGCTATTGGCCGAATATGGCATTGCGCTGCGCGCGGGGCAACACTGCGCGCAACCGCTGCTGGCAGAACTGGGCGTATCCGGGACACTACGCGCCTCATTTGCCCCTTATAATACACAAAGCGATGTGGATGCGTTGGTCGCAGCCGTCGACCGCGCGCTGGAAATATTGGTGGATTAATGACAAGCCCTCTGTTCGCCGGACACCCGTTTGGCACAACCGTAACCGAAGAGACGTTACGCAATACCTTTATCCCGCTCACTCAGTGGGAAGATAAATATCGTCAGCTGATACTGCTGGGTAAGCAGTTGCCGGCACTTCCGGATGCGCTAAAAGCACAGGCCAAAGAAATCGCGGGCTGTGAAAACCGCGTCTGGCTGGGGCATACTCTTCATGAGAATGGCACTCTGCATTTCTTTGGTGACAGCGAAGGTCGAATAGTACGCGGGCTGTTGGCGGTATTACTCACCGCGGTCGAAGGTAAAACGGCCGCCGAGTTACTGGCGCATTCACCAATGGCATTATTTGACGAGCTGGGTTTACGCGCGCAGCTCAGCGCCTCGCGTAGCCAGGGGCTACATGCTCTTAACGAGGCGATTCTTGAGGTTGCTCAGAAAGCCGGATGACGGCGCTGATACGTCTTATCCGGCTTACAACACCGCACAAACCGTAGGTCGGATAAGCATAGCGCTATCCGACACAATCAGGGCTGGCGCGCCGCTTTGGCCATCATCTTCTTCAGCGCATGGGAGACGGCAACAAAACCAAAGGTGGCGGTCACCATCGTGGCCGCGCCAAACCCGGATGCGCAATCCATACGTTTCGGCCCTTCCGCCGTCGCTTTCATCGCACATACCGAGCCATCTGCCTGCGGGTACACCAGCGCTTCGGTCGAGAACACACAGTCCACGCCCAGCTTGCCTTTGCTGTTTTTCACCACGCTAAAATCGCTTTTCAGCCGCTCACGTAGCTTAGCCGCCAACGGATCCTGGATGGTTTTTGCCAAATCAACGACCTGAATCTGCGTAGGATCGATCTGTCCGCCCGCACCACCGGTGGTCACCAGCGGAATTTTGTTACGCCGACAGTACGCGATCAGTGCCGCTTTTGGGCGCACGCTATCAATCGCATCAATGACATACGAAAATCCCGCACTCATATATTCAGCAACGTTATCCGGCGTGACAAAATCATCGACCACGTTCACCCGGCACTCCGGGTTAATCTGGCGGATACGTTCAGCCATCACTTCAGCTTTTGCCAGGCCGACGTTATCGCGTAAAGCATGGATCTGGCGGTTAGTATTGGTGACACACACATCATCCATATCGATGAGCGTGATGGCGCCAATGCCGGTTCGCGCCAGCGCTTCCGCCGCCCATGACCCCACTCCGCCAATCCCAACCACGCAAACGTGCGATTGAGCAAACAGTTGCAGCGCATTTTCGCCATACAGACGCGCCGTACCGCCAAAACGCTGACGCCAGGCATCACTTATAACCACAGACATAGAACCTCAGATATAGAAAACAAAAAGGGCGGACAAATACCGCCCTTGATGACTGCATCACTGCCTGATGGTGGCTACGCCTTATCAGGCCTACTCAATAATTCAGGCTTGATAAGCGAAGCGCCATCCGGCAATTAACCGCTGAACACGTTACCCGCACCCGGCGCTGTTTTTAGTACCCATACGCGACCGTAATGATTATACCACCCGGCACGGTGTCCGGCGTCTGCGCCAATACCCTGATAGATGTCGAAGTGCTGCCCTTTTATCGCCCCGCCCACATCCAACGCCACCATCAGACGCAGTTCGTACTGGCCGGTAAACTTGCCGTTATTGTCCAGTAACGGGACTTCCGCCAGTAACGTTGTGCCCGCAGGAATGATACTGCGGTCAGAAGCCACGGATGCGCGGCCAATCAACGGTACCGCGCTGGCCCCTTTCACCGGAGCAAAAGATTGTGGTTTAAAGAAGACAAACGATGGGTTCTGCTCCAGCAGCTCACGCACTTCGGCTTCGCTGTGCGTTTCACCCCAATGACGAATAGCCTGCATCGACATATCTTCTTTTTTCACTTCGCCACGGTCGATAAGCACTTTACCGATACTGCGATAGGCGTGGCCGTTTTTCCCGGAATAGCTAAAGAAGTTGAGCGGGCTGCCATCGCCAAAATCGATGTAACCACTGCCCTGAACATCCATAATGAAGTTATCCATCAGGGAGTTGCTGTATGCCAGAATATAATTGTCGCTTAGCGCGCCCGCGTAGATCTCGGCACGGGATGGTAAGCGCCCACGTTTTGGCGGCATACGATAGATAGGATACTGAAACTCGCCCTGGCGCGTATGCCGCGCCTGGATAACCGGCGTGTAGTAACCGGTAAACTGGACGTTACCGTAGTTATCAGCCCCTTCCATTTGCCATGCATCAATACCAAACTGACGCATACTGCGCGTATCACCGCCCGCGCGTAACCATTGCTGGATAGCGTTGTAGACGTTGCTCTGGTTACCGTACAAACGTGGCGAAGCGCTACGAATTTGATTAACCTGCTCGGCGAAATCACCGGCATTGATTGGTGCGCCAACCGCATCAGGCTGGTTCACCAGTGAGAAAGGCTGGGTAAATTTCCCGTCTTTATACTGCTGCCCACGATCGGTGGGTTTTGAGGAACACGCGGCGAGCATCGCGACTACAGCTCCCGCCAGAAGATATTTTGCCCAACGTCCTTTCATTGTTCTCGTCTTATGTTGCCTGAATGCGAGACGAAGATAACAAACCCCCGAACCTAATGAAATGCGTATACATACCCGAACGCAAATTTTGAGCAAAAAATAATCCAGAATGCGTTGTTTTTGTTCATTTTCACCCTAAAAACGTGATCAAGGTGAAAAAAGGGTTGCATGAAAATGCGAGCAGAGTATAGTGCGCATCCACGGACGCGGGGTGGAGCAGCCTGGTAGCTCGTCGGGCTCATAACCCGAAGGTCGTC
>NZ_JAOWES010000084.1:15406-84154 GCF_030334095.1 Citrobacter sp. Cf118 | reverse complement strand
GACGCGGGGTGGAGCAGCCTGGTAGCTCGTCGGGCTCATAACCCGAAGGTCGTCGGTTCAAATCCGGCCCCCGCAACCAACATTACGAACACCCTGACGGGTGTTTTTTTGTATCTGCGGTCCGTAAAAAAAGCGCTTTTCAGCGCTTTTTTGTTATCCCCTTCTCGCCAGCGTCGCCCCATCGGCAAAATAGGCTTTAATCCCTGCCAGAATCGACTCTGCAACTTCCTGCTGGAAGGTCGCCGTTTTGAGTTTGCGCTCTTCCTCAACGTTACTGATAAATGCCGTTTCGACCAGAATGGACGGGATATCCGGCGCTTTTAGTACCGCAAACCCGGCCTGTTCAACCTGATTCTTATGCAGGTTATTGATTTTACCAAGCTTATTCAATACCGCTTTACCAAACTTCAGGCTGTCGGCGATGGTCAGCGACTGCACCATGTCAAACATGGTGTGGTCGACGTAACGGTCACCGCTCTTACTGACGCCACCGATGAGATCCGAGGCGTTCTGGGTCTGCGCCAGATATTTCGCTGCGGTACTGGTCGCGCCTTTGGTCGAGAGCGCAAACACCGAAGAACCGCTGGGTTGTCGACTGGTAAAGGCATCAGCGTGAATAGAAACAAACAGGTCTGCACGCTGCTTCTGCGCTTTCGCCACGCGGACTTTAAGCGGAATGAAGATATCTTCATTTCGTGTCATAAAGACCTTCATGTTGCCCTCTTTCTCTATGAGGGCTCGCAGGCGGCGGGCAATCTGCAGCACCACATCCTTTTCACGCGTCTTGTATTTCCCCACCGCACCGGAGTCTTCTCCGCCGTGGCCCGGATCCAACATAATGACAATGGGACGATCGCGCCCCGCTTTACCCGGCTGCGGGCCACTTTGTGCAGGTGGCACCTGTTTATCCAGATCGCCCTTGTTGTAATCTTCCAGCAATGCCAGCAGCGGGTCCTGAACGTCCTGGGCATTCGCGGGATAGAGATCCATCACCAGACGTTCTTTAAAGCCTGCCACCGGAGCCAGCGCAAAAAGTTGCGGCTTCACATTCTGTTTCAGCTCGAACACCATCCGCACGGTCTTTGGATCAAACTGGCCAACGCGCGCCGACTTAATATACGGATCGTCAGGACGAATCTGCGTCCCAATGCCCTTGAGCACCGAGTTCAAATTAACGTCTTCAATATCCACAACCACACGCTCAGGATTACTCAGGGCAAACTGTTTGTATTTCAGCAGACGGTTAGATTCTACCGTGACGCGAGTGTAGCTGGACGCAGGCCAGATACGTACGGCAACGACCTGACTCACGGCTGCCAGACCCACCTGGCTGACGCTCAAAAGCCACATAGCACCCGCACCTTTCAATAAACGGCGGCGACTGATTGCTGAATTGGATCCCGACATGCTTCTCCCGAGCAAAAGAAATCTTTTTAGAGGTAATACGTAAAACGTCCGAATTGACCGGAAACTTTAGCGAATGACGCATAATCTGTCATCTATAAAAGGGTAAACATTCTTTTTATATTCACGGTATTACTGATAAAAATCTTCAGCATGGGTAAAAATTACGCTTGCGCACAGAACCAAAACAGAATAAAAATACACAAATTACGAATAATCATGCAATGAGGGTGTGCCGTGGTGAAGGAGCGTAGAACCGAACTGGTACAGGGATTCCGCCATTCTGTTCCCTATATCAATACCCATCGGGGAAAAACGTTTGTCATTATGCTGGGCGGTGAAGCCATCGAGCATGAAAACTTTTCCAGTATCGTCAATGACATTGGTCTTCTTCATAGCCTCGGCATCCGCCTGGTCGTAGTCTATGGCGCACGACCGCAGATTGATGCCAATCTTGCGGCGCATCATCATGAGCCGGTGTACCACAAAAATACGCGCGTCACCGATGCGAAAACGCTGGAGCTGGTCAAACAGGCTGCGGGGCTACTTCAGCTTGATATTACCGCCCGCCTGTCGATGAGCCTGAATAATACGCCATTGCAGGGTGCACACATCAATGTGGTCAGCGGTAATTTTATTATCTCCCAGCCGCTGGGCGTTGATGACGGCGTAGATTACTGCCATAGCGGGCGTATTCGTCGCATCGATGAAGATGCTATTCACCGCCAGTTAGATAGCGGTGCGATTGTGCTGATGGGCCCAGTCGCCGTTTCCGTCACTGGTGAGAGCTTTAATCTGACGTCAGAAGAGGTCGCCACGCAGCTGGCTATCAAACTGAAGGCAGAGAAAATGATCGGTTTTTGCTCGTCTCAGGGTGTCACCAACGATGATGGCGATATTATTTCCGAGTTGTTTCCTAACGAAGCTCAGGCTCGCGTTGAGTTGCAGGAAGAGAAAGGCGATTACAGCTCCGGTACGGTGCGCTTCCTGCGCGGAGCAGTGAAAGCCTGTCGCAGTGGTGTACGCCGCTGCCATCTGATCAGCTATCAGGAAGATGGTGCATTGCTGCAAGAACTGTTCTCCCGTGACGGCATCGGTACGCAGATCGTGATGGAAAGCGCCGAGCAGATCCGTCGCGCTACCATTAACGATATCGGCGGGATTCTGGAGCTTATCCGCCCGCTGGAACAGCAAGGTATTCTGGTCCGCCGCTCGCGCGAGCAGTTGGAAATGGAGATCGACAAATTCACGATTATTCAGCGTGATAACCTGACTATCGCCTGTGCCGCTCTGTACCCTTTCCCGGAAGAAAGAATTGGCGAAATGGCGTGCGTAGCGGTACATCCGGACTACCGTAGCTCGTCGCGCGGGGAAGTGTTGCTGGAACGGATCGCCGCACAGGCCCGGCAGATGGGGCTGAGCAAGCTGTTCGTGCTGACCACGCGCAGCATTCACTGGTTTCAGGAGCGAGGCTTCACGCCGGTAGATATCGACCTGCTGCCGGAAAGCAAAAAAGAGATGTACAACTATCAGCGGCGGTCAAAAGTGCTGATGGCGGATTTGGCATAGGAGTGGTTGCCGGATGCGGCATACAGTTCGCTGGCACATCTTTGGTATGCAGATCGTAGGCCTGATCAGACGCGATAGCGTCGCCATCAGGCACACAGCCGGATGGCGCTGACGCTTATCCGGCCTACATCATGCCATCATTAAACAACGCCGACAATCCGCTGCGGCGCTCGGTTCGGGTGGCAATGGCGCCACTCAATATCCGTTCATCGGCATACAGCGACAAACGACGGCGCGCGCGGGTAACGGCGGTATAGACCAGTTCGCGAGTCACCACAGGTGAATGCTGGTTGGGTAAAATCAGCGCCGCGTGGTCAAACTCAGATCCCTGCGATTTATGCACCGTCATTGCCCAAGTGGTTTCATGTTCAGGCAAGCGGCTGGGCTGGACCGATTTGATAGAACCGTCCGGCAGCGCAAACCACACCCTCAGACCCTGCCCACGATCCAGGGCAATGCCAATATCACCGTTAAATAATCCCAGCGAACTGTCATTGCGCGCGATCATCACAGGCCTTCCCTCATACCAGCGGCTATGCGTCGAACGGTGAATTTTGCGTTTTTGCACCATCACCTGCTCAATGCGTTCATTCAAACCACCCACGCCAAACGGACCTTCCCGCAGGGCACACAATAGCTGATACTCATTGAAGGCCTGAATGACAGCATCCGGCTCGGCACGCTCGTGCAGTAAATCCAGATAGTGACCATAACCCGCCAGCGCTTCCTCCAGCATCGCAGCGTAATCTTCGCTGCTGTGCAGAGCGCGTTTTTCGATGTCACCAAATCCCTGCTGGAAGACCGTTTTTATCGCGGCTTTGTCACCACGATTAATCGCCGCAGCCAACTGACCGATTCCGGAATCGCTACCGAAACGGTAGCTCTTTTGCAGCAGGCACAAACTGTCGCGCAGAGCAGCCGCCTGAGTTCCCGAACCAGCCGGAATAGTGGTTTCAGTAAGGCGACTAAGCTGGCGGGCACGCTCCGGGGTAAAACCATCACCGACGAAAGCACAGATATCCCCCAGTACCGCCCCCGCTTCAACAGAAGCGAGCTGGTCGCGATCGCCCAGAAAAATCACCCGCCCGTGTGGCGGTAGCGCATCGATAAGGCGCGACATCATCGGCAAATCGATCATCGAGGCTTCATCCACTACCAGCACGTCAAGATGCAGCGGGTTTCCTGCATGATGCCGCAAGCGTTGGCTACCAGGCTGAGCGCCTAATAATCGATGCAGCGTACTGGCATCATCGGGAATGCGCTTCTTTTGCTCATCGGTCAGCGGCAGTTCACGCAACGCCGCGCCCAGCGAGGCGGTCAGACGTGCTGCTGCTTTTCCCGTGGGCGCCGCCAGACGAATACGACAGCGTTCACCGTCCGCCATCTGAATCAACGCCGCCAGAAGCCTCGCCACCGTTGTTGTTTTTCCGGTCCCCGGTCCGCCGGAGATCACCGATATACGACGGGTCAGCGCGACAGCAGCGGCCACTTTTTGCCAGTTAACGCCTTCAACGGGCGGAAACAGCGCTGCCAGCGTGTGGGTCAGCCGTTGCTCATCCACCTCAATGGCGTAGTTAACTTCACCGAAAAAGCGCGCCACCGCGCGTTCGTTATGCCACATCCGGTTCAGATACAAACGATCACCGTACAGCACCAGCGGTGTGGGCTGCTCGCCACGGCTTACCGCCCCGGAGGCCAGCAGGCATTCCGCCCAGTCTTCGGGCTCTCCCGCTTCAGCGAGCCAGGCGCTTAACAGAGGATGGGTGTCCTCACTTCGGGATAGACGCGAAAGCGGTAAGCAGACGTGCCCTTCTCCTGCTTCACGGCTGAGCAACGCCGCTGCCAGCGCAACGGCAGGGTTATCATTTCCGGCAACCGCCAGCGCGAACTGGGCATCCAGAGGGCGGAGCTGCTTTTGCTCAACGGCTTCCAGTAATCGTTTCTGGATTGTCATGACATCTCCTCCAGCGGCACACCGGCAAACAACTCGTCCATCAAAGCGATCAACTCTCCGTCAGGTCGGGTCGCATAAATTCCCTGCTGCGGATTTTCACGGTCAACGCCACGCAGGAAGAGATAGATAACGCCGCCAAAATGGCGTTCATAATCGTAATCAGCAATGCGATGGCGCAAGTAGCGATGCAGCGCCAGGGTATAAAGTTGATATTGCAGGTCGTAGCGATGCGCCTGCATGGCAGAGGCCATCGCCTGCTGCGTATAGGCGGAGCTGTCTTCACCCAGCCAGTTCGATTTGTAATCGAGCAGGTAATAGCGCCCCTGATGGCGGAATACCAGGTCAATAAAGCCTTTTAGCATGCCGCGCACCTGCATAAAGTCCAACGCAGGGCACCCCGCCGAGAGCGGATCGTACTGGCGAATCAACGCATCAAGTTGGCTGGCCATCAGCGGCTGCGAAATCGGCAGATAAAACTCCATCTCCACCTGTTTTTCTCGCGCGGAAAGCTGACTCAAACTCACGCCCGTCTCGTTGAGAGGTGCCTGCAAAATGGCGTCCAGCCATTCGGTCAAAACCGGCGTCCAGTGCGCGTCATAACCGCCCAACGCCAGTTGCTCCTCGACCCAATGCGGATCCACCGGTTGCGTAAAATCGAGATTTTCAAACAGGCTATGCAAGAACGTACCCGGCGAAGCGCCGCGCGGGAACTGATGCGGTGTGAGTCCTGATTCTTCAATAACCTCACCGACGCCTGCGGCATCGATATCCAATCGCGGGATCAGATCCTGCGCAATACCATGTCCACGCTGTTGCAGACCGGAATAACTGGTCACGCGCCAGCTATCGCCGGGCGTACGCTGCAGTATTTTTGCACTCAGTTCACTGCTAACAGACTGCGCAACCTGCCAGGGTTCGCCGTCAGGCTGCCCGGGAGTCTGGCAGGCAATATCGTTGCTGCAAAGCGCTTCAATCGCGCCACGCAGACCCGCAGCATCCATCGGCTCACCTTTTTGTAACAGGCGACCAAGGGCGCTCTGATGCACATCGGTATCCCCTTTTTTATCGCCCCGACGTCGTACCAACGGCGCAACGCCAAGGCTGCAGTGCCATACCGAACGGGTTAGCGCGACATACAGCAAACGCAGGTCTTCCGCCAGACGTTCCGCTTCTGCCAGCTCAACGCTCTCCTCGGCATCGCTGAGATCCAGCACCGCTTCAAAGGAGCTGCGATCGTGGTAGAAAGCCTGATCCTGGACGCGGAAATTGGTGATAAATGGCAGCCAGACCAGCGGATATTCCAGCCCTTTCGATTTATGGATGGTGACGATTTTAACCAAATGCTTGTCGCTTTCGAGCCTGAGCTGCTGACTGGACGCATTGCTGTCGGGTTCAAGAATATGCTGGGACAACCAGCGCACCAGCGCATGCTCGCTTTCCAGCTGCGAGCCCGCTTCCTGCAACAGTTCGCTGATATGTAAAATGTCGGTCAGTCGACGTTCGCCCCCCGCCGTCGCCAGCAGGTTCTCCGCAATCTGGCGGGCAGCCATCAGCGCGCGCAGCATCGGCATCACGCCGCGTTTATGCCAGATCTGACGATAACCATCGAACTCCTCGACCACCGCATCCCAGGCATTTTCGTCGTTATTTAACGCTTCAAGATCCTGCGCATTCAACCCCATCATCGAGGTCGCCAGCGCGCTACGCAGCGTGTTCTCACGCTCCGGCGTCATCACCGCCTGCAGCACCCACAGTAACTCCTGCGCTTCCAGCGTTTCAAATACGCTGTCACGGTTAGAGAGGTAAACGGAGGGAATGGCCAGTTGCGTCAGCGCATCGCGGACCAGCGCCGCTTCCTGGCGGCTACGTACCAGTACGCTGATGTCCGACGCGCGTACCGGGCTGGATGCTTTGCCACTAACCAGTTGCGCAGCGCCAGAATGTCCGGCCTTAAGCCAGTCGCGAATTTGCATGGCGCACACCTGCGCCATGTAGTTCTGATAGTCGCCGACGCCACAGCTTTCCCCTTCCATCAGCCACATACTCATGGCTGGCTGCGTTTCACCGTGTAAAACAAACTGAAGCGACTGGTTTTTTTCTGCGAATTTTACCGGGCTGAAGGGGATTTCGCGGAACATAAAGGCGTCGTCCATCTGGCTGAAAAGCGTATTCACGCTATTGACCATGCCAGGGGCCGAACGCCAGTTGGTATCAAGCGTATAGTGTGCGCTGACTTCGCTGCGCGCCTTCATATAGGTGAAGATATCCGCGCCGCGAAACGCGTAAATCGCCTGTTTTGGATCGCCAATCAGCAGAAGTGCGGTATCCGGCTGATGCTGCCAGATCCGACGAAAAATACGGTACTGCTGCGGATCGGTATCCTGGAATTCATCGATCATGGCAACCGGAAAACGGGTGCGAATAGCCGTCGCCAGCGCATCGCCGCTTTCACTGCGCAACGCTGCATCCAGACGGCTGAGCATATCGTCAAAACCCAGCTCGCCGCGGCGGCGTTTCTCCTCGGCAACCGCCGCGCGGATCTCCGCCAGCGCCCGGGTGATCACCAGATCGCGCAGGGTTAACGGTTCGCTAAGCAGTTCATCAATAGCGACGAAAAGCGGGTGCTGAGGCGTTACGCCGCCCGCTTTGGTTCGCTCTTCTAAAAAGCGCTGGGAGAATTTCTCCAACGCATCAGGCAACTGATAGCTTTGGGTTTCTTCCTGCGCCCATGCGCTGATCTTTTCGATCCACTTACCCTGGTTAGCGCGATTAAATTTACGCCGATCGATCCCGGAGGCTTCCAGCAGACCATCCAGCTCATCAACAGAATCACGCCATTGCTGCTTGATCTGGTTAATGCGCGCGAGAATGTGTTCATGCCGGGAGGCCAGCGTTTCGTCATCGGGCGGAGGAGCCTTGATAACCGGTGCTTCCCCTTGCAGATAGCGATCGATATCTCTCAGCAGCGCCTGCGGCCCTTTCCACGTTTCAAAAACCACCTGCGCAATGTCGCGGGGCAACGGGTAGCAGTGCCGACGCCAGAAGTCCGCGCAGGCCTGATAGCGCAGCAGCGATTCATCCTCTATCAGCTGCTGTTCGAACAGCATGCCAGACTCAAAGGCGTTAAGGCTGAGCATACGCTGACAAAAACCGTGGATGGTAAACACCGCCGCTTCATCCATCTGTCTTTCAGCCAATAACAGCCACTGAGCAGCCTGTTTTTTATCGGCAATTTCATCTAACAAACGGGCATATAGCGGGTTGTCGGTGGTTTCACGCAGGCAGGCAATTCGCAGTTCATGAATGTTGCTACGAATTCGACCGCGCAACTCTTCGGTAGCCGCCTCAGTGAAGGTGACTACCAGCAGTTCTTCGACGGTCAGAGGACGAGGAAAGGCGGCAGAGCCGCCCAGTCCAAGCAGTAAACGTAAATACAGGGCGGCGATGGTAAAGGTTTTACCGGTGCCCGCAGAGGCTTCAATCAGACGCTCGCCCGTCAGGGGCAAACGCAGTGGATCAAGGGACTCAGCGGCATCATTCATTCTTATCACTCATCAGGGGTAAGGTTTGCTGCAACGCGCTGACGGTCTGCCACACTTTCCAGCCTTCCGGGTGCACATATTCTGCTTGCCCGTTCTGACTGCCGGAAACCTGTGACAATATCGCCATGCCTTGCGGCTCAACCACCGCCTGATGGAAGAAGTCGGCAAGTTTTTGCGGCGTCAGCAGTTTAATCTGAGCCACTATTTTATCACGTGAATCGAAGCGCATATTGCCGCGATCAAAATCTTTGCTTAACTGTGAGGCTTCTGCCCCCAGCGTTTGCGGCGCCTGCAGCATTTGCGCAATAATCGCCTGCTGAATTTGCGCGAACTCTTCAGGTTTCATCGCCC
The DNA here is from genome assembly GCF_030334095.1 of Citrobacter sp. Cf118. Taxonomy (NCBI): domain Bacteria; kingdom Pseudomonadati; phylum Pseudomonadota; class Gammaproteobacteria; order Enterobacterales; family Enterobacteriaceae; genus Citrobacter; species Citrobacter sp. Cf118. The sequence continues at coordinate 75,334 of NZ_JAOWES010000084.1, read as the reverse complement.
GCAGCTTCGCTTCCGCCGTCGGGAAGAACGCTTTATAACGCTCCCAGAGGTAAGACGGCTGCTTATCACTGCTTTGCAGCAGGAACCCCATTCCCCACTGACGGCCAACGCTCATCGGGAAAGCAAATACGGCGTAACCTAACTGTTCTTCAGTACGCAACTGATTGTAGAACCACGGCTGAACAATCTGCCCCAACATGGCGCTGTAGGCTGAACTGGTGTATTCATCGTATCCGGTTGGCACAAATACCGCCGCCAGTGCTGAATCCGTGCTGCTGCCTGCTTTTTCAAAGATGACGGACTGCTTCTTGTCCACCACCACATCTTTGTTGCGACACCACTGTGACCCGTTCGCACCAAGCTGTTTTTGGATATCCCGCGCCATGCTCGTTGTCTGAGCTTCGCTCATATTACCAATGACCAGGAATTCAGGTCGCGCACCGGTTTTTAAGGCGTCGCGGTAGGTCATCACCTCTTTCAGGGTGATGGAAGGCAGCAACTGACGGCGCTCATCACGTGAAAAATAAGGCACCTGAGAAAGCATCTGCACCGGCATAATAGCCTGATCGTAGGCTTTACCCTTTTCTGCAGAATCCATCATCTGGGCATACCAGGATTTCGCCTGTTCCAGTTGTTCATCCGTTGAGGTATAGCTGAAATAGCCGCTCAGCAGCGCCTGAAAAAGCTGCGGCAAACGTTGGGTGTAGCCGTTGGCGTTAAGCATCAACCCATTGTTAGCGTTGGTAGAGAAACCAATTCCACCTACCGATGCCTGGTTACTTAACTGATCGAGCGCAATCCCCGCCAGGTAATCGTTAAGTGCGAATAAGACCTGGTTGCGGGCGCTGTCCATGGCTTTCGGGTTACGCAGGATCACGCTGACGTCAGCCTTCGGCTCGCTGGCAAAATACTGGCTTGGGGCATACACCACGCGTAAATCCGGCTCATCAACAATCAGCTCCGGATGAGCGTATTTTTTATCCGTCTTAATCAGCGTGAAATCATCCGGAATGTAGGGGTTCACCTCCGGTAACGACAGCGCAATGCCCTGTGCTTTTTGCTGCCAGTCGGCAAAAGTTTTGTCGCTGATTTTATCCACCTGGTAAGGCGCATCGACAAAATAAGCGGTTTTATTATGCGGCTCTTTCGCGCTGATATACCAGATACGCGCATTCTGCGGCGTCATCATTGCCAGACGTTGCTCAACAGCTTTCGCATCGTACTGGTCAGCAATATTCACCGCATCCAGCGTATGCTCGACGGGAACGCGGATCATGGTATCAGCTAGCCATTCCACGTAGTCCATATCACGGGTGATGGAGGGATAACGGAAATCGAGATCCAGCACATGTGCCAGCTCGTCAAAATAGCGTTTATCGACGCCTTTCTCGCGTAACAAATTGAGGTAGCTAAAGATTGCCGCGACAACTTCATCGCGATTCGCCAGCCCCTTGTCGGTTAACGTCGCGGAAATGGCTAACACGCCGCTGTTTCCGTTGACCACCGGATCGGAGTCTGCGCGAATACCTTCAACCAGGCCCTGCTTTTGCAGCCAGTCAGACAATGTGCCCGGACTACGATTGCCAATCAGGTAGGTCACCAGCTCATCGGTTTTACTGCGGAACTGCGCGCTGTTGTTATCGATACGAAACTCGACGCGCAATACTTTACGCGGCATTGCCGGAACATAGTGGATGATAATGCCCTTTTGCGCGTCAGTGACGACCGGTACGGTAATTTCAGGCTTTTCGATATTTCTGTTCGGCACGCGCCCAAAGGTGTCAGCCGCTATCCGCGCCAGCTCTGGCAGCGGTTTATTGCTATAAATCACCGCCTTCATCAGGTTCGCGGAGTAGTAGTTTTCATGAAATTTTTGTAACGCCTGTACCACCGGGTTGCCCGGTTTGTCGCTTAATGTCTCTAGATTCCCACCAGAGAAACGCGAGCCAGGGTGCGCCGGGTTGATAGTCTCAGCGCTCACCTGCGCCATACGCATCCCGTCTCGGGTACGCGCCAGCGTCAGCTCGGAGTTAACCGCGTTACGCTCACGGTCGGCATATTTTTTATCCAACAATGGATCGGCAATAGCATCCGCCAGGCGATCCACCGCCCCCACCAACGCGTCGTTTTCGACTTCAAGATAGAAGGCCGTACGATAAGGCGCAGTGCTGGCATTGTGGCTACCGCCGTGCATTTTCAGAAATTCAGCCAGGCTGTCCGGCTGCGGGTATTTTTTCGAGCCCATCAGGCACATGTGTTCGAGATAGTGCGCCAGCCCCTGATGATCGTCCGGATCTTCCAGCGAGCCCACGGGAACTACCAGTGCAGAAAGGGATTTCACGGCCTGAGGATCGGATACCAGCAGCACAACCATGCCGTTATCAAGGCGCACGGCCTGATACTGACGGGTATCTTTATCGCTTTTACGGATGGTTTCAGCTAAAGGCTGCCAACCGGTATCTGCCTGACTTACGGGAACCCAAAGGGCGACGAACAACAGTAATGCGCTGAACCAGGTGCTGCGGGGCATTCACAAACCTCATCATTAACGTATTCACCTGTTCACTACAAACCACGCATAAATACATGGTCTGAACAGGGCAAGACTATGTGCTGAACGAGCCAGCATCTTCTCTTTGTAAGAATCAGTCCGTGACAGAATGCGCATCATAGTGGAAGCTATCGAATTGCGCAATTTTTATACAGCCATCATGACTGATTGAAGCGAAAAATCGGTAACAGGTAGCGTTGAGACTGTAAAACAATAGTCTCCAGCGTATCAGCATCCAGTTGACGCCAAAGACGCTGATACCAGATATCATCACCTTCGCCACGTACTATCATGTTGCCTTCATAGGCTTGCAGAAACTTACTGCGCGCTTTTTGCAACGTTGCATCGTCATCTAACATGGCATCATTTGCGGCGTCATAACAGGTTTTTATCCATGCACCGCCGCTTTCCGGCAATACCAGCAATGGTGACGACATGCCTTCCCGATACCCCTCAATGAGTTGCGACAGATACAGCAACGCCTGTTCTGCATCCAGCGGCGGAAAACGCCATTCCCCGTCTTTACGCAGGAATAATCGGCTCTCTCCCGTACCGCCACTCGCACAATAGACAAGATGTTCCAGCCAAAGTTGCACGCCCTGCGCAATGCTTATCAAAGATGGGCGCCAGCGCAACAAACCGTCCTCTTGTACCTGCGGCAACCAACCGGTGATTTGTACGCCGTTACAGTTAAGATCGATTTCCACGCTCTGACAGGGCTGACGACAGGCGATAATACGCTCAGCCAGCGACTGCATATCCTGACGCTGCGTATCCCACAGAATTTCGCCAAATGGCCCATAGGGTAGCGTGCCCGCCGCACGAAAACGGCGGAACAGTCGTTCAGCGTCGTTCTCTTCAACCAGTGTATTAAGCAATTGCTGATTAAGCTGATAGCGGGTTAATCCTTCAAGGGTGAAAGGCTCCGTGTCCGGGATCTCACTCTCTTCAGAGCGGAAGTTGACCCTCAAACGCATCTGGAAAAAGGCGCGTACCGGATGTGCCCAAAATCGCTGCAGTGTTTCCAGCGTTAGCGTTTCTGGCATTTCAAAAGGAAGAGGCTGCACAAAATCCGTGTGCGCTTTTCCTGACAGACTCGCCGCAGGCAGCCATTCCCGGGCATAGCTTTGCTGTTCACCCGGCAAATAGTTTTGTGCATCAAAGGGCATACGGGTATGCAAACGGGTAATGTGCGCTTTTACCCTTGCCTCGCTTTGATCGCAGGTCAACAATTCGTCACCCGGCAGATAATGGCTTTGCCCAATGTAGTCCATCAGTTCTTGCACCAGCACCGACGGGAAGCGCTCACTGTTATCCTGGATAGAGCGGCCAATGTAGCTGATGTAGAGCGTCTGCTGTGCCGAAATCAATGCTTCGAGGAACAGATAGCGGTCATCATCACGACGGCTGCGATCGCCCCGCATCGGTTTTTGACTCATTAAATCAAAGCCCAGCGGCGCAAGCTGGCGTGGATAAACGCCATCGTTCATACCCAGCAGGCACACCACTTTAAACGGAATGGAGCGCATCGGCATCAGCGTACAAATGTTAACGGGACCCGCCAGGAAGCGCTGGCTGATGCGTTCCTGATCAAGGCGCTGGGCCAGCTCATCACGTAACAGAGAGAGCGGTATAGCATCGCCGTACTCGGCCCCTAAACCTTCGGTGATAATAGCCTGCCACTGCTGTTCAATCAGCGTCATCGCCGCTTCGGTATCCGCGTCCGGCAGGAAGAAATCATTGAGCATTTCCCGACAAACAGGTAGCCACTCTTCCAGCGGTCGTTCCTGCGCTAACCCTCTACGCCAAAGATTAAGCTGCATCAGCAACGAGGCCAGATGCCCTACCAGCTCGGCAATCAAACCGCTGGACTCATCGTAAGGCAATACCGATTGCCACTCGCCCTGCGCACTTTCCATCGCGTAGCCGAGCAGCATACGCGTTAAACCAAATTGCCAGGTATGCTGACCTGTAGGCGGAAGTTCCAGTTCACGCACGTTATCGTCGTCAATTCCCCAACGAATCCCTGATTCATTGACCCATAAACGAAGATAGCGCAACCCTTCTTCATCAATGTTGAAACGCGCCGCCAGCACGGGGACATCCAGTAACGCCAGGACATCCTCTGAGACAAAACGGCTATCCGGTAGAGACAGCAGACTAATAAAAGCCTGTAAGACGGGATGAGACTGGCGTGCCCGACGGTCGGAAATCGCATAAGGTAAGTAACGCTCGGCTGGTGCACTGCCAAAGACTGACTGAATGAATGGGCTATAGCTGTCGATGTCCGCCACCATCACGATAATATCGCGCGGCGTCAGCGTTGGGTCCGCTTCCAGCATCGCCAACAGCCGGTCATGCAGAATTTCCACCTCGCGCTGTGGGCTATGGCAGACATGGAAAGTCACGCTGGTATCGTTCAGATCAAGCCGGCGTTTATTGTCACTACGGGAATATTCTTCCAGCGTGACGCCCGCCACGGCATGACTTTCGAGTTCCAGAATATCTGATTGAATATTATGCAAAAGGTTGTCAGGCGTAATGTCGACAAACGCATCCAGTTCCTGACTATTTTCCAGCTCCGAAAGCAAATAAATGTAATCACGCCCCAGCTTGCCCCACGAGGCCAGCATCGGGTTGCCCACATCCTGTTCGCCATCGCTGTTAAATAATCCTTCGGCTTTCTGGTTATCACGAAACAGCGGCAGGTGCCGTTCTTCAAAGCTGTGCCGACGCTGACGCGCCATCAGCTTCGCCAGCCAGGCAGGATCTTTAATATCTCCCCAGTAGTAGCGACAAGGGTTGGTAAACAGCAGATGAATATCGATGTGCTTACCCAGAGCCTGCAATGCCTGCAAATAAACCGGCGGCAGCGCCGAAATGCCGCAAATAAAGACGCGAGAAGGCAGTCCCTGCGGGCACTCGGACGCGTTTTCCAACGTCTGAATAAATCGTTGGTATAAATTGGCACGATGCCAACGCGGCTGGCCCAACTCCGCGGTGTATTCCACCAGCGCTTTCCACAACGGTGCCTGCCAGGCCTGAGACTCGCCGAGTCCCTCAACCAGTCGCCCCGCTTCCCACTGGGTCAACCAGTCAGGGCGGTAGACTAAATACTGGTCGAAAAGGTCAGCCGCGCGCGAGGAAAGCTGAAAAAGCTTACGTTTATCGGTGTCGTCCGTCAGATAGTGGCGCAGCAATGCAAAGTCATCGCCATCCAGCAATTGCGGCAACAGCGTCATCAACTTCCAGCTCATGCTCTGTTTGCTGAACGCGCTCTCTTTCGGGATATCCGGCAGCACACGCACAAACATATCCCAGATAAAACTCGCGGGCAGCGGAAAATCGATATTGGCGGCAATACTAAACTTCTGTGCAAGAGTCATTTGTAACCACTGCGCCATACCGGTACTTTGAACCAGGATCATCTCAGGCTCAAAGGGGTCGTCCAGCCGCTCGCGCTCAACGATAAACTCCATTAACGCTTCCAGCACATCCAGACGGTTGGAGTGGTAGACCCTTAACATAGCGACTCCTGACTACTGACGATTCGGGCAATGCAGACGCGTCATCTGACCCTGCCTGCCGAGGGGTGAAGAAATTATGACGTTGATGCTGACACATCCCGCTCTCGTTGTCTGCATTCGGTTAACCTGCCAGTTCACAGGCGATGAAAACTGGTACAGCTGGCTTTGCTGCCAGGCGTGACGCCAGAGTTGTTGATACTGGTTTCTGATAATAAAGCTGTTCATTAGCACCCGCTGGTATCCTGACAACGCGGTCACAATCATGATCATCAGTACCATTGCCAGCATAACTTCCGGCAGACTAAAGCCACGCTGACTGTTCAGGGGATCTGGCATAACGTCTGCTCCTTAATCGGACAAAAATCGCTCCAGCCATGCGCCGAGAATTCTATGTTGCCATCAATAACCGCCCCCTGACGCCATAAAAATACTCCTTCATAGTGGGCGATTAGCAGCACGAAATTATTGGTAAGCAGGCGCAGGCAAACCGCGGCATTCTGCGTGGGATCGCGCCGACACTGTACGACGGGTTGTAAGTGCCAGGGTTGTATACGCCCCCATTCCATCGCGGATTGCACTACCGCCTGACGCTGCAGCGCCTGACTTTGTGTGACCACACGCGCAGCAAAACTAGCCTCCTGTCTGATAACGCCTTGCAGCAGCAGACTACCGAGCACCAGTAGCAACAGGACCATTGCCAGAGAGGATACGCCTCGCTCACGGTTCACAGGTTAAATCCCGTAACGCTGTAGACCGCTTCAACAACTTTTTGTGGTTCGTCATTGCTCACTCCACGCAAACGCAGCGTAAGAAGCGGGGAATATCCGCTAAAATTCAGCCGTTCAACCTGGAATGCCTCAATCTGGATGGTAGTCTGATCGGTCATTTTCTCCCATCCTTTTCCAGTGCAGCCGGTGGCTCCACGCAGGGTTTCCAATACCTTGTCCTGTAAACGAAACCCGATAGCATCAGCCTATTTCGCGGAACTGCTCTCCCAAACGCCGTTGCCGTTGGCATCCCAGCGTGCAATGACACAGTCCCCCTTAGCCGATATCACCAGTCCCTCTCCGACACAGTTTCCCCGGCAATACCCCGCCCGTTGAAGATGCTTCGCCACGGTGTAGGCCCGCTGCCATATTTCATCTTCCAGCGCTAACTGGCGCGTGTTACGCAGAATCTCTCGCTGTAGCGCCGGTAAAAATCGTGCCGAGCTAAGTAATAAAATACTGCTAATCGCCATGGCAATGAGCACCTCCAGCAGTGAAAATCCCCGTTCGTTTACTGACATAATCTGGCCTCATCGCGCTCACAAAGCCTGATTCGCCCCCAGCCAGATACCACCACGCGCCATTCCCCTGCCGCATTTTTCAGGCGTATATGTCCGGCCCATGCCGTATTGCGCAGTCCAAAAAAAGCCAGTGAAGGCGTGATATCTGCCATTTCGACATCAGCCCAGAGTGGCGCAAATATCAACGGTGAAACAGGCTGACACGAAGCTTGTGATGTCGCTGAGCTTGCCAGACACCATGTCCCCCCTTCGCGGAGTACGTTGATGACGTGATCACGATTGCGCCAGTTAGCATCTTCACGCAGTTGCAGCAGGTAGTCCCGCACCTGGCAGGCGGTCTGCCACAGCTGCTGTTGCTGCTGCCAGCGCTGCCAACCATACAGCCCAGATGCACCAAGCGCCGCGACGATCAGCATCGCAATCAGGGTTTCGAGAAGCGTGTAACCTTGTTGTTTTTTCATGTCGCCAGTATGGCGTGAGGAAAATGAATAACGAGCGGGAAATTCGGTTTCTACGGCGAGCTACGGGAAATATTTGTCGCGTTGCAGACCGTTGCACTATTTCAGGAATGTTCGCCGAAGAACGTGATTTTAGACAAAAAAAACCGACGCTCACGGGCGTCGGTTGTGTCAGCATGAAGCTGGTTAGATAGCCACCGGCGCTTTAATACCCGGGTGGGGATCGTAGCCTTCAATTTCGAAGTCTTCGAAGCGATAGTCAAAGATAGATTCAGGCTTACGTTTGATAACCAGTTTCGGCAACGCGCGAGGTTCACGGCTAAGCTGCAGATGCGTTTGATCCATATGATTGCTGTACAGGTGAGTGTCGCCACCGGTCCAGACAAAATCACCCACTTCCAGATCACACTGCTGCGCCATCATGTGTACCAGCAAAGCGTAGCTGGCAATGTTAAACGGCAGGCCGAGGAACACATCGCACGAACGCTGATACAGCTGACAGGAGAGCTTGCCATCCGCGACGTAAAACTGGAAGAACGCATGGCACGGTGCCAGCGCCATTTTATCCAGCTCACCGACGTTCCATGCAGAAACGATAATGCGGCGAGAGTCCGGGTCATTTTTAAGCTGGTTTAACACGGTGGTGATCTGGTCAATATGGCGACCATCTGGCGTAGGCCACGCGCGCCACTGTTTACCATAAACCGGGCCTAAATTACCGTTTTCATCCGCCCATTCGTCCCAGATTGAGACGTTGTTTTCATGCAGGTAGGCAACGTTAGTGTCGCCCTGCAAAAACCACAGCAGCTCATGAATGATCGAGCGTAAATGGCAGCGTTTCGTCGTAACCAGCGGGAACCCTTCCTGCAGATTAAAACGCATCTGATGACCAAAAATGGAAAGCGTTCCGGTTCCGGTACGGTCGTTTTTCTGTGTGCCTTCATCCAGCACTTTTTGCATCAGTTCTAAATACTGTTTCATGGTTCCTCAGGAAACGTGTTGCTGTGGGCTGCGGCGGTACGCCCAAACCATCATAATAATGCCTGCGACAATCATCGGGATAGAGAGGATCTGCCCCATGCTGATGTACTGTACCCAGGTGCCAGTAAACTGCGCATCCGGCTGGCGGAAGAATTCAACGATAATACGAAACGCGCCATAACCAATCAGGAACAGACCGGATACCGAGCCCATTGGACGCGGCTTACGAATGTACAGGTTGAGAATGATAAACAGCACAACACCCTCGAGCGCCATCTCATAAAGCTGTGAGGCGTGGCGCGGCAGCGAGCCGTAGGTATCAAAAATAGACTGCCATTGCGGGTTAGATTGCAGTAGTAAAATATCTTCGGTACGGGAGCCCGGGAACAGCATGGCGTACTTGAAGTTCGGGTCAACGCGTCCCCACAGCTCACCATTGATAAAGTTACCCAGACGCCCTGCACCCAGACCAAACGGAATCAGCGGGGCAATGAAATCAGAAACCTGGAAGAACGAACGTTTGGTGCGTTTGGCGAAGATAATCATCACCAGGATCACACCGATAAGTCCACCGTGGAAGGACATACCGCCGTCCCAGACGCGGAACAGATACAGGGGATTATCGAGGAATAACTCGAAGTTATAGAACAGTACGTAACCAATTCGCCCACCGAGGAAAACCCCGAGGAAGCCCGCATACAGTAAGTTTTCTACTTCATTTTTGGTCCAGCCACTGCCCGGGCGATTCGCGCGGCGCGTCGCCAGCCACATCGCAAAAATAAACCCCACCAAATACATTAAGCCGTACCAGTGAAGCGCGACGGGTCCGATTGAGAAAATGACCGGATCGAAATCCGGAAAATGCAGATAGCTACTGGTCATCTGTCACCACAAGTTCTTGTTATTTCGCTGAAGTCAGACAGCAATTGATAAGCGCGCCTGCATAATGCAGGCGCTCCAAAGGTGCGAATGATAGCACAAGGGGTTAGAAGCGGATGCCGGGAAGATGTAAAAGATCTGTATAAGTAATCTTTACCCCGTAATGCCTGATGACGCTACGCTTATCAGGCCTACAATCCTCCGCGAATCAATCCCCCCATGCCGCGGCGCTCCATAAAGGCCGCTACCTGATGGCGTACCTCAGCCGCCATCTGCGCTTCCAGGCTGCGCTGCGCCAGCGTTTGCGCCTCATCAAAATCGATATGACGCAGCAGATATTTTACGCGAGCGACAGAACGACCGTTCATCGACAAATGACGGAAACCCAGGCCGATCAGAATAGCCACGCACATCGGGTCGCCCGCCATTTCACCACACAGGCGTAAATCGATACCGCTTCTTTCGGCTTCCTGCGCAATCATCGCCAGCGCACGTAGCATCCCCGGATGCAGACTGTCATAAATGCTGGCTACCCGTGTGTTGTTACGATCGACGGCCAGTATGTACTGGGTAAGATCGTTGGTTCCGACTGAGATAAAGTCAATCCGGTTTGTCAGATGCGGCAACATGAACACCATCGACGGAACTTCCAGCATGATGCCAATACGCGGTTTCGGGATCTCGTAACCGATCATCTCCTCCACTTCGCGTCCGGCGCGTTCAATCAAACGTCGCGCTTCGTCCACTTCATCAATGCTGGTTACCATCGGCAGCAAAATGCTGAGGTTGCCGGTTGCCGCGTTGGCACGCAGCATGGCGCGAACCTGGATCAAAAAGATCTCTGGCTGATCGAGCGTTATGCGGATCCCTCGCCAGCCAAGGCACGGGTTCTCTTCACTGATCGGCATGTAGGGCAGCTGTTTATCGGCACCGACATCCAGCGTACGTAGGGTCACCGGCTTGTCGTTAAACATTTGCAGCATGCCCTGATACTGCGCAACCTGTTCTTCTTCCGAAGGAAAACCGCTTTGCAGCATGAACGGGATTTCGGTGCGATACAGGCCAATACCGTCGATCCTGCTACCCAGCTTTTCTTCATGTTCCGGGCTGAGACCCGCATTGAGCATCACCTTCACGCGCTCGCCGCTTTTCAACTGTGCTGGCTGGTTGACGTCGTCTTCCGCCAGGCGGCTCAGCTCAATTTCTTCACTGATAAGACGCTGGTATTCCTGAATCAATACCGGTTCCGGATCGACCAGCAGTTCACCGCGATAACCGTCCACCACCAGCGTGCGACGATGCAGCACCGACGGCTGGATATCGGCCCCCATAACGGTAGGAATACCCAGCGCACGAACCATAATTGCCGCATGAGAGTTGGCTGCGCCGTCCCGGACAACCACGCCGACTAACCGGTCCTGAGGAAGCTCCGCCAGCGTGGTCGCCGAAAGTTCATCCGCCACCAGTACGAAGCGTTCCGGCCAGGCATTCGGCCCCTGGATAGAGTCGTCGAGGTGGAACAGCAGACGCTGGCCGAGCGCGCGTAAATCTCCGGCCCGCTCTTTGAGGTAGTTATCGCTCAGCGCGGCAAATTGTTCGGCAAACTTTTCAATGATCGTTTTAACCGCCCACTCGGCCACTGAACCGTTATCCACTTCCGCAAACAGCTCGCGGCGCAGACGGGTATCGGAAAGCAAGTGCGAGTAAAGATCAAAGATCGCCGCCGTTTCTTTCTGCGCCCCAGCGGTAAAACGCTTGCTGTAACGGCGGAATTCGTTCGCCGCCTCTTCCAACGCACCGGTCAGTCGCTCGCGCTCAAGCACCGGATCCAGCGTTGAAGCCTGATAGACCTGCTCCATCAGCGGTAGCGTCGCATCCTGCCAGCCTTCAGCTATTGCCACGCCGGGGGCGGCAGGCAATGCACGGATGCGCGTTTGCCGGTATTGACCGAACAGCGCGTTTAGTTGCGACTGCGAAAGTATGGCCGCCATTTGCGTGGCGAGCGTGACGAGGAAAGACTCTTCACTTTCATCGTACTGACGCAGTTCACGCTGCTGCACCACCAGCACACCTAAAAGCTGGCGGCGCTGAATGATCGGTACGCCCAGGAATGCACGAAAACGCTCTTCTTTTACCGAAGGTATGTATTTAAAGCTGGGATGTTTTTGCGCATCGGCGAGGTTGATAGGTTCCGCCAGCCTGCCAACCAGGCCAACGATACCTTCATCAAACGCGAGTGCGACAGTGCGACCACGTGGTTTTTTCAGTCCCCGGGTCGCCATGAGGTAATAACAACGTCGATCGTGATCGGCCAGATAAACCGAACAGACCTCAGTATCCATCGCAAGACAGATGTCGGTAACCAGTATATTCAGCGCTTCATTCAGACGCGGAGCACTGGCCACCTTTTCGACTATTTCGCGCAGGCGGGTGAGCATAATTTGCGTAGCTTAACCTCTTTTACGTCTGTACGCAGGTGTGCTTTGCGGCTTAGGAGTGCTCTCCTGAAGCGCCATGACAACACTTGCGAATTCTTTCATCACCCTGCGATAGACATCGCGTTTAAATGACACCACCTGTCGAACCGGATACCAGTAACTCACCCAGCGCCAGCCGTCGAACTCAGGTGTACTGCTGGTTTGCATATTGATTTCAGCATCGCTGCTGACCAATTGCAGAAGAAACCATTTTTGTTTCTGGCCGATACAAACTGGCTTCGTGTCCCAACGCACCAAACGTTTCGGTAACTTGTAACGCAACCAGTTACGAGTAGAAGCAAGGATCCGTACATCTTTACGACTGAGACCCACTTCTTCAAAGAGTTCCCGGTACATCGCCTGCTCTGCTGTCTCTCCTGCGTTGATCCCACCTTGTGGAAATTGCCAGGAGTGCTGACCAAATCGCCGGGCCCACATGACCTGCCCCTGGCGGTTACAAATTACTATCCCTACATTCGGGCGGTAGCCATCGTCATCAATCACCGGACTACCTCAACATAAACCTTATATACAAACGATTGTTTCACACTCCTGAGGGGCGGTAAACCACTCTGTTAAGGGTGCGATATTCTAATAACAATTGAATAACTCACAGTTAAAGGCCGAGTTATAAACAGAAGAAGGGCAAGCAAGGCGATTTTATTCACCTTTTCTGTGGATATAGTTGTGAAGAAGTACGGAATTACTATGGGAAAACCCAGAACAGTCCGAATAAGACATTCGTCACAGAGTAAAAATAGTCTTATACATTCATAAAGTTAAAACTGATCCACGCAGATAAACACACAGAAATGTGATGTACATCACTCATACGATCTTCACGCTGATGAAAGATCGACCAGCGTCGGTTTTATCCACAGATTATGCCAATAAGTTAGGCACAATTTGTGTGAAAATTCGATTTTCGTCGCACGTCAAGGCTGTAAATTGAAACAGTAGTGGGGGTTTTTCACAGTTATCCCATCTTTCTGTGGATAACATGGTGTAAGATCCTGTTCATTGTCAGTGACCAGAATTGGAAAACCCGCTTCGCTGTTGCGCAACTCTGCAAACGTGAATCTAAAAACCAATATAAATCATATAATTGAATAAAGCATGTGGAAAAAGATAAACTCTGTCCACACGGTATAAAATCATTGCTTATTTTTTCACCTAAGGGTTAACCCGATGCCAGAACTCCGTCCGTTGCTTTCTCCCCCTGAATCTGAAGCCCAGTTGCTGAGCCAGGCACGACAGCTTTCGGGCTACGCGTTAGGAGAATTAGCGGCAATGGCGGGAATCGTTACGCCGAAGGATCTTAAGCGCGATAAAGGCTGGATTGGCGTGCTACTGGAAATCTGGCTCGGTGCCAGCGCGGGCAGTAAACCAGAGCAGGATTTTGCGGCGCTGGGCGTGGAGCTGAAAACGATCCCTGTGGACAGTCTTGGCAGACCGCTGGAAACCACCTTTGTGTGCGTGGCACCGTTAACCGGCAATACCGGCGTCACCTGGGAAACCAGCCATGTACGGCACAAACTCAAACGCGTTCTGTGGATCCCGGTAGAAGGCGAACGCAGCATCCCGCTGGCTGAGCGCCGCGTCGGCTCTCCCTTGCTGTGGAGCCCGAATGAAGAAGAGGACCGGCAATTGCGTCTGGACTGGGAAGAATTAATGGACATGATTGTGTTAGGTCACGTCGAACGCATCACCGCTCGCCATGGGGAAGTACTGCAACTGCGTCCTAAAGCTGCTAACGCCCGCGCGCTAACCGAGGCCATTGGTGCCAACGGCGAGCCCATCCTGACCCTGCCACGCGGCTTTTATCTGAAAAAGAACTTCACCCGCGCATTGCTTGAGCGACATTTCTTGCTCCAGGCGCAATAGGCACCGCCCGGCCTTTCACCCGCCGCGTTACGGGCCTATAATTACCGCTTCTTTTTTTTGGCAGGACTTTGTTCGATGTTATTTGCATGGATAACCGATCCTAACGCCTGGCTTGCGCTCGGTACGCTGACGCTGCTGGAGATCGTTCTTGGGATCGACAATATTATTTTCCTTTCTCTGGTTGTAGCCAAACTCCCGACAGCGCAACGCAATCATGCCCGACGTATTGGGCTGGCGGCGGCGATGATCATGCGTCTGGCTCTGCTGGCTTCTATCGCCTGGGTAACGCGACTGACAAACCCGCTATTCGAGTTGTTTGGCGAGGCAATATCAGCACGCGACCTGATCCTTCTGCTGGGGGGATTGTTCCTGATCTGGAAAGCCAGCAAGGAGATCCACGAATCCATTGAAGGTGAGGAAGAGGGGTTAAAAACCCGCGTATCTTCTTTCCTGGGCGCGATTGTGCAGATCATGTTGTTAGACATTATCTTCAGTCTGGATTCCGTGATTACTGCGGTTGGTTTGTCCGATCATCTGTTTATCATGATGGCGGCAGTAGTGATTGCCGTAGGCGTGATGATGTTTGCTGCTCGCCCAATTGGTGAGTTTGTCGATCGCCACCCTTCAGTAAAAATGCTGGCGCTCTCGTTCCTGATTCTGGTCGGTTTTACGCTGATTCTGGAAAGTTTCGACGTCCACGTTCCGAAAGGATATATCTATTTCGCCATGTTCTTCTCTATCGCGGTAGAGACCCTGAATCTGTGGCGTAATAAAAAAAATCCGCTCTGATAAAATTCATCGCTCCCCGCAAGGGGAGCGAATGCCCACCACACCTACCCCTTCTCACAGTTTAAGATTTTACTGCTTTCACCCTGCACAACTTCGCGTTATTACTAAACTATTGTCAGACGCAGGCCATGTGAGGATAAGCAGATGAAAAAATGGGCAGTTTTGATTTCCGCCGTAGGACTGGCTTTTGCCGTTTCCGGATGCAGCAGCGATTATGTAATGGCGACAAAAGATGGTCGAATGATCCTGACCGATGGAAAACCAGAAATTGACGATGATACCGGTCTGGTGAGCTATCACGACCAGCAGGGCAATGCGATGCAGATTAACCGCGATGATGTGTCCCAAATCATTGAACGCTGATGGTTGAGGTCAGCAGCGCGCTGGCCTTAACAATTTTACTTTCCTTTTTCGCTTCCCTCAGCCATTTTTATAATCCTTATGTCGTGATTATAAAAAGGAAACGGCTATGCAATATCACCGTATACCCCACAGCTCGCTGGAAGTCAGTACACTGGGGCTGGGCACAATGACGTTTGGTGAACAAAACAGCGAAGCCGACGCACATGCACAGCTCGATTATGCCGTAGCACAGGGCATTAATTTGATCGACGTTGCCGAGATGTATCCGGTACCGCCGCGTCCTGAAACCCAGGGTCTCACCGAAACCTACGTAGGTAACTGGCTCGCCAAACACGGCAGCCGCGAAAAGCTGATCGTCGCTTCTAAGGTCAGTGGACCATCACGCAACAACGACAGCGGCATCCGCCCGAATCAGGCGCTGGATCGAAAAAATATCCGTGAAGCGCTGCACGACAGCCTGAAAAGACTGCAAACCGATTACCTGGATCTGTATCAGGTTCACTGGCCGCAGCGCCCGACCAACTGCTTTGGTAAGTTAGGCTACAGCTGGACAGACTCCGCGCCGGTCGTTTCCCTGCTGGATACGCTGGACGCGCTGGCCGAGTTTCAGCGCGCCGGGAAAATTCGCTACATCGGCGTTTCTAATGAAACCGCATTTGGCGTGATGCGCTATCTGCACCTGGCGGACAAACACGATCTGCCACGCATCGCCACCATCCAGAACCCCTACAGCCTGCTGAACCGCAGCTTTGAGGTTGGACTGGCAGAAGTGAGTCAGTATGAAGGCGTTGAGCTGCTGGCCTACTCTTGCCTGGGCTTCGGTACATTAACCGGGAAATACCTGAACGGCGCGAAACCTGCCGGTGCACGCAATACGCTGTTTAGCCGTTTCACGCGCTACAGCGGCGAGCAGACGCAGAAAGCCGTTGCGGCCTATGTGGATATCGCGAAACGCCATAATCTGGATCCTGCGCAAATGGCGCTGGCATTCGTGCGTCGTCAGCCGTTTGTCGCCAGCACTTTGCTGGGCGCCACGACCATGGAGCAGCTAAAAACCAACGTTGAAAGTCTGCATCTGGAGTTGAGCGAGGAAGTGCTGGCAGAGATTGAAGCGGTGCATCAGGTGTATACCTATCCTGCACCTTAACATTTAGCGCCTGATGGCGCTGCGCTTATCAGGCCTACAGACAGCGTTCCCTGTAGGCCTGATTGCAACAGCATATAACAGACTAATGGCGGCGCTGCCAAATCCACAGCGCCGCAATCGCCAGCGCAAACAGTGCACCGAACCCAATACCAATCGCTACCGCCGGGATCCCCACCAGCACCGCCAGTGAGTAAATACCCAGCATCAGTAGCATCGCGCTGTTTTCACCCAGGTTCTGCACCGCAATCGCATTACCTGCGCCGACGCTTTTCTTACCCCGCTCCTGCAGTAACGCATTCAGCGGCACCACAAAGAACCCACCACACACGCCGATAAGCATCAGCAATGCGTAGGCCGGAAGCAGCGAATGTTGAAGAGAAAAAATCAGCACCACGACGCCAATCAGGATCCCCGCAGGCATACAGCGCGACACGGTTTCCAGCGTCACCAGCTTCGCAGCCGCCCCCGCGCCGACGACAATCCCGATCGCTACCATGGCATTGAGATAGGTCGGCGTGGCGTTATCGGTGATGCCGAGCGCCACCGGAACCCACAGTACCAGCAGAAAACGCAGCGTAACGCCCGCCCCCCAAAAAAGGCTGGTTCCCACCAACGAGAAGCGTGTTTCACCGTTGCGCCACAGCGAAGAGGCGGCACAGAAGAAACTGCGCGTCATTTTCCCCAGATGCCAGGACTGGCCAGGGCGAGCCGCGGCCAGTTTCGGGATATACAGGTTAGCGACCACTGCGCCAGCATAGGCCAGCGCACAGGCAGAAAGCGCGGCAATCACGTGCCAGTCGGCCAGAACGCCGCCGGCGACAGAACCGAGCAAAATCGCGGCAATGGTGGAAGCTTCCATCAGGCCGTTGGCTTTCACCAGTTTGTCGCCGGTGGTCAGTTCACCGAGAATGCCATACTTGGCCGGTGAATACGCCGCCGCGCCAATCCCCACTAGCGTATACCCGAGAAACGGATTAATGCCGAAGCAAATACTTGCCGCACCCAGCAGTTTCAGGGAGTTCGCGAACATCATCACTCTGCCTTTGGCAAAGCTATCCGCCACCTGTCCAACAAACGGCGCAAACAGAATGTAAGCACCCACAAACACCATTTGCAGGATAGGCTGGCTCCAGTCCGGATAAAATTGCTCCTTCAGCAACGCCAGCGTAGCAAACAGCAACGCGTTATCGCCAAACGCCGACAGAAACTGCGCGGCGATAACGGACATCATCCCTTTGGACCAGATTGACGTGTTAGTGTGCACTGACTCACTCATGTTGTTTTTCCGGCTCATCGACCCAGCTTTTCAGCGTAACAAAATCCGGCTTACCGCTGCCGAGTAATGGGAGTTGCTTCAGGTGGCGTATATCACGCGGTACGGCGAGTTCAGGTACGCCGTGCGCCCGCGCATACTGCTGTAGTTTTTCACGCGTGAGTTCGCTATCGGTGGTAAACAGCACCAGCGCCTCACCTTTGCTGGCATCACTCTTGATCGCAGTAGCATGCATTTTGTCTGCAGACACCGCCAACGCCAGTTGCTCAACCATTTCCAGCGACACCATCTCTCCGGCAATTTTAGCAAAACGCTTAGCGCGCCCCTGAATCTGTACAAAGCCGTTTTCATCAAAGCGCACGATGTCTCCGGTGTCATACCAGCCGCGCTCAATCTCACCTTGCGCATTCTCTGCCGTTGGCACCTCCAGCACCCCAGGTTTTTCGACGCGCAAATAGCCGCTCATAATATTAGGGCCTTTCAGCTGTAAACGCCCACCGTCCTCAATTCCCGGAACGGCCAACAGTCGAGCATCCATACCAGGCAAGATGCGCCCTACCGTTCCCGATTTTGCCGCCATCGGTACGTTAATCGACACCACCGGCGCACATTCCGTCACCCCATAGCCCTCAAGGACACGCAGGCCAAATTTCTCCTGCCATAGTTGCTTTGTGCTGTCCTGCAGTTTTTCCGCTCCCGCAACCACATAGCGCAGGCGATGGAAATCGTAAGGATGCGCGAAACGCGCGTAGTTGCCGAGGAACGTTGACGTACCAAACAACACGGTGCAGTTCCGGTCGTATACCAGCTCTGGCACAATGCGGTAATGCAGCGGGCTGGGATAAAGAAACACTTCTGCGCCAGTCAGTAGCGGCGTGAATAATCCCACCGTTAGCCCAAAGGAGTGGAACAGCGGCAGCGCCGACATAAAGCGGTCATCGGCGGTGAAATCGGCAATCGTTTTAATCTGCTCAACGTTCGCCAGAATGCTTTTATGACTGTGAACCACGCCTTTCGGATGGCCTTCTGAACCGGAGGTAAAGAGGATCACCGCAGCGTCTTCCGGCTGCTGCTTCACCTGCGCCAGATGCGGTGCCAGCAGATGTGAGAAAATCCACAGCTTATCGCTAAAGGTCACATCGGCTTTCAAGTCCTCCAGATACACCCAACGCACCTGGGTGAGCTGTTCTGGTAAATGCCAGAGTTTGCCTTTATCGAGAAACTGTCGGGATGTGAAGATCGTCTTTATTTCAGACGCAGTAATGGCGCTGGTTAATCCTTTCACACCCGCGGTGTAGTTCATCATGGCTGGAATGCGTCGACGCGCAATGGCGCCAAAAATGACCGCCGCGCTGATTCCCGCATTTGGCAGCATCAGGCCGATTCTTTCACCCTCGGTGCTGTATTTTTCCAGAATACGCGCGACAAACAGCGTTTTCGTCAGCAGTTTGCGGTAGCTGTCCGGAGTGAAATTAATATCTTCAATGCAGTTTTTGCCTGCGCCAAAACGGTATTTCGCCGCCAGCAGCGACTCGTAGAGCGTCTCACGCGGACGAACCGCCATGCGTGCTTCCATCATAATTTGATGCAGCATCTCTCCGGCGATTTTACGGCGATCGCGAGCTCGCGGTGCTTCCGGCATCGGCAGTTGTGTCGGCGGTAGGATGTGTAAGCGGATGCGCGGGAAGAATCGCTGTTTAACCAAACCTTTCAGGCGGCTAAAGCGGGAAAGCTCTGCGCCCTCAATGCGCACAGGTACGACCGTCGCTCCCGACTTAGCGGCGACAAACCCGGCACCGTCATAGATTTTCATTAACGAGCCGGTGGTCGAAATACGCCCTTCCGGAAAGATAACCACCGGGCGGCCCTGTTCGACCAGACGAACCAGATGTTTAATCGACATCGGTTTGGTTGGATCTAACGGTACGAAATCAATCAGCGGGGTTAGCCAGCGCATATACCATTGCTGGCTGATCGAGGTGTAAACAGCGAAGACGGGACGAATCGGTAAAAAGAGCGCCAACAGGATGCCGTCTATAAATGAGACATGGTTGGGAGTGATTAGAACGCGTTCTCCCTGTAGCGCGCTGACATCGCCCGTGACGCGAACGCGGAAAAGCACGCGAAACAGATTACGAAAAAAGCCAAATAGCATCTCAACTCCCTGTGCCATTAATTATATAAACATCAATGGTGGGAGAGTATACGAGTTGGGGAATAGGCGCGACAGGTAACTGTTAAATACAATCCGAAAAAAAACCTGCGCATCCGCGCAGGTTGGTGCAAGAGACAGGTACGAAGTGCGTACCGAATAATCTCACCAATCAATACCTCTGGGATCTTGATTGTGGTCGTCAGCAGCCAGATACGCCAGTGCAAAAACGCAAAGGAATGAACCCAAATGCAACGAGTTGTGTAAATTATCGGTTACTGTTACAGATAGGCTGAAGGTAAAAAAAACCTGCGCATCTGCGCAGGCTGGTGTAATTCTAGTGATCAACCCGAAAGTTGATTTCACCTATCAATACCTCTGGGATCTCAACTCTAGCAATCTGCTCAGTTCCCTCACCAGCGAACAATCGCAACAGCACATCGCAAAGTGTAAGCAAAAATTAGCATTTTCTATTTTCTGTCTTACTTCGCTCGTGTGCGCTCACATTTGCGACGTTCTGACGGGCAATCTGCTTGAACAGCCAGCCATTTTCCGTAACACTGACGGAATGTAAGCGTTTACCCACAACAGGTACTATCATGGCGACCATAAAGGATGTAGCCCGACTAGCAGGTGTATCAGTCGCCACCGTTTCTCGAGTGATTAATGATTCCCCTAAAGCCAGCGAAGCATCGCGCCTGGCTGTAACGAGTGCAATGGAATCACTCAGCTACCACCCCAACGCCAATGCGCGTGCGCTGGCACAACAATCCACAGAGACCATCGGTCTGGTAGTTGGTGATGTGTCCGATCCATTCTTTGGGGCAATGGTTAAAGCTGTCGAGCAGGTGGCCTATAACACCGGTAATTTTTTACTGATTGGCAACGGCTACCATAACGAACAGAAGGAACGACAGGCGATTGAACAGCTCATTCGCCACCGCTGCGCAGCCCTTGTTGTCCACGCAAAAATCATCCCGGATGCTGAGCTGGCATCACTAATGAAGCAAATCCCCGGCATGGTATTAATTAACCGAATTCTGCCAGGATTCGAACAACGCTGCGTTGCCCTTGATGACCGTTTCGGCGCATGGCTCGCGACCCGACACCTCATTCAACAGGGCCATACACGCATTGGCTATCTGTGCTCCAATCACACAATCTCAGATGCGGAAGATCGTCTGCAAGGCTATTACGACGCGCTGGCAGAGAGCAATATACCGGTCAGCGATCGCCTGGTAACGTTTGGTGAACCGGATGAAAGCGGCGGTGAACAGGCGATGACCGAGTTACTTGGTCGTGGCAAAAACTTCACTGCGGTAGCCTGCTACAACGACTCAATGGCGGCTGGTGCCATGGGCGTATTAAATGATAACGGCATTGATGTACCGGGAGAAATCTCGCTGATTGGTTTTGATGATGTGCTGGTTTCCCGCTACGTGCGCCCGCGTCTGACCACGGTGCGCTATCCGATCGTGACGATGGCAACCCAGGCTGCCGAACTGGCGCTCGCGCTGGCGGAGAAGCGCCCCGTGCCTGAAATTACCCACGTTTTTAACCCAACTCTGGTGCGTCGCCATTCCGTTTCGACGCTGACAGAGCCGGGGAATTCATCGTCAAACGATTAACCAGGATAGCGTTATGACTACGATGTTGGACGTTTCACGACACGCAGGCGTCTCAAAAGCGACCGTTTCGCGCGTACTGAATGGCACGGGTCAGGTAAAAGAGAGCACGCGCCAGAAAGTGTTTAAGGCCATGCAGGCACTTGATTATCGGCCTAATTTTTTAGCACGATCTTTGGCAAACCGCACCAGCAACAGCATTGGTCTGGTGGTTTCTACATTTGATGGATTCTACTTTGGCCGGCTGCTGCAACAGGCTTCACGCCAGACGGAATCTCACGGCAAGCAGTTGATCGTCACCGACGGACACGACACACCAGAGCGTGAGCAGGAAGCCGTGCAAATGCTGGCGGACAGACAGTGCGACGCCATTATTCTCTATACCCGCTATATGAGTGAAAAAGAGATAATGTCGCTGATGAACAGCATCGCTATGCCCTTGCTGGTCATCAACCGTGATGTCAGCCAGGCCCGCGATCGCGCGATTTTCTTTGAACAGGAAGACGCGGCCTATCAGGCGGTCAATTATCTTATCTCCCAGGGCCATAGCGATATTGCTTGTATCACTGTGCCAGGCCATACCCCGACCGGTAAATCCCGCCTGATGGGGTATCGTAAAGCGCTGGAAAAAAACGGTATTCCCTGGGATCCCGACAAGGTCAAATACGGCGACTCCACGATGACGCGAGGTTATGAAGCCTGTCGTGAACTGCTGGAGGAAGGGGTGAAATTCAGCGCATTGTTCGCCTGTAACGATGACATGGCATTAGGCGCATCAAAAGCGTTACATCAGGCCGGGCTGAGGATCCCAACGGACGTCTCACTGTTTGGTTTTGATGATGCACCCAGCGCCAAATGGCTGGAGCCGGGGCTGTCTACCGTTTATCTGCCGATTGATACCATGATAACCACGGCAATCGACCAGGCCATCCGGCTGGCCAACGGCGAGAGCGTCGAGCCAATCCCACCGTTTACCGGCAAACTGGTACTACGTGACTCAGTAACGCTCGGGCCGTATTTTAAGTAATTAAATGCCGGATGGCGGCACACGTGCCTTATCCGGCCAACAGCGCCCACAGTTAATTTCGTAGGCCGGATAAGCGTAGCGCCATCCGGCATTTCACCACGCTGTAATCAGATTAATTCCAGCGCTAACAGCTCATCAATGGTCTGGCGACGGCGAATCAGCCGCGCCACGCCGTTATCGAACAAAACCTCCGGCAGCAGAGGACGGCTATTGTAGTTTGACGACATAGACGCGCCGTACGCCCCGGTATCATGCAAGACCAGATAATCACCCGGCACCACCGCAGGCAACAGACGGGTTTCCACATTTCCGCCCTCCTGCTGGGTAAACACGTCGCCAGATTCGCACAGCGGCCCGGCCACCACGGTTTCCCGTTGCGGGGTGTGTTCCAGAGAGCGACCATCCCCAGCCAGCGCGGAGATATGGTGATAGCTGCCGTACATCGCCGGGCGCATCAGATCGTTGAAGCCCGCATCGATCAGTACAAAGTGACGGCTACCCATCTCTTTTACGCTGCGTACCTGTGCTACCAGCACGCCGGCTTCCGCGACCAGAAAACGACCCGGCTCTATCTCAAGCGCGACCGGGTGCCCCAGGTATTTAGCAATCTGCTCACGCGCAGCGTTCCACAATCCAAAGTAGTGATCGGTATCGATCGCCTCTTCACCTTCGCGATACGGGATTGATAAACCGCCGCCCGCAGAGATCGCCTCCAGATCCTGATCAAATTCAATTACCTGACGCACCATCGCACCACACACCTGCTCCAGATGCGCGTAGTCCACACCGGAGCCAATATGCATATGAATCCCCACCAGCTTCAGCTTGTAGCGCTGAATCACCTCCAGCGCCGCGGGAAGATCGCTATACCAGATCCCGTGCTTGCTGTTTTCGCCGCCGGTATTGGTTTTCTGACTGTGTCCATGCCCAAAGCCAGGGTTTACGCGTAGCCACACGCGATGGCCCGGCGAGACCTGACCCAGTTGTTCCAGCATATCCACCGACCCGGCATTTACCGGAATGCGCAATTCATGCACCCGCGCAAGCGTCGCTTCATCAATCATATCGGCGGTAAAGACGATTTCATCTTTCCCCGGTACAAAACCTGCCGCTAGTGCACGTTCAATTTCGCCAAGCGAGACGGAATCAACCTTTACGCCCTGCTCGCGCATCAGGTGCAAAATATGAATATTCGAACATGCCTTCTGGGCAAAACGCACCACGTCAAACTGACTCAGTTTGGCAATCTGGGCGCGTATAATCTGCGCATCATAGACCCACACCGGGCAGCCGAATTCGGCAGGCAGGCGCAGCAGGTTGTCGGCGGTCAGGTCAGTGTCTGTGTTGTTGAGTGGGCGTGGCATGGTGTACTCCGGCATTGGCTTTTTTATGATTACGCCACAGCCCGAAAAGAATAAAAAATATCGTTTTATCGTGAGTCTATGCAAAAATGATATGGATTGGTTCATTCGAGGATTGCCCATGCCCGCCGTTAGCCTGCGACACATCGAAATTTTTCACGCCATCATGACGGCAGGCAATCTGACGGAAGCCGCGCGCATGCTACATACCTCGCAGCCCACCGTCAGTCGGGAACTGGCCCGATTCGAGAAAGTACTGGGATTAACGCTGTTTGAACGCACGCGTGGCCGGCTGCACCCAACCGTGCAAGGGTTACGTCTGTTTGAAGAGGTGCAACGTTCGTGGTATGGCCTGGACAGAATTGTGAGCGCCGCCGAAAGCCTGCGCGAGTTCCGCCAGGGCGAATTGTCGATTGTTTGCCTGCCGGTATTCTCACAGTCCTTTTTACCGCCACTACTGCAGCCATTCCTCGCACGCTATCCGCAGGTCAATATTCAGATAGTGCCGCAGGAGTCACCGCTACTGGAAGAGTGGCTGTCGGCTCAGCGCCACGATCTGGGGTTAACGGAAACGCTGCATACGCCTGCCGGAACAAAACGCACCGAATTGCTGGCGCTGGATGAAGTGTGCGTGCTGCCCCAGGGGCATCCGCTGACTAAGAAAGCGGTGTTAACTCCGCAGGATTTTCAGGGGGAAAACTACATCAGCCTGTCACGGACCGACAGTTACCGTCAGCTACTGGATACCCTGTTTAATGAGCACCAGGTGAAGCGCCGTATGGTGATTGAAACCCATAGCGCCGCTTCAATTTGTGCAATGGTGCGGGCAGGCGTGGGGATCTCGGTGGTAAACCCACTGACCGCGCTGGATTACGCCAGTAGCGGGGTCGTCATCCGCCGCTTCAGTATTTCGGTACCCTTTACGGTCAGCCTGATTCACCCACTTCATCGCCCCGCCTCGGCGCTGGTTCATGCTTTTACGACGCATCTGCAGGACCATCTACCAAGTCTTATTGACCCGCTGGAGGCTATTTTGCATCCACAACCGAAAGCATAAATGCCACCGCATCTTGCGCATGGATTGCCGCGGTGTCGAAAACCGGTAGTGGGCTTAGCTCGGCGGGAACCAGCAGACCAATCTCAGTACAGCCAAATATCACCCCTTGCGCCCCCTGTTTCGCCAGTTGGTCGATGACGCCCAGGTAATAATCGCGGGAAGCCTCGCTGAACTCACCGAGACACAGCTCATCGAAAATAATCTGGTTTATTTTCTGACGGTCATCAGCTTCAGGAATCAGCGTGCTAATGCCAAATTCAGTCTGTAAACGACCGCGGTAAAAATCCTGTTCCATGGTGTAGCGCGTACCCAGTAGCGCCACGTTGCTCATCTGCTGCTTTTGTATCGCCCGCCCCGTCGCGTCGGCAATATGCAGGAACGGCACATCACAGGCGCTTTCAATCGCCTCAGCAACTTTGTGCATGGTATTGGTACACAGCACAATCCCTTGCGCTCCGGCTTGCTGTAGCGCTGTGGCGGCCTGCGCGAGGATCTCACCGGCTCGCTGCCAGTCACCGCTTGACTGACAGACTTCAATCTCGTGAAAATCCACGCTGTGCAACAGAATCTGCGCAGAATGCAGGCCACCCAGACGCTGTTTTACCCCTTCATTAATGAGTCGATAATAAGGAATGGTAGATTCCCAGCTCATACCGCCTAACAGACCGATCGTTTTCATCATTTCCCCTGACTCGTTGTTGTCTCTCCAGTGAACCAAAGATGTGATCAACTTTCCACATCTGTTGGCGTGCATTTCTTTTTTTAATTTTCTGATATAGGTTTAATGAAACATTGTTTTAATTAATTACAGGAAGGCCGGATGTTTATTTTTCATAAAGAGACCACGCTTGACGATCTGGGCAATGGCGTTACCCGGCGCATTCTTGCTCACGACGGTAACATGATGGCGGTTGAGGTGAACTTCGAGCAAGGCGCGATAGGCCCGATGCACAATCATCCGCACGAGCAGCTGACTTACGTGTTGTCCGGTGAGTTTGAATTTACCATCGGCGAAGAAAAGCATGTCGTTAGGGCGGGCGATACCCTGTATAAACAACCCAACATTATGCATGGCTGCGTCTGTTTAAAACCGGGAACGCTGCTGGATACCTTTACGCCCATACGCGAAGATTTTCTACACGGGTAATTTCGTTGTTCTCAAGCCGTGCTACTGACCGGCTTGAGAACACGCTAAAATGCGTACTCAGTTCCCTAAAAATGAATACGTTACAATGTGGGGCATTTTCCTTCGATACCAATTCGCATAAGCATTAATCACCCGATGCGTCTCGCCATGTGGGCGATTACAGTCACGTTATCTTAATTAACGGCGACGGATCGCCATGACAAAAATGACAACATCCACTCCACATGACGCAGTCTTCAAACAGTTCTTGTACCATCCTGATACCGCAAGAGATTTTCTGGATATCTATCTTCCATCAACCTTGCGGGAGCTATGTGATCTGCAAACACTAAAACTGGAATCAGGCAGTTTTATTGAGGATAGCCTGCGAGCCAGCTACTCCGACGTACTGTGGTCATTAAAAACAAATGAAGGCGATGGGTATATCTATGTTGTTATCGAGCATCAGAGTTCGCCAGACGCTCACATGGCATTTCGGCTAATGCGCTATGCAATGGCCGCAATGCAACGCCATCTGGATGCTGGCCATAAAACATTACCTTTGGTGATACCGATGCTGTTTTATCATGGCGCACTCAGCCCCTACCCCTTTTCACTCTGCTGGCTGGATGAGTTTGACGACCCCATAGTGGCACGACAGCTATACTCAGCAACATTTCCGCTGGTAGATATCACCGTAATACCCGATGACGAAATTATGCAACATCGCCGTATAGCACTGCTGGAATTGATGCAAAAACATATCCGCAAGCGTGATTTAATGGGATTAGTGGAACAACTGGTCTCGTTGCTGGCTACGGGATACGCTAATGACAGCCAGCTCAAAACGCTATTTAATTACATGATGCAGTTTGGAAATACGCCTCACGTAGATAAATTTATCCGTGAAGTCGCTCAGCGGGTACCACAGCAAAAGGAAAGTCTGATGACTATTGCGGAAGTGTTGCAACAAGAAGCCAAACAACAAGAAGCGTTACGCATTGCCCAGATGATGTTAGCGAATGGTATTAGCCATGAAATTATACTAAAGATAACCGGGCTGTCTGCTAAGGATCTCCTCGCAAGGCAGGCGGCTCCACACTGAAATAAGTAGTAATGAGAGCCCGATAATCAGTTGTTCTATCGGGCTCCCTGCTCACTTACACGCCAATATCTCTTAACTTCTCACCTGCCATCAGCTTACGTTCGATATGCTCAAGCGTGACGTTTTTGGTTTCTGGAATCAGCCAGAACGTAATACCGATAAACACGACGTTCAGCGCAGTATATAGCCAGAACGTACCGGCGGCACCAATGCTATCGAGCAGCGTCAGGAACGTTGCACCAATGATCATGTTCGACACCCAGTTGGTGGTGGTGGAGCAGGTAATACCAAAATCACGGCATTTCAGCGGCTGAATTTCCGAACACAGGATCCACACCACCGGCGCGGCGCTCATCGCATAGCCTGCAATACACATCATCGTCATGCCAACTGACAGCCAGGATAGTCCACTGGAAGCCGTGCCGTTATCAAACTGCATCAGGCAATATCCGAGCACCAGCGTCCCGATGGCCATTACGCTGAACCCAATTTTCAACGCCGGTTTACGTCCTGCTTTGTCGACCGTGAAGACGGCAATAAAGGTAGCGAACATAAACGTTAAGCCAACCACCAGCGTGGCAATCATCTGCTGCTCTGTGGTGGTAAAACCCGCCATTTTGAAAATGCGCGGCGCGTAATACATGATGATGTTCATCCCGGTGAACTGCTGCATCGCCTGCAGTAACATCCCAAGAAAAACTGCGCGGCGCACGTTACGGTTAATTTTAAACAGCGCCCAACCACCCTGCTTCAGCTTCAAGCTTTCACGGATTTCGTTCAGCTCATCGCGGGCCTTTTCTGACGTATCGCGCAGCATGCGCAATACTTCTTCAGCTTCAATGTGGCGACCTTTTTCCGCCAGCCAGCGCGGGCTGTTGGGCAGGAACACAACCAGAATAATCAGCAATACAGCCGGAAGCGCCAGCACGCCCAGCATAGCGCGCCAGTTACCG
Organism: Citrobacter sp. Cf118; assembly: GCF_030334095.1. Lineage (NCBI taxonomy): Bacteria > Pseudomonadati > Pseudomonadota > Gammaproteobacteria > Enterobacterales > Enterobacteriaceae > Citrobacter > Citrobacter sp. Cf118. Next base: position 47,311 of record NZ_JAOWES010000084.1, on the reverse strand, counting down.
CTGTAGCTGAACGCGGTATCAGACAAAAAGGCCAGAACGATGCCCAACGTCACCATCAGTTGATACATGCTGATCATCTTGCCACGCACGTTTTCGCTGGCCATTTCGGAGAGATAGAGCGGTGCGGTGTAAGAGGCGATCCCCACCGCAACGCCCAGTACCACGCGGGCAAAAATGAGCATTTCTACGCTGGAGGCAAACGCCGAGCCCAGAGATCCGACGACGAAAAGGATCGCCCCCGCCATCAGACTGTATTTACGTCCCAGACGGAATGACAGCCAACCGTTAAACAGCGCACCAATTGCCGCGCCCAGCATCATGCTGCTGACCACCCACTCCTGCAGGCGGCTGGCCAACACAAAGTGATCGGTGATGAAAGGCAACGCCCCGGCAATCACGCCAATATCCAGGCCGAATAACAACCCTGCGACAGCCGCAGAGATAGAAACAAACATATTCATACGTCGCGTATCGCGCACTGAGCGCGGCGCTAAAGCAGCATCATTATTTATTGAGACCATTTTTTCCTGCCAGATACAGAGTAACCATGCCATTGAAAGTAAGGGATCCCTTGCAGGAAGCGTCAGGCGGGAAACGGCAAAAACATGGATTAAATAGCTACACCACATCGTTATGTGATGGATATTCCAATTTTAAAATTTACCGACAATCACTCAATTAAATTTAAATTATTGATATTAAAGAATATTAAAAACAATAAATTGATACGTATGAAATTTAATATGGAATAATTTATAACCACAATATGGATTTTAATGATTCAAAAGTAAAAAAAACCCTGCCATTTAGCAGGGTTTGTTGGCTCTGGAAAGCAATTAACGCGCCAGCCAGCCGCCGTCTACCGCAACGGTATAGCCGTTGATATAGTCAGATGCGCTGGACGCCAGGAACACGACAGGCCCCATCAGGTCGCTCGGCAGACCCCAACGCCCCGCCGGAATACGATCGAGGATTTCTGCGCTACGCTGCTCATCAGCACGCAGCTGTTGAGTGTTATTCGTCGCCATGTAACCCGGTGCAATCGCGTTGACGTTGATGTTATGTTTTGCCCACTCGTTCGCCATCAGACGGGTAACACCCATTACGCCGCTTTTAGACGCGGTGTAAGACGGCACGCGGATCCCGCCCTGGAAGGAAAGCATAGAGGCGATGTTGATAATTTTACCGCCGTTACCCTGGGCGATAAAGTGCTTCGCCGCGGCCTGAGACATAAAGAACACGCTCTTAATGTTCAGGTTCATCACGTCATCCCAGTCTTTTTCGCTGAAGTCGATCGCATCGTCACGACGGATAAGACCCGCGTTGTTGACCAGAATATCGATATGGCCGAATTCTGCCACTGCGCGCTCCAGCAGCGCAGGAATACCGTCGATTTGACGCAGATCGGCGGTCAGGCTTAAAAAACGGCGGCCCAGTGCGGTCACACGTTCGATGGTTTCTGTCGGTTCAACAATGTTGATACCGACGATATCGCAGCCCGCTTCCGCCAGGCCCAGCGCCATACCCTGACCCAAACCGGTGTCACAACCGGTCACAACGGCGACTTTACCTTCAAGAGAGAATGCATTCAAAATCATTGTAAATCCTTAATTTTTTATAATGCCCGCCGCAGCAGGCACGGCTGTCGCCCGCAACTAGCGCAGATCTTTTACTGCAACATGGTCCATATCATCAAAGACCTGGTTTTCGCCGACCATGCCCCAAATGAACGTATACGCTTTTGTGCCGACACCGGAGTGAATAGACCAGCTTGGAGAAATCACCGCCTGCTCGTTGTGCATCACAATATGACGCGTTTCCTGAGGCTGCCCCATCATGTGGAAGACGCAGGTATCTTCTTCCATATTGAAGTAGAAATAGACTTCCATACGACGTTCATGGGTATGACACGGCATGGTGTTCCACAGGTTACCTGGTGCCAGTTCAGTCAGACCCATGCTCAACTGGCAGGTTTCCAGAACATCCGGCACAAAGTATTTGTTGATGGTACGACGGTTACTGGTGAGGTTATCGCCCAGCGTCACTGGCGCAACGTCTGCAGGCGTGACTTTCTTAGTTGGGTAAGTCGTGTGGGCCGGCGCGCAGTTGTAGTAAAACTTCGCCGGTTTTGTCGTATCAATACTGGCGAATACCACTTCTTTTGCCCCTTTTCCGACGTACAGCGCGTCGCGATGGCCAATTTCATAGCACTGGCCGTCAACGGTAATCGTGCCCGGGCCGCCGATATTGATCACACCCAGCTCACGACGTTCGAGGAAATAGGTTACGCCCAGCTGTTTGCCGACTTCGCCACCCACAGAGACGGTTTTGGCCACTGGCATAATGCCGCCAACAATGATGCGGTCGATGTGGCTGTAGACCATGGTGTATTCATCTGCGACAAACACTTCTTCGACCAAAAACTCATTACGCAGCCCCTGAGTGTCCAGGGTTTTCGCATGCGCACTATGGATGCTTTGTCTTACGTCCACATTTACCTCCAGTGATAAATTGACCGTGAATGCTTAAACGAATAGCAAAACGCTGTTCCGTTTTATCTTATGCACTCATGATATTCCTCCCTGAATGTGTTTTCAATTATAAATAAAACGATGTTTCACTTTTTTTCGCATCTTATTATCAAAAGTGTAAGTGCGATCACGCTAGCGCGTATGAATAGCGAAATGGACCTTAATAAAATGATTGAATAACAATACGATAAATTTATTTATTCATTAGGGGCGGGGATAAAAAATGGAAAATTCAGCCGAGATGATCAGTCGAAAAGACACCTTTTCTAACAAAGTGCGCAGTTAATCACATGAAATGAAACAATGTTTTGATAAGTTAACTGTGTTTAGAGTGTATGTTTCTGTAACTGGCCTTGCCCTCCTGCTGGAGGGCTTTTTTACAGGTGCAGGGAAAACACGTAGAAAGGCGTTTAAGACGGTAAATGTAAGATCGTTAATCTCGTTCGATAGCGAGCGCCACACCCTGACCACCACCGATACACAGCGTTGCCAGGCCCTTATGCGCCCGACGCTTCACCATTTCATGCACCAGCGAAACCAGAATTCGGCAGCCAGATGCGCCAATCGGGTGACCGAGCGCAATGGCTCCGCCGTTAACATTCACCCGCCGTTCATCCCACTCCAGCATTTTCCCAACGGATAATGCCTGCGCGGCGAAGGCCTCATTAGCTTCGATAAGATCAACATCAGCCAGTTGCCAGCCCACACGCTCAAGGCAGCGGCGCGTCGCATACACTGGCGCAATCCCCATGAGCGCAGGGTCGACCCCGACGCTGGCAAAGGCGCGAATACGGGCCAGTACAGGTAAGTTCAACTCTTGCGCCTTGGCCTCGCTCATCATCATCACCGCAGCGGCGCCGTCATTGATGGATGACGCGTTACCTGCCGTTACCGAACCGAGCCTGTCAAAGGTAGGATCCAGACGCGCCAGCCCTTCGGCGCTGGCATCGGTACGCGGCTGCTCGTCGGTATCCACCACCAATGATTGCCCATTACGCTGTGTTACCACCGGCACGATTTCATCTTTAAAGCGTCCAGCATCAATTGCCATCCGCGCTTTGTGCTGCGAGTGCAGCGCGTAGGCATCCTGTAATTCGCGGCTAATGCCGTATTCTCGCGCCAGGTTTTCCGCAGTAACGCCCATGTGATAATCGTTGAATGCATCCCACAGACCGTCATGTACCAGGCTGTCGACCAGTTGGCTGTTCCCAAGCTGTGCGCCGGTGCGGCTATCAGTAAGGACATGCGGGGCACGGCTCATATTCTCTTGCCCGCCCGCAATCACAATGTCGGCTTCGCCGCACTGAATAGCCTGGGTCGCCAGATGCAGCGCTTTCAGGCCCGAACCGCAGACATCGTTAATGGTGATGGCGGAAACGGTATTGGGTAGCCCACCATTGATGGCAGACTGACGCGCCGGGTTCTGTCCGGCGCCTGCGGTAAGCACCTGACCGAGGATCACTTCATCCACAGCATGAACGTCCACGCCCGTGCGTTCCAGCAACGCCCTGACCACCATGCTGCCTAATTCAACGGCAGAGTGGCGCGCCAGCGTCCCCTGGAAGCAGCCAATCGGTGTCCGTAACGCCCCGACTATCACAACCTCTTTCATCACCACCTCAGCGCAAAATAACACCGCAATAGTAGATGATTGTTAAAAATAGTTATCAAGGTTGTTTAAGAATGGTGATTTTTATCACAAAGGAAATTCGTATCATTTATTGGTCATCTGAACGCCACTCTGCTGTAAATGGTCGCGCAGCCAACTTCCCGCCACGCCAGGCGGTGATTTCTTATTCCACAACAGATCGATAGAGATTGCCTTTGGCCAGCCGGGCAGCTTTAATTGAACCAATGGTTTTTCTGCCGCAAACTCCTCCACCAGCGCACACGGGAGCGCGCACCAGCCGAATCCCTGAACAGCCATACTTAGCAATAACAGGTAGTTAGGAGCCGACCAGACGGGACCGCGCGCCACGTTAGTCCCGCTTTCCAGATAGGTATTCAAACGCAACTCGCGCCAGGTGTGTAGCTGCTCCCACTGCAGTTTTTCTTGAGCCGCCAACGGATGCGATGCCGCCACGTATAATCCCATCCAGGTTTGCATCGGCAGACGCGTAACGCCCATGTCGGTCGGGTAATCCTCCCGCGCTTCGATCAACCCCACCTGAGCACGTCCTTTTTGCAGCAGATCGATCACGTCCTCGTCTTCGCCAATCAGACATTCAAACTCGGTATGGGGAAACTTGCGATCAAACTGCACCATCAACTCTTCCAGCACATCCGGATGCAGCGTGTCTGACAACACGAAGGTCAGACGCGCTTCCGTTTCACCCGACAGCGAAATCGCCGCTTCATCCAGACGATCGCTGGCCGTCAGAATCGCCTGCACATAACCCAGCACCCGCTTACCTTCTTCGGTCAGCGTTGGCTGGCGTGATGAACGGTCAAACAGCGCAAAACCAAGGTCGGCTTCCAGATGCGCAATGGCCGTACTGATAGTGGACTGGCTTTTACGCAGCCGACGAGCCGCAGCAGAAAATGAGCCGCAGGAAACGGTCTCTACAAATGCCGTTAACGCTTCAGGAGAGTAACGCATGAACTATCTACTTTATCGATGGATACTATCTTTTAGATATCACATTAAACGATAAAATTGCCACCATTCCGTTATCCGGGCATCAAAGAAGGTTTTAGGTTATGCAACACGATACAGTCCAACGTCGCTCGTTAATGGAGCGCATTTTTCATGCCGTCTGCTTTGAAGGCATTGCCACCGCTGTTCTCGCACCAACCACCGCATGGTTGATGCAGCGCTCGGTGCTGGAAATGGGCGGACTGACAATTCTTCTCGCCACTACAGCGATGATCTGGAATATCATTTATAACGCCCTGTTTGACCGTCTGTGGCCGTCGCACCTGGTAAAACGTACGGCGAAAGTGCGAGCATTTCACGCCTTAGGTTTTGAGAGCGGTTTTATTGTGATCGGGGTGAGCATCGTGTCGTATGTGCTGAACGTCAGCCTGCTTCAGGCATTCACGCTGGAAATAGGTTTCTTCCTGTTCTTCCTGCCGTATACCATGTTCTATAACTGGGCTTATGACACGTTACGCGAGCGTGTTATGAAGCGCCGCCAGCAGCGCGTTACTGCCTGATTATTCAAACAATAGTCGGAATTTTCTCGGTTCCGGCTATTCATCCATTCACCAGCCCGCTTGTTCACATCTCCCCCAGCCCCTGCCATTTGTGGTAAATTGCGCTTCTTTTTGTTTATTTTATAGTTGATACGTTCAAATAATGTCGAAATTTTGGTCAAAAGAAGAGACTCTCTGGAGCTTCGCACTATATGGGACTGCCGTCGGCGCAGGAACCCTCTTCCTCCCCATACAGCTGGGTTCTGCAGGTGCGGTGGTATTGTTTATCACTGCTCTCGTCGCCTGGCCTTTAACCTACTGGCCGCACAAGGCGCTATGCCAGTTTATCCTGTCTTCAAAAACGTCGGCTGGTGAAGGGATTACTGGCGCGGTTACACACTACTACGGCAAGAAGATTGGCAGCCTGATCACCACCCTCTATTTTATTGCCTTCTTTGTGGTGGTGCTGATCTACGCCGTGGCGATAACCAACTCACTCACTGAACAGCTGGCAAAACATATCACTATCGACCTGCGGATCCGCATGCTGGTCAGTCTGGGCGTGGTACTGGTGCTGAATTTAATTTTTCTGATGGGTCGACAAGCCACCATCCGGGTGATGGGCTTTCTGGTGTTCCCGCTCATCGCGTACTTTTTGTTCCTTTCGCTCTACCTGACCGGAAGCTGGCAGCCAACGTTACTCACCGGCCAGATGTCTGTCGATCAGCACACGCTTCATCAGGTTTGGATATCTATTCCCGTGATGGTTTTCGCTTTTAGCCATACGCCAATTATCTCCACGTTCGCCATCGACAGAAGAGAGAAATACGGCGAGCAGGCCATGGGTAAATGCAAAAAAATCATGAAGGTAGCCTACGTTATCATCTGCCTGAGCGTACTGTTTTTCGTTTTCAGCTGTTTGCTTTCGATTCCGACAAACTATATCGAAGACGCGAAAAATGAAGGTGTGACCATTCTTTCCGCGCTGTCGATGATGCCTAACGCACCGGCATGGCTGTCGATTTCCGGGATCATCGTTGCCGTCGTAGCGATGTCAAAATCGTTCCTTGGCACCTACTTTGGCGTGATTGAAGGGGCAACGGAGGTAGTAAAAACATCGTTGCATCAGGTGGGTGTGAAGAAAAGCCGGGCCTTTAACCGCGCTTTGTCCATCATGCTGGTCTCGGCTATCACGTTTATCATCTGCTGCATTAATCCTAATGCTATTTCAATGATTTACGCGATTAGTGGGCCGCTGATTGCCATGATTTTGTTTATCATGCCGACATTGTCTACCTATCTGATCCCGGCGCTGAAGCCATACCGTTCAGTGGGTAACCTGATCACCCTGATTGTCGGTCTGCTGTGCGTATCTGTGATGTTTTTTGGCTAGAACGTGTTGCTTAACGGCTCATTCCATCACGTGGATGAGCCGTTAAACTGGCTTATTTGATGTACGAATCCAGTACTTTCAGAATCACATCCAAATCTTCTTCGCGCTTAATTTCATCGCCCTGATGCACAATGTGCTCGGTCAGATGACCTTTAATCACTTCGCGCATTAATCCATTTACCGCCCCGCGGATCGCCGCTATTTGCTGCAATACCGCCGCGCATTCATGCGGTTCATCCAGCATGGTTTTCAACGCCGCTACCTGCCCCTGAATCTTGCTGGTTCGGGCTTTCAGCTTTTGTTTGTCGCGGATCGTATGTGACATAACTTTACCTTTTTAACGTCTGGCTATAGGGACAATACCATCGACATTCTACTGGGGGGTAGTATTTGATACTGGGGGGGAGTAGAATCAGGCGAAATTAAACAACTAAGAATCATTCTCATGGGTGAGTTTTCTACGCTTCTTCAGCAAGGCAACGCCTGGTTTTTCATTCCCAGCGCGATTCTATTAGGTGTGTTGCACGGTCTGGAACCAGGGCATTCCAAGACGATGATGGCGGCCTTTATTATTGCTATTAAGGGGACCATCAAACAGGCGGTGATGCTGGGACTGGCAGCGACGCTGTCGCATACCGCCGTAGTATGGCTGATTGCGCTCGGTGGGATGTATATCAGCAAAGCGTTTACCGCCCAGGCCGTTGAGCCCTGGCTGCAATTTGTCTCGGCGATAATTATTCTCGGGACCGCATTCTGGATGTTCTGGCGAACCTGGCAGGGAGAGCAGAACTGGCTGGCCCAGACGCATCACGACCACGATCACGGGCATCACCACCACCATGATCATGACGACCATCACCACCATCATCATGACCACGATGACGATCATCACCATCATCATCACGAACACGAGCATAATCACGACCATGGCGCACTGGCCGGACTCACCGAAGGCTCAAAAGAATATCAGGATGCCCACGAACGGGCGCATGCCACCGATATTCAGCGCCGCTTTGCGGGCAAAGAGGTCACCAACGGCCAAATATTACTGTTCGGTCTGACCGGCGGGCTGATCCCGTGCCCAGCTGCCATTACGGTACTGCTGATATGCATCCAGCTCAAAGCCTTCACGCTGGGCGCCACCATGGTGCTGTGCTTTAGCCTCGGGCTGGCGATAACGCTGGTAACAGTGGGCGTGGGTGCGGCAATCAGCGTGCAGCAGGCAGCCAAACGATGGAGCGGATTTAACACGCTGGCACGCAAAGCGCCCTATTTTTCCAGCGTGCTCATTGCAATGGTCGGCGTATATATGGGGATTCACGGCTATATGGGGATCGTCGGTTAATATATGGGAGCGCAGCAGCGATAGCCGCTGCGCGGAAAACCAAACTAGCTTGCGACATTCCCCCACACCAGTTGGCCTTTGTGGAAGGTCGCAGTGCGTGGGGAGATTCGCGCGACCGCTTCCGCTGAGCATGAGGCATCTACCAGCACAAAGCTGGCTTCATCCTGCGCTTTCGGCCAGACGCGCTCACCTTTATCGTTAAGCGGCAGCACATCACCGGTAGCGAGGAACAGCGCCCGCGACAGATTAAGTTCATTCGGGCGAATATAGAGCTGCGCGTACAGATTCGCCTTCTCCAGCATGTCTCCCAGCCCGTACGGCGACCAGTGGTCAATCACGCTGTCGGTTCCGGTAATCACTTCCACACCTTTGTCACGCAGCTGCTTGAGCGGCATGTGCATCGTGCCAATCGGCACCGTCGAGGCAATGGTAATCTGCTGCGCCGCCATGCGGGTTGCGAGTTCATCCACCTGCTGTTCGTTCAGCGTAGACAGCGCAAACGCGTGGCTGATGGTCAGTTTGCCCTTTAACTGCGGCGTTTTCTCCACCGTTTCTACCATGTAATTCACCGCCGCCACGCCCGCCGGACTGGTTTCATGCAGATGGATATCCACGCCTTTGTTGTAATCGAGCGCAATCTGGAACATGGTGTCGAGGGATTTTTCCATCGCCCCATCCACGCTGGTTGGGTCCAGACCGCCGACATAATGCGCTCCCGCCTGCATCGCTTCACGCATTAGCGGTTCAGATTTTGATAACAGCAGACCATGCTGTGGAAATGCCACAATTTCACAGGCAAAACCCGGCTGGCGACGCGCCAGCACCGCCTGCAGGTTCTCCAGGTTTTTCAGTCCGGAAACCGGTTCTATGTTGCAGTGGCTGCGGGCAATCGAGGTACCTTTTGATTGCAGCAGATCGATCAGCTTTTCCGCGCGCTCCTGGGTGTAAGGCTGGAGTTCAGGCAGCAGCTTTTGTTCCAGGCGGATCATATCCTGAATGGTGGTGCCCGCCGGACGGTTCAGCGAACGCCAGGGACCGCCGTAAAAGGTTTTATCCAGATGGATATGCATGTCGCGCATGGCGGGCAGCATCAGCTTTCCACCCGCATCGTAGTGCGGCAGCGTCGCATCCGGATGCTGCTTATTCTCGCGCAGCGCAACTATTTTCCCGTCCTGGATTTCAACGGTTTGCAGCGCGGTTCGGGTGTGCACCACCACTGAGTTTTCGTAATCAAACCCCGCTTCCAGCAGGACGTTATCCAGGTAATAGTGCTTATCGTTAATCGTCATTGTGCTCTTCGACCCGCAGGTGTTCCCGACAGGATTAGCAGCATACGCGACTGGGGCGACTGCGCCAAACAGCGCGGCGGCAGTGACCATTTTTCCGCTCTGGCTTAAAAATTCACGGCGGCTGTTACTTTCCTTCATTCGCATCTCCTCTCAGGAATGGACAATATGGGTGCCCGTTTCGCCGCGCAGTGCGGTGGGCAGGCATTCCGGCGTGGTGATGATCACTCGTTTACCGCCACGCTCCAGAAACGCCAGGCTGGCAACAATCTTGGGTAACATGCTGCCCGGCGGGAAATGTCCCTCCTGCATGTAACGGGTCATCGTGGCGACATCCACCGTATCCAGCGCCTGCTGGTTAGGTTTGCCAAAATGAATACAGACCTGCTCGACGCCGGTGGTGATCACCAGAATGTCGGCGCGGATCTCCTGTGCCAGCAACGCCGTGGAGAGATCTTTATCAATCACCGCATCCACGCTCTGGTAATCCCCCTGATCGCTACGCACCACCGGGATGCCACCACCACCCGCACCAATCACCACGAACCCCTGCTGAGTCAGCGTTTTGATCGCCTCTGCTTCAACAATACGTTTTGGTTCAGGGGAAGCCACAACCCGGCGGTAGCCGCGTCCCGAATCCTCAACAAAGCGCCAGCCTGGATTGACCCGTAGCAACTCATCGCGCTGCACTGCGCTAAAGAACGCCCCGATAGGCTTGGTCGGATTAGCAAAGCCCGGATCGTTTTTGTCGACCTCCACCTGCGTGACCACCGTGACTGCCTTCTGCTCGCCGCGCCGCGCCAGACGGTTGTTCAGCGCCTGTTGGATCAAATAGCCGATGCCCCCCTGCGTATCGGCGACGCAGTTTGCCAGCGGGGTAAGCGGCAACCCTTCACGCTCATGCGCGATTTCCGCACGTCGGAGATCCAGCCCCACCTGCGGCCCGTTACCGTGCGTCAGCACAATGTTGTAGTCCGATGCCAACATCTCCAGCACCGTATCCGCCACCGCCTTCACCGCTTCAGCCTGGTGCTCAATCGACTGGCTGGCGTTATCTTTGATAATGCTGTTGCCGCCAATGGCAACGACCACAAGTTCTTTCATAGTGTTATCTTCCGCTTACAGGCGATTCAGGTCGTTTTCGTCGGTTCCTGCTCAGGCGCAGTCACCGCTTCACGGCTATCAAGAACATGCTTGAGGACAAACATGCCGCTCATCATCAGGTAGGCCACAACAAACATCATCGAGCTGCCCTCAGCAAAGCCAACTGCCGGGGAGTGGATCACGCCAAACAGCGATAACAGTGCCCCAAAGGCTGCGGCAATCGCCCCGCGCAGCGGCTTATTCATAATGGCGAAGATAGCGACGCAGCCCCACAGCATGCTGGCCAGCGGCGCGCCGCTTCCCAGATGCACCAGTCCGTCGTAATAGACACCTTTGCTGTGCAGTAAGTCGCTACCCAGTTTCCCCGCGGATGTTCCGGCGGCGCCCATCACGCTGTTAACGATGGTCAATGCCCAGTTAGCGATCCACGGGAACAGGCAGATGAAGATAACGGGAACCTCGACTTTGGGCGTTTCTCGCACCACCTGGTTGGCGGTCACCACGCCGATAAACACCAGAATCGGCACTATCGCAGTCATCGGAATAATGGCGAGCATAAACGCGCCCAGGCCAAACAGCGGTACCAGGAACATGGTGATGCCTGAAGCGAGGGTATAGCCGATACTGGCGCCCATCGCTTTCCAGCCCGCATGCCCAACATACACGGTCACCGGGAACGGGTTGCCCAGCATGCAGCCGAGCATGGAGGCAAAGCCGTTCGCCATCATCACCTTACGGGTGTTGTACTCATCCCCCGCCGCGTGCGCACTTTCAATGTTCTCAAGGTCGAAAATGTAGTTCGCCAGACCCAGAGGAACCGCAGAAGCCAGATACGGCAGTGCATGCGGCAAACCTTGCAAGAAGCTGTCGACATGAATTTCCGGCGGGTTGAAGCCAAAGGAAGACATCGACGCTTTAATGGCTTCCGGGCTTTGTAAACCGGAGATCCACGCCAGGGCCGTACCGGCAATCAGCAGCAGCAAGCCGGTAGGAATGCGGGCAAAAATCGGCTTCTTACCGAACCAGTTAATGAAGATCAGCAACAGGACGATGAAAGAGACGGTCGGCGCTTCGAATGCCTGCAGCATCGGGTTCATCGCCAGCAGCAACAGTCCCAGGCCGGACAGACAAGAAAGCAGTACCGTACGTGGAATCATCTTGCGGATGGTCTCGCCCAGGAAGGAGCCGCCGACCAGGATCAACGCTTCGACAAAGCACCACACCAGGGCTATCTGGATAGCAAAGTTGGCATCTTTGGTTTGCTGATAAACCGGCATCAGTACCAGGAAGGTTACGGTAAAGATTGACGGTGCGCTCGGTCCGGACGGCAGCGCCGTCACGTCTTTACGCCCGGTGTGCTTTGCCATCTGCAGTCCAAACCAGGCGTAGCAGACGCTGGCCACCAGCACCGCCAGACCAAAGGCAGGCGCAATGCGACCATAGACAATTTCGGTAGGGATCCCGACGACAAAAATGAGCAGCCCCATCATTGTCAGCAGGTTAGTCAGGTTGTTGGTCATCAGCCCAAAGTAAGCTGCCCAGTCACCACGTTTCCATTCTAGTTTTATGCTGTTCATGGAATATCCTTAACAGGTTAAGCATCGTTTGCGATCGCGGAGATCGCCCAGCCCTGCAGGTAAGCAACGTTTTTCGCTTCGCTACTGTGGGGCTAACCGCGTTAGCCCCGATTGTTGTTATTGGCAGTAGCGGTCGCGCCAGTTGAGGATCGCCTTTTCAAAACAGGCGAACGGCGGGTGGACTATTCCGGCGCCGATCATGCCGATCCCCGCGTCTTTGTGCGCAATGGCGGTGTTAATCACCGGCAGAATGCCGGTGCTGCCCACGCGCGTAATATCGATAGCAGTCGGTACGCCCATAAAACCCAGCAGCGGAATGGTGACGTTGGGGTTTTCGCCGAGAGTGATTTCACGCATCTGGCGCGAGAAATCAACGGCCTCTTCGACCGTACCACCCACCAGTGCCACGATGGCCGGTGCCGTCGCCATGGCGAAACCGCCAATGCCGTAGGTTTCGGTGATCGCGCTATCGCCAATATCACGTCCGGAATCTTCCGGCTTGTAGCCTGCAAACATCGGGCCAATCACCTGCTGCGCCGGACCGGTAAACCACTGACCCGGTAAGCCGCTGATGCGCAGACCGAACTCAACACCGTTTCGCGCCATCGTCGTCACCACGGTGCTGTATTCAATGCCGTGGGCGGCGTCCATTGCGGCTTTACACATCGCCATCCAGGTCGGCCCGGAGAAGTAATCGCTGCTGAGGACGAACTCGAACACCTCACGCTGCTGCTCAACCGGATAACCGGTCTGAATAATCCACGGCGTCAGCGCCTGAATCAGCAGCGCCGTCCCGGCGTTGTTACGGTTATGGCACTCATCGCCCATGTGTAGCGCCTGCGCCAACATCAGGCGCAGATCGATTTCGCCCGCCAGCTTCATGGCGTCGCGCAGCATCGGTCCCAGCACATCACGCATCCAGTTCAGACGATCAATAACGCTCTGATCGTTCGCGCCCATACGCAGGATCTTCGCCATCTGCTCGCTCATATTGGTATATGCGCGGTTGCCGTAGGTTTTGTTCTCAACGATGTGCATAAACATCGACGCAGAGGTCACACCCGCCATCGAGCCAACGCAGTCATGCTCGTGACATGGTGAGAAGATAATTTCACCCGAGGCGGCCAGTTCGGCAGCTTCATCCAGATCTTTCGCCAGTCCTTCAAACACCAGCGCCCCGGTGACCGCGCCCTTCATCGCACCGCACATTTTTTCCCAGCGGATCGGCGGCCCGGCATGCAGGATGGTGTTGCGGGTCATCCCCGGTACGACATTGATTGCCTGGTCATAGCCAATCAGCACCGGATGCGACTGGATAATACGTTCCAGCGCCTGCTGGTTAGCGGCAGCGATTTTGTCTGCCAGCGGCGAATCGGCAATCTCGTCCAGTGCAGCAACCACCTGCATGTTGCCCTGACCCGGCGGCGTCCAGTCTAGCTGGGTCACGGGAACGTTCTGCTTTCTCAGGTCATCGCTGAACATCGCGATACCGACATTAATCACATTCAGCGGCTGGTTAAACAGTGTCTGGCTCATCAGGCTTCCTCCCCTTTACAGATAAATTCACGCGCCAGCAATCCGGTGTTGGTGCTACTGCTCGCCCAGATAACGCCCGCATCAGTCAGCATCTGACATTGTTTTTCCAGCGACGGCGTATCAAGATCGGTTCCCAGCACATAGCCGAGGATCTCAAGCGGACGACCGTCTGCGGCGGCGATCGCTTTGGCTTCAACGATCGCGTCGAGCATCACGCCAACCGGATCTTCATGCGATCCAAAACCAAGGACGAAGTCCATCACGATCACGCCGACTTCAGGATCGCGCGCTTCCTGCAACAGACGACTAATGCGGTTGGTGGGATCGATCATCGGGTGCGGTTTACCGTTGGTAAAATCGTCATCACCGAAATCGAGGAAGGTATGCGCCACGCTGCGGTTGAGATCTTGCAGGCGGAACGCCGGGTCCGGATGAATGTTGCTGTAAACTTCGGCATGTTTTTCCATGGCAGCAAACATCGCCTCATCGCACAACGTGCCACCGCAGAACAAGCCACGGATGTACTTTTGTTGCGGGGTCAGACGGGCGCGAACCTCTTCAATCAGCGGCCAGTTGAGCGGATGCAGATCCAGGCTCTCTTTTTTCACGCCGGTAAGTAGTACAGCTTTCAACGCCGCCTCTTTAGTACCGCGGGCAAACTGCAGGCCTTTTTCATCCGCAGGCGCGGCTTCACGTCCGAGGAAACACACCACCACGGGCTTATGACAGGCGCGCGCACGTTCCAGCACCTTGCGCGCCACCGCTGGCGCAGGAGGTTTGGAGATAAGCGCGATGATCTCAGTTTGCGGATCGGCCTCCAGCATGCCAATCGCGTCAAGCATCATCAGGCCGCCAATCTTCTCACTCAGATCGCGTCCACCGGTGCCAATCAGTTGAGAAATTCCGCCGCCAAACTCGTGAATGCGTACGCTCAGCTCCTGGCTACCGGTACCGGACGCACCAATAATTCCGATGTTGCCGCGACGCACTGCGTTGCCAAAACACAGCGCCGCGCCGTTAATGATGGCGGTTCCGCAGTCTGGCCCCATCATCAACAGCCCTTTTTCGTGCGCCAGTTGCTTAAGCTTCAGCTCGTCTTCAAGAGAGACGTTGTCAGAGAACAACATCACGTTGAGGTTATTTTGCAGCGCCTGACGCGCTTCACGCGCGGCAAACAGGCCGTTGACCGAGATCACCGCCAGGTTGCTGTCGGGAACGTGCTTCTTCGCGCTGGCGAGCGTGGCATAGCGCGCTTCGTGCTGGCCACCCTGCTCTTTATGCGTAAACAGATCGTCAATCGCCACCAGCGTTTGCGCGTTTGCTTCGTCGCTCGCGCCTTTAATGACAATCATCAGATCGCCACTCTTCGCCTCTTCCAGCTCAGGCGTGAGCAGGCCGAGATTCTTCAGCACGCCCTTATTCATTTCTGTCGCCATAGCCACGAACGCCTGCTCAACACCATCGAGCTTATTTGCGCGCGTGGAGATAGACATCAGTGAGACAGAATCAAAATACGTGTTCTTTTTAACAACTATCCTGATCGACATAATTCCCTCCGGACCTGTAGCTCAGGGCGCAGGCATCCGCCATGCCATACAGCATGTCGCAGCCAGAACTTGAGCCAATATTTTTAATGTCAGTAATATATTGTGTAGAAACGGGTTGTTGCTCAGTAATAATATGGTTGAGCAGCCGTCCAACGCTTTCCCGATAACGCTGATGAAAAGCTTCCTCTAATGTTATTTTGCTGAGTAGCGTCGTATTATTTCCGGCACATTGTAAAGCTGCTAAAAAATCTTCACGATATTTCCTCAGCGGATGTCCGGGAATAAATAGAATAGTGCTTAGGCCCACTAAATAATCATCCGATGAGGGCGTCAGACCAATCCCCAAACCAATTAAATGGCTGACCGCTGTAGAGATATTTTCTCCTGTACGCAACGCCGTCAGTAATGTTTGTCGGCGGTTGTGTAATTGACGGGTGATTTCCTGAAAAAACGGATTGTCACCCTGATACAGAAATAATGTGTCGTCGCTTCTTAGCTGTTGGCGGATAACCTCTTCCCAATGCTGCCAGCCGACTGCGGCAAGACTTGCTGCATCAGATGTCCACAGTGGTATTCGCCACAGCAGGCAACCGGCGGTTTCTATCCATTTATCATTGCCAACAACTATTCCCGACCCGCTAAAATTGACCAGCTCACCGGGGTGAAACAGGTCTTCACAATGCGTCAGCGCCAGCCGACAGCTGTTAGGTGCGTTATCACAATCTTCACTCAGTAACGTCAGCAGCCGCTGCTGTTCAGGTATCAACAGGTTTACCGCGTGGGAAAAAACCTGTTCAACCCGTCCCGTTCCCCGGAAAGTGAGAAACGCGCTGTCTGCGGTTAGCGCCCGTACGCATCGCCGTGATGGCGTAGCGATAATGGCGCTCCTGTGTCAGGCTCCGGCCGCAATCAGCAGCTCGGCAATTTCGTGGTACCCTTTCTCTCGCGCCAGTTCCAGCGGGGTTTTACCGTATTTATCCGTCATGTGCGGATTTGCGCCATGGTCGAGCAGCAGCTTAACGATCTCCTGCTGCTACGCGCCACCGTCATTAAGTACGATGGCTTCCAGGAGCGGCGTCCAGCCAACAAAATTAGTATGGTTGACATTGATATCGGTACGCAGCAGCAGCTCACGCACGATCTCGACATGGCCTTTTTCGCTGGCTGGCGTAATACCGACACCGCCAAAACGGCTCAGACAATTAAGGTCTGGGTTAGCCGGTAATACCGTACGCAACAGCGTTAAATCATTCGTCAGGCAGCTAATCAGGAAGGGGTTAAAACAAGTTTGATCTTGTTTATTAATATCGGCCCCCTCAGCAATCAATAAAGAAACACAGTCATAATGTTTATTCAGGCTGGCAATAATAATGGCAGTACGCCCCTGGCGGTTAGTGGCATTAATATCCACATTTTTTACCAGACAGGATTTTAATCCATCGGCATTGCCCTGTTCTGCCGCCAGCAGAAATTCAGTAATGAGTTCTTTCTCTGACATAATCGCTCTCCTGCAGTTTTTTAGACTTTTTAAATATCCGATAACCTGAGAATAGCAACAGAGTGCAGAGAATAACATCCGCTTAAATTTCATTCATCGTTAGCGCATCGATTATTGAATCAATTTTAACAATGAGAACAAAACGTGCTGTAGTGCAATCTTTCCCTTATGGCTGGGGCCCTTTTAGCCACTAATCAGTAGTCCGGTGAATCAGGCGGTATGCTGCACGGATAGCGGCCTGCAATTAAAATACAGAAGTGTGATTGCCTTCAAATCAAATGTAAAACTAGTGTTAAATTTTGTTCAAAACTGATTGCTCTGTATAAGGATTACAAATACATTCAACAATCATCGTGTTGCGGATGCGCATTGTCGCCGGAGGGGAGAAAGATGAATTCAATATTTACCGAGGAAAACCTACTGGCGTTTACGATGGCTGCCCGCTACAGCAGCTTTAGCAAGGCGGCTGAAGAGCTAGGCTTAACCACATCGGCAATTAGTTACACCATTAAGCGCATGGAAATGGGTCTCGACGTGGTGCTGTTTACCCGCAGTACTCGCAGCATTGAACTGACCGAGTCCGGGCGCTACCTGTTTCGCAAGGCGACCGACCTGCTCAACGATTTCCACGCCATCAAGCGCAGCATTGATACCATCGCTCAGGGCATTGAAGCCCGGGTACGCATCTGTATTAACCAGCTGTTGTATACCCCTCAACATACAGCGCGGCTGCTGCAGGTACTCAAGAAACAGTTTCCAACCTGCCAGATAACCGTCACCACCGAGGTGTATAACGGCGTCTGGGATTCGATCATCAACAACCTGGCTAATATCGCCATTGGCGCGCCCGATACGTTACTGGATGGCGGCGGAATTGATTACACCGAGATCGGCGCGATCCGTTGGTCGTTTGCGATTGCACCGGATCATCCCCTTGCCTTTATGCCGGAACCCATTTCTGAGAGCCAGTTACGCCTGTACCCGAACATCATGGTGGAAGACACCGCACACACCATCAACAAGAAGGTCGGCTGGCTGTTACACGGACAGGAGTCGATTCTGGTTCCCGATTTTAATACCAAGTGCCAGTGCCAGATCCTGGGTGAAGGCATCGGTTTTCTGCCGGACTACATGGTGCGCGAGGCGATGGAAAAGTCGTTGCTGGTGACGCGGCAGATCCACAACCCGCGTCAGGATTCACGAATGCTGTTGGCCACCCAGCATTCGGCAACCGGTCGTGTAACTCAGTGGATTAAAAAAGAGTTTGGGCCACAAGGGATACTGACGGGGATTTATCAGGATCTGCTGCATCGGGAGTGATGAACCGGATGGCTGTTATACCTTCCGGTACACATAAGATGATCAGGCGCGGATATCGTCGTACTCGCGGGTTTTATCAAATTCATGTTTGGCAAACGGGCACAGCGGAATAACTTTGCGGTTTTCAGCGCGCATCTTCTCTACCACTTTCGCCACCAGCTGTTTGCCGACGCCCTGACCTTTCAGGCTGGGGTCGACATCGGTATGTTCAATGATGCTCAGATGCTCGCCCGTCGGCACAAATACTATCTCGGCAACCTGGTTGCCCTCAGCATCATTGACATAAAACTTGTTGTGGCCTGCAAGAATTTCCATGGTCCCCTCACTCATTTCTGGCGATATTTCAGCGCACCGCTCGGACAGGTATCGATGACCTTGATGACCGTCTCGACATCCACTTCATCCGGAATGATCCACGGTTTACGTTTCAGGTTAAACAGTTTCGCGCTTCCCCGCACGCAATTGCCCGAATGCTGACATATCGCCGTGTTGAAATAGACGTCAATCTTCTCGCCGGTATAGGCCCGGTAACCTGCATCCAGTAGTTCCTTATCCACGACATTGCCTCACATTTTTTTATTGTCTGGGTCTAATCATAGACCTATGCGAGGCTGAAGGAAGCTGCTGAAAGCAGAAATATCACTCGGGCCTGTTCTGCAACGACGGCTGCTGCTCTGGTGGCAAATACTCCAGCATCGCAGGCGTTGGCGGCGGGAGGCGGTTATCGGCAATATCCCTGTCCACATCGATATGGCTGATTTCGCCACTCTCATGATGGTGGACCGTCAGCACCCTCGCCTTGTTCAGTTCCGTAACCAGCTCCCGGGTAATACGCAAACTTTCTGCCAGCTCATGGTCTTCCAGCCCGGGTCTGCGACTGCGGCGTTCCACCCGAAAACGAAACTGGTTGTACTTCGCCCAGCCAATTAGTACCAGGCCGTTGACCAGGGCGACAAGGATATAAAACGTGACCGTATCCAGCGTGGTGAAAAAGGGTCGCACCCCCATATACGGTGAATGCGCCAGGGCCGTGATCAATCCTTTATAGATCAGGTATAAGAAACCAACCCAGGCGATGAGCGTCAACAACACATCGATAATGCGAGGCAGCAGACGCCGCTCCGTAAAGATCAGTGGCTGATTCACGATTCGATCCTCCCAATTCCACGGTCAGGACTCACCCAACGCGCTCTGCCGCGTTTGCGTTTGAGCATCACTTTCGGGAACGCGACCAGCGTGGTGAACAGGCTTAGCATCCAGTACACCACCGGGAACCAGATAATCCAGAACAACGAGGCGCCAATGCCTTTTTCATAACGTCGTTCAATCATCAGGCTCACCGCAAACTGCAGCAAGCACACCACGCCGAGGATAAGTCCGGTAAAGGCTGGCGGGAACAGATGCTGCACATACAGCGAGTCCGGCATCGGGATCATCAGCCCTAACAGGAACAGCACGATACTGATCGCATAGGCAAACGACCAGGCGGTAGAAAAACAAAACTCAAGAAACAGCGGCCACATGCGGCGGAACTCCCACGACCACAGACGACGCATGTTAACGATAAACACCTCTGCACCACCCTGCGCCCAGCGCAAACGCTGCTTCCACAGCCCTTTTAACGTTTCAGGCATCAGGATCCAACACAGTGCGCGCGGCTCAAAGAATACCGACCAGTGGCGCAATTGCAGCTTCCAACTGATATCGATATCTTCAGTGATCATGTCCGGGCTCCAGTAACCGACCTCGGCCAGCGCGCGACGACGAAACGCCGCAACTACGCCAGAAACGGTAAAGATCTGCCCATAGACTCGCTGAGTACGCTTAATTAAGCCGATAATGGAAGAGAACTCACCGACCTGCACACGACCGATTAACGTAGAGCGGGTTCGAATACGCGGATTCCCCGTCACCGCACCAACGCGCGGGAACTGGATCAGCGGAGCCACAATATAGGCAACGGCATCACGATCCAGTAACGCATCGCCATCAATGCACACCAGGTAATCGCTGCGCGCCGCGGCCGCACCGGTCTTGAGCGCCAGCGCTTTGCCCTGGTTTTCAGCCAGATGAATCACCCGCAGGCTGGGGTATTCCACTGCCAGTTGTTCCAGCACGTCGTGAGTGTCATCCGTTGAACCATCGTTGATGGCAATCACTTCGATATTCTTATATCGCTGTGCCAGTGCGGCCTCAATGGTTTCACGCGCGTTGATCCCTTCGTTAAAACAGGGGATCAGAATGGAAACCAGTGGATTCCCCGGCAGGGTCGGTGGTGGCGTGTCATCTCCCCATTTCCAGTGACGTTCACGGTAAAACCAGAAATAGACTCCGCCGCTTATCCACAAAGCAGACATGAACAAAGGCCAGAAGAAGACGAAGTTCAACATCACTTCACCTGTAAAGATGACAGCCACGCCAAACGGCAGGCTGAACATCAGGCAAAGTATCAGGAAAGCAATAATGCGATCGGTCATTTTTGCGGATACCAGTATGAGGAGAACGTCGAGCGAATCTCTGACATCTCAGGTTTGTCGCTGATGAAATCATCCGGGTAATAGCCGTAGTTACCTGCACCGCTTAATTTCAGCTGGCGCATCCATTCGGCTATTTGTTTTCCGCTGATTTCAGCCTGATCCCCGGATTTACGCCAGTCTCGCGCCTGCAGTTCAAACACGGTTTTATCCAGCGCCCCAGGGTTTTGTGCAACGGCATTCACCAGTCGGTCAAGCCATGCGTTGGCATCATTGGCCGGGATCTGTTCCATGAATGGCATCGCCATCGGCGCCGTCCAGTCATAGGTATTGAGGAAATCATTCAGGTTTTGTGCAAACCAGGCTTCACTTTCAGGCTCCAGTACCGGCATGGCGTAAATATTGCGCGCAGTTTGCACCTGTGGACCGCGAATATTACGCACAGACTGAGTCAGCTGTTTGGTGAAATCGATCAGCATCTTACTTTTCAGGCGCGTCCAGCGCTCGAACGCCTGAGGATTATTACGTATTTGCTCGATACTGCCCGGAAGCCCTGCGGCACGGTAGGCGGCTAACGCCTCCGGTGACGCATCTTCAAAGTCCGTCAGGAAAGCATCGTCATGAAACAAAATACCTTTGAAACTGGCGTGCTTCGCCAGGTCTTCATAGATTTCAGTGATGCGCTGACGCGCTTCGCTGCTCCAGGGTGAAAGGCGGACATAGTTCTCGTGATTGATAGCAGTACGTCCCGTTTTCGGATCCCATGCGGTTACGCGTGGAATAGACGCGTCGAGATCGAAAGCCAGAACCGGCATCCAGGCATATACCGTCACCCCTGCCCGCGTTTGTAATTGCCAGGAGATATAGTTAAAGAGATCGGCACGCATCGGCAGCCAGCGGTTGGGGAAATAGACCTCACGAATATTCCCGTCGCCTTGCGGATCGGCATACGCCTGCAGGAAGACATGAGAAATACGCATGTCATAAACGCGCTGGATCAGCTTATCGATATTTCGCTTCTGCTGAGCAGGGTCCTTGTCATACACGTAATCCAGATCGACATGCATCACGCGCATCGTCTGTGGCTCACGGACCTGAGCGACCTGACTGGCAAAGCGCTTAAGGGATGGGTTATCAGAGATCAGCACGCGCGGAATATCATCGAGAAACGCGGCATTCGCCAACCCTTCATTAAGCGTAAAGGCCATCTTATAGCCATGCTCTTTGGCCAGGTTTAACGTCGTGCCGTTGGCTGCGCCGTACGGCCATACCCACGCGCGCGGCGATTTCCCTGTCACCGATTTTATCTTGTTAGTGATCAGAGAAATATCCGTGTTTATACGTCGCGTGTACTGTTCGTCCGTTTCGTAAGTGCCAGTTTTCTTATCATACAGGCGGTTCGCTACAGCTGGCTCTTTACTCCCCTGCGGATTGGCCTCAGCGCCAAAGTGCGAGTTCCAGGTGTGCGCACCGACTTCCACCAACGGCGATTTCCCCATTTCTTCGACCATTTTCCAGGTGGCGAATTTATCTCGCGCTGTCATTAAGCCGCCAAAATCGACTTTTTTGTTGGCTGGTGCATCAACCCAACTGCCTACTGGCGCCCAGAGCGCAGGCCAGTTGTAGGCTTTCAGCAATGGCCAGACGCGGGTATAAAAACTGCTATACCCGTCATCAAAGGTGAGTAATACCGCTTTTTCCGGCAGTACAATTTTACCGTCATGGGCATCCAGAATTTGCTGCACGCTGATCGGCTGATAGCCATTATCACGCAGCCAGGCCATTTGGTCGCTCAACGCGCTGGTACGCACAGAGAGGTAACGCTGGTCGGCAGCACCATCTTCAACATCGTGATAGCCCAGTACCAGGAAACTATTTTTCGGCCACTGATGATCCGCCGTCAGCGGTGTTCTCTCCCCAGGAGGAACATAGCGAGGCGTTGTATTGTGCGCGCTGCTGCACGCGGTAATCATCAACCAGCCAGCGATTAATGCGCTAAGCCACAGGCATCTTTTCAGCATGAACAATCCTTAAAACCTGACATTTAAATCGAAAGCGAGGGAGATATTCCGCTCACGTTTACCGTCATAGGGGCGTTTATCCCAAATCAGCATCACCCCGCCATCTACGACGTTGTTCCATTTAAGCCGTTGTCCGTATCCTACCTGGACGATAGCGCCTGCATCTTCACCTTGCTGCCAGTAGCCACCTACGCCTGCCAGACCTTGTTGCGTCCAGACGGTATCATAGTGGCGGTAAAGAACCTGCTCTGCGCTCAGGCCAGGGACAACCGAAAAATCACTCTTCGGGTTGTAATACGGCACATTCTCTTTGGTGTTGGTGCTCCCGCCAATGCCCGGCGTAAAGTCCAGCGTGAAGCGAGGCGTGGTCCAGATGCGCTCTTTTCCGCTGAGTCCGTATTCGATGCGATCGTTACCGTCTGAGAAATGTGATGCAGCAAACGACAGTTGATATTCACGTCGTTCGTTTTGATACCAGCGAACGAACATATCGCCGCCGTTGGCATACACACCGCTACGCAGCGCGCGCAATGGCGTATTACGCGACAAGCGCTCGGCCGAACCGCCTACGCGCCAGTTGTCATTAAAGTCATGCCAGCCGGATAGACGCCCACCAATCTTCTGACCATCGCCATAATTTCGGCCAGACACTTCCATTTCCGCCCAGTAATCACGGGAAGTCCATTCTGCACCCGCCGCCAGATCGCGGCTGATGCCCTTCCCTTCCTCAAATTCACCGGTAGCGAAGTTGAATCCAGTAAACAGTCGCCAGTTGTCATTAATCGGCGGACTGTAAATAGCCGTGTTGATGTTGAAGTCATTCTTACCGCTGACCGGGCTATCGGACGAGATCCCCTGCGTGCCGCTAATGCGCACTTCCGACATTTTGTGGACATCACGAATACGCGCGAGGCGCAGCGTCGCTTCATCATCCGGGCTACGGGCAATAACGTCATCCGTCAGTTCATCGGCCTGCTTCCATTCCTGGAGATCCAGCGCAACGTAAGCCTGCTGACGCTCCAGCTCCAGGTTGCTTGGCTCAATCACTTCCGCCAGCTTAAGCTCTTTCTCCGCCGCATGCGGCAATCCACGCGCTTCAAGCACAGAGGCATAGGAAATGCGCAGTCCCTGGTTACCGGAGCCTGTTCGTGCCAGATGCTCTGCGAGCTTTTCTGCCTCTGGCAGTTCATTGGCAGCGATATGATATTGCGTCAGCAGCGACTGTCCGAGCAGCCAGTTATCGTTAGGCTGCGGCGTTGGCGAGCCATAGATACGCCGCAGATACGGACTTTCTTTGATCAAATCATCGACTTGTTTTTTGGCAGCATCGAAGTTTTCATTATCAATGTGTGCATAGAACAGATCTTGTTGATCCTCTGGACTGAGCGGCGTCACCGGGATAGGCCCATTTGGGTAGTAGATGCTCGCCAACATCGCTTCGGTTTTTTCCGGCTGACGCTCGCTTAACCATGCTGATGCCACCCAACGTTTTGCGTAGTTTGGTACTTCGCCGCTTGCGGAAAGGGACTCATATTCCTCGATCACTTCGGCAGTACGCTTACGCACCAACAGGGCACCCATACGGTCTATTCTCGCCCGGCGGACATCATTCTGCGCAGACGGCTCATCTTTCCAGGCCGCCAACAACTGGTCATAACGGGCCAGCGCTTTATCCGCTACGATAAAACGTTCTTCTTCATTACGTGCGGACGTATAAGAGGATCGGACCATTTCAGCCGCCGCATCAAGCTCAAGGCGACGCTTCACAGGATCTGCCGTAGGTACGATTTCCGCCATATTTAAGGCTGGTCCGGAAACACGGTTCGCTGACAGCGCAGACAACAGCGTGGATTTTGCATTTTTGTTGCCAGGATCGACGTCATCCGCCTGGCTGGCAACCAACAGTGCATCCCAATTTTTCCCCTGAGAATGATATACATAGGCAAGCAATGCGTCGGAATCTGCGCCCGGATGTGCCTGAGCCCATTTATTCGCTTCGGTAAGGGCTTGCTGATTGTAGCGCGCATCTGCCAGCGTCATTATCCAGCCGGTGCGTACATCAACGTTATCAGGTTCTTCCTGTAAAACGCTTTCCCACACCGCCAATGAATCATTCCAGTTTTTCTGGTTACGATACGCACGCGCTGCGGCGACTTTTCCCCGTGCAGGTACATCCATCTGCCCACGATACCGCTGCCAGATTTCAATTGTTGTTTTATCGTTGTTCTCAACCCAACTGGAAACTTGCAGCCAGTCGGCAACCTGGTTTGGCGTTAGCGCACTTTTCTTTCCCTGATCCTCAAGGTAGCGCAATAGCGGCGCACTATTCCCCCCCCGCGCTTCAATAACCAAAGCATCATAATCTGATACCGCAGCAGAGATTTGCATAGGGAAAAGAATGCTGGCCGTAAATAAACAGCTTACAGACTTAAAACGTTTAATGAAGTTGGCATGTCGACGCATACTGAACATATCTGCCCTTATATCTTACATCAGAGTAAAAATAAGCGTTTTCAATAAGTTAAGGTCAATCCCTGACGATTGCCGACCATGTAAGATGCACTGCCGCTTATTTCGTAATAGGGTTATAAAGCAATTAATTCTTTCGTCTTATTGACTACCCGCACCGCGTCCCCTAATCGTTGAGCAGGAGGCATAAACTCGGGAATTTTATCACTCCATGTAGTTCGTGGCTACGGAATAAGAAAAGTCTTAGTCAAAAAAGTATTTTAGACTAAATAATCCTAATACTCTTGGGATTGAATTCTGGATTTAAACAAAGTTTGCCCGGTGACATCATGTGACGATGCTTACTATTGCTGGTTAGCATAGCTACACCGCGCAACTGTTTGCATGGTAACTATTTTGAGAGGTGAATAGAGAAAAGTCTGATAATAGGCTCTCTGCTAACAACAAAATATAACTTAATTTTTAGGGCTCAAACAGGGCCAATGAAATGAAAATAAGGGTACAGGCGCAAGAAGAATTAGATACAGAAACAACACATTGAAATCAAATAACTTTCTTCATCATTTTTCGAAACCTACCATAATTGGTATTTGGATACACGCTCGAAGACGTGCACAAATAATTGTGTATTACTCTACGCGTTAATGTATTTACCAACCTTGCGTATTATTGACAACATCAACCACAATCAATTATTTCCCCTTACAATATGAAAGCCTATTAGCATTGCAAGCAACTGATCGAAGCATAATTTTTTGCACTTACCTTCCCCTCAGTCTTTCAGGTAATCTGGGCAAAGACGCCAATGGGAGCCGGTCAATGAAAATCGTTAACGCAGAAGAAAAGCACATCCCCGCCATACGCGATATCTATGCACATCATGTTCTTCACGGTACCGGCAGCTTTGAAACCGAGCCGCCGGATGCTCACCAGATGTTTGCTCGTCTGGAAAAAATCCGCAGCCTCGGGCTGCCGTGGGTCGTCGCGCTACAGGAAGATAAGGTCATCGGGTATTGCTACCTCACCCGCTATCGCGAGCGTTATGCCTACCGCTATACCCTTGAGGATTCGATTTATATTGCTCCAACGGCTCAGCGTCAGGGTGTAGGAAAAGCTTTACTGCGTCATGTGATCGGCTGGGCTGAAGCACAGGGCTATCGGCAACTGATTGCCATCGTCGGCGACAGCAATAATCAGGGATCGTTAAAAGTCCATCAGCAGGCCGGATTTACGGAAATCGGCACACTGAAAAACATTGGCTTCAAACATGGACTATGGCTCGACACGGTATTGCTACAACGTAATCTGGGTGAAGGTAACAGCACACTACCACCGGATTTCGGTGTCGCTATTTAACATTTATAAAGAATAACTACAGGGAGAGAGTTTTGGAGCGGCGAAGGGATTAGAACAAGCCAATCAATAACTTGAAAAACATAGAGTTTTCAAGTTATATCTTAACTTATACCCCCAAAGATACCCCCAAAGCACAGAGGCTTTGAATTCAAGTAATTACCTTTGTCGATAAATCAGCAGGAAGCGAGATGATAGCAAATGGCAGGCATACTCGAAAGCAGCGACACCGTTAGTATCAGACTAATTACGATTTAATAAACCCAGATCCCGGCGGGCCCTCATGATATCAATAATCGTGAGATATGGCGTTTGTTCTTGCCAGCTAAACCCTCTGCGATCGATACGAACCAGTTCGTACTTTTCCACTAGAAAGTTAATGGCATCAGCCAGCGTGATACCGGCATCGATATGTTCCTGTATAACACGTTCCTCACTGAATGGTGTGTCGTTGAGGGTGAGACCATAGTGCTGTTCCAGCAGACGTGTCAGTAACATTTGCCAGACATCCACGGGTGACAGGCAGGGCTTCGCCGCCCGCTGAGTTGTTGCAGGTTGAGATTTCATGTTTGCTCTCGTGGAAGTTATTAGCGCTGAGTGGGATAAATGGCGATATATACGTAGCCGCAACTGCCAAGGGTATCGGCTTCGCAGGTGAAACCGTTGCGGTACAGAGTGACGCAGTGGGTGTGGCGAGGATTCAGTTCACCGGTAGTCAGCATGGATTCCATCTGGCGGATAAAGTACGGAAATGCCACATCCAGCTTCCGGCATTCTGCGTCACTGAACTGGCCGGTGATGCTGGCCCGGTCAGCTAAATAATGCAGCCGGTTCCCCTCCTGTACCAGACGGGCTCCCAGGCGTGGCGTAATATCCCGCTGCAGGCCCCATGTGATGTTGCTCATTGATAACCTCCGTTATTGTCAGTTCAGGGTAATACTCATCAGGCAGGCATACGGCCCGTTGCGGTCCTGGCGACGTTCGGCGTATACCGCCAGGACACCTGAGATATCCGGCACGTCCCTGCCGGTGTAATGGCAGACGCTACCGTGCCACTGATATTTTCCACTGCAGTATCGAAAAATGCGTGAGGCCGGATGCTGGCGGTATATCGTCATTGCCCGGCGTTTACTGATAATTTTCATGTCATACCTCACAGCAGACCGTGTTCAGCGAACGAATAAATTTGCCTGCCGCCGACAATCAGGTGGTCAGGGACACGGATATCCACCAGCTGAAGTACCTGCACCAGCCGCTGCGTGAGGGTTTTGTCGGCTAGGCTGGGCGTCGTCTCGCCGGAAGGATGGTTATGCGCCAGTATCACCGCCGCCGCATTGAAGTGCAGTGCACGTTTGACTACTTCCCGGGGATGCACCTCGGTGCGGTTAATCGTGCCGGTAAAGAGCGTCTCATGGGCAATCAGTTGATTCTGGTTGTCCAGATACAATACCCGGAACTCTTCCCGCTCAAGCGTGGCCATATGCAGTCGCAGCCACTCCCGGACGGCGTGAGTGGAGGTGAAGGCCACCCCGGGCTCATGCAGATGCCGGTCAAGAATCCTCAGCGCCCGCTGAATGAGATGCCGGTCCTGTGGCGTCATCTCGCCGGGTAAAAAGGAAAGCTGTTTCATTCGTTGTTCCTCCGGTCAGTCAATGATGCGCAGAATGGCGTGGGCTTCTGGATGCTGCAGGGCGTAGTCCCGCAGGCGGTAATAGTGCGCGGTCATTGCGTCACACTCTGTACGGCAGGCATGGTGGCTGTATTCAATCAGGCAGACCGCGATACCGGCAGCGTCTGCACTCATATCTGCACCATTGCCGTTCATGCTGTTGAACAGATGCCATTTATCGTCACTGTCAGCATCAGGGGCCATAAACGCGCCGCCATTGCTGAGGGTGTAAAAGGACCAGATACCACCGCTGTAATCCGCACAGAAGCGGCCCATCCAGGCGAAAATATGCGGTTCCAGCGTTGTCCATTGTGGAATGGTGCCAAAGTGCTGCGGCCAGAAGCAGATACGCTGTTCGTCAGGTAGCTGCGTTACGGTCAGTTCAAATTCGGATTCGTTAGCAGATGCGAGGTTGTTTTGTGTCGCTGTAGTCATGGGTATATCTCCATTAATAAAAAATGCCAGCGACGATGGCTGGCGCATGGGGTAATAAAGTGGGTTCAGGAAGGTTAAATATTGGTGGTAAATGATTCGGGGTCAGCGGGTGAAAATGTCAGTGCGGATACCTGACCTGCGGATATAACGGTTAAGCCCTTCACCGGCATCCGGTTCAAAGTTCCATGCCCGCCAGACCATCCGGCCTTCGGCGTCGCGAACCACCAGGCGGAAGTGACTACCCTGGTCGTCTTCAATGCCGATGTTGCGATACCGGCGGGTAACTGCTTCGGCCTGCTGTCGGGTAAAAGGTCCCGGTGGCAGCATGTGAGATTCAGGCATTCGATGTACCTTAAAAACAAAAGCCCCTGACGCAGATGCGTCAGGGGCTGTGGGAGTTTGCATGTGTAGGGGGATTGTCAGTAACCGGTTTGCACCTTATACAGCCGTAAGGTTTTGCTGCCCCGGACAATCTTCACATACAGGGCATTATCTTTCGTGCCGCGCACAAACCCGGCCTGCACATCGCCCTTGCAGTCACCACCGTCGTAAGGAATGTTGACACCGGTCTGGTGCACCAGGTCGATAACCCCGAAGCTTAAGTCTTCACAGGCCGGGCCCGGCAGGTCCTGAATCAGGGCAAATTTATGGTCGTCGCTGACACCGGTCAGTGAGCACATGGAGGTGTTGATGTCGTTTCCCTGGCACCAGTACTCCTGGCCGGGATTGTCTTTATCCATCAGGTTTGCCGGAAGCTGAGCGGCACTGGCACTGAAGGTGGCGAGCAACAGAATGAGGGCGGATATGGCTGAAGTGATAATACTTAACATGGCATTCTTCCTGAATTAATGGGTGCCAGATGACACCCGATATATTTGCAGGGCATCTGGTGTGATTTAAAACGTCTTTAATCAGATGCTCAGCAGTTACCGGTACGGCGGCACAGTTCTTTTAGGCTTTGCTGAGAGGCCCACTGTTGCAGTTGGCGATCCTTTTCTGTCTGCCTGGCCTTAATGGCAGCCAGTTGTTGTTTATTTGTGCAGCTTTCAGGCAGCACCATCAATACACGGGGCTCCGCCTTTTTATTAACCATCTCAAGCTGCACCTGTGTATCGACGATACTGAAGTAACACCCTTTACCGTTATCCTCACCCTGGTACACCACATCAAGATCAGAAGCATATCCGCTAGCCGTTTTCAGGTTCAGGTAACGGACGGTTTTTGTTTTTTTGTCAGCTAGATACAGAGGGGTGTTATAGGCCTGGCGCAGCAAAAATGTATTCGTCCACGGATAATAACCAATGATGTCAGCCTTCAACCCAAGCGCATTGAGCATTTTCACATCATCATAGCCATTCGCAGAGGTCCAGCCGCTTTTCTTCATGTCGTACCAGTTGGTGAGACGACCGGTGACATCGTAGGCATGTGCGCTGGTCGTGAGCAGCAGGAGCCCTGTGACAGCCAGAGTAGTGAGTCTTTTTTTCATCGTGATATCCTTTTATTGCATCATATAGGCATGTTGTTGTCTGAGCAGGATTCAGGCCATAACGGCCAGAACCAGCATTGCCAGCCATACCCAGAAGTAAGCCGGTTTCTGACCGAGGGTTTTCGCCCGCCGCCACAGATAGAACGGTACCAGCCAGGCCAGTTTGCCGAACGTGGTGGTATCCACTCCGGCCTTACGCAGACGGCGTTCATCGAGATACCCTAGAGCGATATTGAGCAACAGCGTGATAAACCAGTACTGCCCACCCGAGACGGCCTCATACGCTTCCTCAAACGCCATCCCGTTCAGCCCTGCCGTCCAAAGCTCGAGCGCATAACCAATAAAAGGCGCAAATGCCAGCGTCCATACCACTCCGCCCGGAATGCGGCTCCCCGGCAGTGCTGGTGGTGTGGTGCTGTGGAGCAGCGCCGAAGCCAGCGGGGTGGCGGAGACCGGTTGCCAATCCGTCATACCCTGTCGCCACACCAGCGTGGTTGCCGTCAGTTCACCGCGCACAATCAGGCCAGTGATGTCGTCTTCGGTCACATTGTCGTGACGTATGCCATTTTTTTCGTAATGCCAGGTCATAGCTTTTCCTTCTTAACAGAGGTTATTAAAATGAAGTCCATCCCGATTCCCCGTTATCAGCAACCTGTGACAAAACTTCATGGATGAAACTGAAGTGCGGAAGAGCCCGGATAAAGCCCGCCTGTGTGGTTAGCTGGCTGAGACGTTTTTTCGGGATAAAAGTGGTATTGAGGACCGTTACTGCATGAATGGCCGTCAGAGGATGCACGGTGATATGCCCGTTAAGTTCACCGGTGAGGTACCAGCAGCCGTCGAGTGATATCAGGCGGTACGGGGCCAGTCCGTCACAGCGCTCTCCCTCAGCCAGCAACAGTACCCGCTGGCAGGCGGTAATGGCACTGACGAGACGGTAGAACACCAGTGAGATGGCGGGTGACACAGACTGTGGTGGCTGCCACACCAGACAGGGCATCCCTCCTGCTGTGAGCAGCATGCCCGCCAGACGCCGGTCCAGCCCCGGAAAGATATCGGCCAGTCCGGACCGGTGAGCAAAGGTCAGCGCATCCAGCTCGCCCTGTACGCCCCCGCCGGTGCTGCGCAGGCGACATTGCCCCCGTCGATACTCAAGGTCGAGGTACATGAGCCGTTCGCGAAAATCCCGTCGCAGGGTACGGACTGACACACCAAACTCTGCAGCCAGCCGCGCCATGTTCAGCGTTTCACCGGCAACCAGGCGGCTGATTATCAGTGACAGCCTGACAGCCAGCCGGTCATGACGGCGCTCTGCCTGTGTCATCTCGGATCTCCGTAATAATTAACTGACTGAATATGAAATGATTCTAAAGAGGGGGGAGGACAGGGTATGGACATGGAATGAACTATTTTTTATCTGCCACCGGAGGCAGGCCCGACGCGGTACTCCGTGGAATGCGGTGATAAAACACTCAATCCAATGGAGGTAAAACGGACAAGGAGTGTCCCTTCCTAACATATTGATAACAAGCTCAGGACTGAAACCCACTCAGCATCGCTTCCGCCATCACCCAGAGAGCCCGGTTGAGCTTCACATCACCGTCAATACCGCGCACCGCACGGGTATGCGTTCGTCCGCCTTTCGCACTCCGTCCACTGAGCCCGCCCTTAATCAGGTTCTCCTGAATACGCTGGTATGTGGTCCACAGATCATTGCTCTCATCCT
>NZ_JAOWES010000084.1:0-15356 GCF_030334095.1 Citrobacter sp. Cf118 | reverse complement strand
CACAGATCATTGCTCTCATCCTGCCAGCGGCGTGGGGAGAGTATCTGAGGTGCTGTCACCGGCTGGTGGTCCTCACCGAAGCGGTACGTCAGTGCAGCCTGTGCCAGAGCCTGTTGTGCCGGCGGGGGCAGCATCAGCGACTGCATGGCATCACGTTTTTCTTCCACACGGTCAAAGATCCCCAGTACTTCATAAGCCCCCTCAATCACCTGACTCACCACATCTCCTTTGTGCGGCACCCGTACCTCGCCAAACGACTCACCGCAGACGAGGCCGTTCTGACATACCGCACGGAATAATCCCGGCAACATCTGATACGAGCTGGTGCCATCATGGGAGTTGAGCAGAATAATTTCCGGCACCTGTTTGCCGATAATTTGCCCCTCCCGACGCAGGCGCAGCATATGCTTTGTATGCTCACGACGCCCTGGGTCACGCACTCGGGTCTGGCAGGCAAAGAAGGGCTGAAAGCCTTCGCGCTGCAGACTGTCCAGCAGGGATATGGTGGGTATGTAGGTGTATTTTTCACTACGTGACTCGTGTTTGTCCTCACTGAACACACTGGGTACCACGCGATACAGCTCTTCACGGGTTAGCGGACGATCACGACGAATAAGGTTTGCTGCGCCAAAGCGCGAAGCCAGACGGGTCATAAGCAGACTCCTTGTTGATTCAGAAAACAGATAAAAGAAAGCCCTGTCGCACAGTGGCGACAGGGCTCTGGAAGTACTGGAACAGAAAAGGGTTAAACTCTCAGAAGAAGAAATCCCAGACGGCGCGAACCGTGCTCACTACCATATCGCGCACACTGAGAATAAGCGATTTCACCGGCTCCGGCACAAAAGGCAGCGAAGCAACTGCATCAACAACCTCACCTGCAGCTTCACCAAAACGGTCCCGGGCCTGCGACTTTACAGGCTCGCTGCGCAACTTATCATGCAGCTGAGCGCTAAGCGGGCTACTGGCACGGGCTGGCAGGCTGCGCATCATTGTTTCCACCAGTGACCCGAGCCCCCATCCCGTTCGTGCTGACACGGCGCGTAACGGATGTGATGGTGTAAATAACTGGCGGATATCACTGAGCTTGAGACTGAGATTGATTTTCTGGTGAGAGGATGGAGAGCCGCTGGTGGCATTCCATTGCTGGCAGGGCTCCAGCTTGTCGACCTGGTTTACCACAAACAATACCTTATGCCGGTGAGTGCCAATAACCTCGCGGTAAAAACGCTCATCCACCGACAACGCCCGGTCATCGGCTTTAATCACCCACAACACCAGGTCCAGTTGCGGCAACTGACGCCGGTACAGCGCCCGATATTCCCGGTCGCGGACCTCACTTTCACCGACACCCGGCAGGTCTATTAGCACCATGCTGTGCCGCCCGACTTGCAACCGGCAGCGCAGGGGCTCACGGGTACAGGCCGACACATCACTGACCGGGGACATTTCTCCGGCAAACAGCGCATTACACAACGATGATTTACCCGCTCCGGTTTTACCCATCACACCAATCACCGGCTCGTAATTTATCAGCTTGCTGATATGCGCCAGAATGTGTTTTCTGACTGTATCGGGTAGCGTAGCAACAGACTGCGTGACACCCTGCAGGCCATCGTGTTCATTCATGAAGTCACCTCTGACAGATAAAAGAAAACCCGCGAGGAACACAGCAATTCTCGTGGGTTTAGGGGGATGGTCATGCCGATAATATCTGTCTGAGATTATTTGGAATGAGAGGGCGTTATTTAGTTAAAATAAATACAACACCCATGAAACATGTGTGCATCTAAAATTTCAACCTTTATCACTCTTTATAATTTCAGAATATTTATGCTCAAGAAGATTCACCATAATTTCCGTTTCCGATACACCATAATGATTCGACAATTTGAAAAGCTGTTTTTTTGATTTAGTAGGTAATTTTAAAGCATCGACGCCAGTTTTAGATTTCTTCCTTCGAAGTTGCTGACCCCAGGCTTTTTCAAGCTCATCCATCAATACTGCTTTGTGTTTCTGGGGAGCAGTAGGTGACTCCGTTAACACAAGAAATTGCTGACTTACTTTTTTACGACTCCTCTTCAACTCTTCAAGCTGCGCATTCGTCCAGCCATTCCAGAAATCAAAAGTTGCGCAGATAAAATACCAACGCTGGTAATTATTAAGAGGATTAAGTGGGGGCGAAACACCTTTGTTTTTCATTGTTTCCCATACCCACACACATTGCTCCTCATTTTTAATGTCCATCCATGAAAAAACTTCTGGAAAATCTGCGTAAACTTTAGACCATGCATCATTTATTTTTGTTGTCAAACTGGCGATATTCTTTGCATCTAAATATAAAAATGTATTTGTAACGAATCTAATAATATTTTCGACACCCTTTACATGTGCAACAAAGTTTGGGAAGAAAACACCATTGGCGGGTTTATTTTTTAACGTAGAAGGTTGAAGTATCCTGATAAGTTCATCTAAATCACCCTCCAGAGTTTCTTGCTTATCGGAGGCTAACAACAACAAGCTGTTTTGTGGTTCTGATGTCTCTGCGTCTGGTTTATTTTCGGGAACATCAAGATTGAAGTCCGATGTCATCACTCCTAATGAGGCCACCCCATCCCCCTGATGGACTGATGGTTTTTCACTTATGGTCAGGTCAAATTTAACTGTACCGAGTGCCTCTGCTGAAAATGGATCAACAAAGCTTTTAGCTACCTTTTGAGCGCACTTATCTATGGTGTTTTCGCCATATAGAGCCAGATAAAAAAAATAAAAAAATGCTGCCCGGGGTTCTTTATTTAGCCATTTTAGCTTGTTTTTTAACCACGAGTGCTTTTCTGAAAATTGCTTATCTAGCCTGATGTACTCTTTTTCGACACGCTCTTTTTCCCATGCGCGGCTTTCTTCAGCGTAACCCTTCCTGTCTTCGTTCATTTTTTCACCAATTGCTGTGATTGATTTTGATTATCTTACGTATTAAAACCGTAAAAAAACAATAGAAATAATGACTAATAATTGATTTAAAGTTAAATAAAAAACAAAACAAAAACGTAGTAAAAACGTAGGGTAAATCCAGATGTTAAAAATAAAAAATCAATGAGTTA
Source organism: Citrobacter sp. Cf118 (assembly GCF_030334095.1). Lineage (NCBI taxonomy): Bacteria > Pseudomonadati > Pseudomonadota > Gammaproteobacteria > Enterobacterales > Enterobacteriaceae > Citrobacter > Citrobacter sp. Cf118. The sequence continues at coordinate 12,258 of NZ_JAOWES010000084.1, read as the reverse complement.
CAAGCATGTCATGTGATAAACCAACAGGATAATACCATGTCAATGCAAGCATCTATTTTGTCAGGCAGAAGAAACATTACAAGTCATCATCTTTCTCAGGTAGCGCAGGCTACAGGTCACTGAATCTGACATTTAACGAAACGGCTTCATCAACTCGCAGGTAAAACACGAAGTCACAAATGATCGCCGCTGCTTTTTACAACTGCACCGGTACCTATGCAGAGTTGAGCAGCACCTCGTGGTCACTGGTCATCGCCGTGATACATCATGCTTTGCTTCGATTATTTAACGGTAGTCAACCACTGTACTTCTCTGTTGACAGAGAGGTGGGTATTTTCAGCTGACAGAGGTATACGTATACAGGGTAGTGACGTAACCACCATTGCCCGCCGTTTCACCGGAAACACTCGGCGTCACCTGTGGAATAACCTTCCGATATGGAGGCTCTGGTTAAATGGAGCCATCAGCGAATCGTGTTGGCGATGTTGATGTGGGAGCTCAAATATTGCTCTCGCTATAGTCTGGCAGGGACGTGCAAATTGAATGATGTAGAGCCAGAGTTCCGCCTTCAGCATGTGCTTGATTTGGTCGGTAAGCTGGATCATCAAACTGCTACCGTGGCACTTCACACTGCTTGCGGAATAACCCCCCTCGTCAATATGGTTCCCGGCATCCGCTTAACATAAGAGCACCAGTCATACTTTAACGAGCTAAGTCCCCTTTCTATAAAGTTAAATTCTTCGCATCCCGGTTATAAGTCGTAGCAGTCTTCTAGTTCTTAAACGTATTTTTGATAATTAAGGTTAATTGGTATTATAGGGAAGTAGATCTCAGCATATAACAACTATCCCACCAGAGGATAGCGCATTGCTGATAGTAATGAACTGGATCTGCCAGGTAGGTAACATCCCCGGTTACATTACAAAAAAACAGTTCCTGCTGTTCCTTTGAACTCACCCAAAGGAATAACACAATGAAAAGACATTACCCACACTTTAAAAAAATCACTCCCGATGATTTCCTCCTGAATATGATCAATCACCATCTTAATCAGATTCTGATGCGTCACTCTAAAATACTGGCGTTTAGAATGGATTTTGATTATCAGCGAGGTACCAACCGATTCATTCGTAATTCTTCATTTGAGATACAGGATGACCTCCGGGATTTAACCCTGGCTGTAATGCAAATGCCTCAACTCTGTGGTTGTTTCTGGGTGCTGGAATGGACATCAGAAGGGGCAGTTCATGCTCATGCGATTTTTTATCTTAATGGTCAGGAACATCAAAAGTCATTCCCGTTCATTTTACGGGCAGAAGAACTGTGGCTAGAGATTACCCATGGTGAAGGCAAATCTCAGCGATGCAAACCAAATGCATATCATCGGGACAACATTAACAACGTTGTGGAATATCACAATAACGATGCCATAAACAGCCTGAGACGTATAGCCAGCTATCTGGCAAAAGAAGACCAGAAATACGGATTACCAATCTGGGGATACAACGAAATTCCTTCGCCAGCCAGGCAGGGCAGACCGAGGAAGTTTAGTTAGTTTTTTACAGCAGCACCGGTTGCTATGCCGGAGCGGGCAGCAACGTTTAATCACCCGACTCCGGTACCCATTCAGCTACCGGAGAATCAAATCATGACCAGTAAACCTTCCCTGTCTGAAGACCAGTTCGTCGATATGGCTTTTATCACCCGCCTGCTGGGGGTCAGTGATAAATGGATTTACCGACTCATCAAGGATGGCCTCTTTCCAAAACCCATCAAACTGGGTCGAAGTTCACGCTGGTTGCAAAGCGAAGTCGAAGCCTGGCTGCAGGCCCGTATTGATGCATCCCGTCCTCAGCGCTAAACCCCTTCCCGTTCGTTAACCCAAAACCAGTGCGTCATCTCGTATCCGCCTCTTGCGGAGTTTTACGGCTGCATGTCAGTTACTCATTTAAGGAATATCAGAAATGAACAATTCACCCTTACTCAACCATTACCAGGCCTGGCTGGATGATTTTACCCGCGTCAGTCTGTTCCACGGTTTATGCCAGCAGCACATCTCGCAGTGGCACAGGCTGGCGATAACCGCCTGCCCGATGCCAGGCAGTAGCGTAACAGAAGTCGTCATTCCACAGTGTCTGCTGCCGGTCACCCGCACCGGCCGACTGGGATCATGTACTTCCGCCCCCGGTCTGACTAAACACACCGATTATGCCCTTCTGCCCGGTGTGCTGCTTAGCGAATGTTATCGACTGGGGAAAAGTCGGCTGGCAAACCAGTTACAGATGTTATTCCGGCTTAATGTACAGCCCGGTATGCGCCAGGCGCTGACCCTGCTGTGCTGGTGTGAGCTGGCAACAGGTAAGGATATGGAGGAATGGTATGCGCTGCATCTGCCACAGCCTGACACGCTGACGCAATGGTTGGCAGTAAAACAGCGGGCATACCGGGGACTGAAGACGCTGACTGACGGTTACATTCGTGCCACCCAGCCGATGTGAGGGACGGATAATGCTGATACCAAAATGCTATATCGCACAGCGTAAAACCGGTGAGATTTTCGCTGTCAGCCAACTGAATTCAGGCGATGACGAGTGGTTCTGCCATCACTGCCAGTGCCCGTTGATTTTCCATCCACCCACCATAACGTCACCGCCCTGGTTCGAACACGACATACTTCAGGGACAACCAGAAGCACTGCTGCAATGCCCCTATCTGGCCCCCGTCAATGGAAAGCCTTCAGCAGTGGCTAAGCTACAGCGCCTTCTGGCACAACTCCCACCGGTCATCACGACCACACAATGGCAATGTACCATGTGCGGCCTGTCGTATGGTGGTGAGAAACGCTGCCCTCAATGCAGAAAAGGGATATACAGTCGGGAGATACGAATTTAGTGATACGTACCAGGCAATCATGGGATTGATTGGTACACCAGAAAGCTATTATATGGGGGCATATAACTTCGGAGTAAAAATCAATCACTTTCCATCATCCGGCCCCTGGTGCTGGTGGATTCGTAATTCATAATCCATGACGGGTTGGTAATATTAATTAACCAACTGATATATAAACAATATCATCTCAATGCCACACCCGTATACGGCTACTCATACACGATAGCCTTAATGGCTGGTCTTACCCCCCTTTAAATCCTTAATCCCTTTAACTGCCTATTACGGGTAAGGCTTTGCCCTGCCCGTAATTCATTACCCAAGGAAATTATATGTTTGACAATATCTGTCTCGATAGACGACACGCACCATTCAACACCACTTACCTGCAACGTATTCTACGCGTTATCGATAACGCGACTGCAGAACACGCACGCACAATGGCGGTACGGGTAGACCTGCGTCTTCCTGACAATATGCTCATTAACCGACAGGGCCTGATATCTCGCTTCATTGAATCCCTCGATGCGAAGATTGCTGCACGCTACAGAAGTAAGTTGAAACAGGGCACACGAACATATCCATGCCACCTTCGCGATGCCTGGGTTCGGGAGGTGGGTGAGATTAATCAGAAATCGCATTACCACATGGTGTTGTTCGTGAATAACGATACGTTCAATGGACTGGGAAGTTACAAAGAAGGCGGGACGGGCCTGGCGTCTCTGATACGAGAGGCCTGGTTGAGTGCTTTGCAGCTTAGTCACCGCCCAGAGCACTGGACGCTAGCCCGCTTTCCCGATAACCCACTTTATTACCTGGATATTAACTCCCACGGTTACAGCGAGGTATATGATCAACTGACGTTTCGCTTGAGTTACTTCGCTAAAGAGAGAACCAAATCCTACAGCCGTCAAGAGCGTTCTTTTGGCTGTAGTCAGTGTTAATACCTCTTGAGGCATCTATGGAAGAGGGGAATTGCTTCGTAGGCAATTCCAGAAATTAATGAATGCCATTCATAATCCCTATCCTCCCCCCTGTGCTTACAAGTCCGCTTTGAGCGATGAGCGGACCTAAAGATATAGCTTCAAACATGCGATGATGATTGATATCCAGCTAGGTTTCAGAAAGACCGACAGACTGCCGGTCCTGCGGGGAGATTACTTCAGCTCCAGCATACTTATCACATGGGCAATATCCGCGATATTGCCTGCTGACAACGGCTGCAAAGGACGAGGCAGGCAATCCATGTCGGTTAGCCCAAGCACACCAGCAGCTGTGGCAATAACACGAAGACTTCCACCATGTTTACGGAACAGCGCCCACAAAGGTTCAAGGTGGGCTGTCAGGGCAGTAACGCGTTGATGATCCTTTACCGCCGCGGCTTCAGTAATTTGTTTCGCCATCTCAGGGAACAGACCGCCACACACGGAGTACCAGGCTTCACAACCAGCGTTTAATCCCAGCCCCGCATAAGCGTCGCCACTGATACCGATTGTTACACCAGGGCACAGATGTTGACGTAACGCATTCACCCGCTCAGTCGCTGCAGCGGGGCTATCCGGTACGCCAGGGATCTTGACCGAGCGAATCCCCTCAAGTGATGAGAGACGACCGTGGAGTTCATCCGTAAAGGTAAAATGCGTAGTGCCCGGATTATCATAGATACACACCGGTACAGACACGTGCCGGGTAACGGTCTCAAAGAGTGAGAATACTTCTTCGTCACGGAGTGGCTGGTAGCTGACCGCCGGGAGTAACAGAGCATTCGCGCCGGCTGCCTGCGCGTCATCTGCCAGATGCAGGATAGCATCGGTACTGACCGCTCCCACACATACCATCATTGGGATATCCCCGGCATGCTGTTTTGCCAGCGTTGCTACGCGCTTTCGCTGCTCCCGGGTCAGATAGGCGTAGCTTCCGGTTGACCCCAGGATGCCCATAGAATCAACCCGAGCTTCTGTCAGGCGGGAAAGAATATGGCTGAAACCCTTTTCATCCACGCCGCTGGCGGTGAGTGGGGTTAATGGAAACGCCGACAAACCTGTAAACATAAAAGTTTCTCCTGAATGATATTACTGCTGTTGTTCTTCGATGAGAGCAACCTCAAACCACAGACCGGGCATCATTTTTTCCAGGCCGTCGGTCAGCATCTTCCCGGCTTCGTGAAGTCTCTCCAGCGGCATCTGCGGCAGGCTTTCCAGAATAAACCACATTTGCTGAGCTTCCACACCTAAGCGGGTTCTGAGCCCCTGTCGCCAGTTCCAGCGACGGCAGGTCACGCCGATATCATCACACCAGATGATCTCGCCTTGTGAAGGATATTCAACGGCCTTTTCCCCCTCTTTGACTGTATCAAAAGGCTCTGTTCCTTTTGCTACAGCCAGACATGGTGAACCCTGATAGGCAGCGATATTCTCTCCACCCACCGGAACGGCGTAGCGGAGACTAACGGCATTATAAAGATCAACGATGGGATCAAGTGCTGGCATCGTTCCGTCACGTAATACGCGCTTGCGTAACGCATCCGCTGAGCAAGGGGTACGTTTAGGTTTAGCACCAAACTTTTGAAAAACCTCTGCCCATGCGGTCAGATGCGCTTCCGCCCACTCAGGCTCACCGGCCAGAACCGCTTCACAGGCTTCTCGCAGCGCTGTTTCTCCGATATCGGAGTTAAGCACTGGTGCAGCTTTTACGTAGACACTGAGTGCCCGAAAACCAGGCGCAATGCGATAAATTTCAGGGGCAATTGACGGAGAGACTGTTAACACGTGATAATCCTGTAATGACCAATTTATCCCATGATAATGACCGATGACCAAGAAAGTCAATTTAATGACCGATGCAGATTCTATCGTCAGCACCGTAAATGAAGCCGTATCTCAGCGGATTAAGCTGTATCGTAAGCAAAAGAAAATATCGCTCGATGAACTCTCCCGCCGGGCGGGCGTCAGCAAGGGCGCGCTGGTTGAGATTGAGGGATGCCGGGCAAATCCCAGCATAGCCCTGTTATGCCGCCTGGCTGCCGCGATGGGGGTTTCGGTAGCCGATTTTGTGGATGTCAGTTCCAAACCGACCGTGCATCTCATTGCTGAAGATGAGATCCCAGAATTGTGGGCTGGTGAAAAAGGAGGGAGAGCAAGGTTGCTCGCTGGTTCGGGCGGCCCTGATATGACCGAGCTCTGGATGTGGGAAATGCAACCGGGGGAAAAGTTTGCTTCGCCCGGCCACACGGAAGGGACGCTTGAGCTGTTTTATGTTCAGACAGGCACGCTCACGCTGGGTGTGAAGGACCACCTGTATCAGGTAAAAACCGGCTGTTCAGCAACAGCCAGAACGGACGTTCCTCATTTCTATGAAAACCAGGAGGAGGGACCATTGGTGTTCATCATGACAGTACATGAGAAAACATCCTGATTGTCGCCCGGCAAGCAATAGGGCTTGTTTTATCACAGGTAAGTTTGCATGGAGTGGTTCAGTGGATAATCAACATCTGAGTTTTGCCAAAAGCCAGTTTACTATCACAACCGATCCCGCTTTTTTTCAACTGGAAGCCATTCACGATTACCTCTCGCAATCGTCCTGGGCTCCAGGCATTGATGCCGAAACGGTCAGAATATCAATCCAGAACAGCCTTTGTTTTGCGCTTCTGGATGGAACAAGACAAATCGGCTTCGCCCGCCTTGTCACAGACTATGCCACTTTTGGTTATTTGTGTGACGTCTACGTATTAAACGATTATCAGAAAAGTGGTCTCGGCCGCTGGCTGATCGAATGCTGTCACGCCCATCCATTGATGTCACGCCTGCGACGGATAATGTTGGTCACTGACAGCGCGCCCTGGCTATACCAAAAACTGGGTTATAACCCATTGAACCGGAAAGATTTTGTCTGGCAGATCAATCGGCCCGACATTTATCGTAATGCCGGACAAAAATAAGAATACTTTTCAGAGAGTAATGATAAATGTTAATCCGTAGGGCCAGTTCCTCTGATGCTGAAGAGCTGGCTATTTTAGCCGAGCGAACCTTCAGAAAGACTTTCCAGGATGGTAATACTCAGGAGGATATGGATCTTCACTGCCATGCAAGCTATTCAACTAATATCCAGTTGAAAGAAATCCTCAGACAAGACTGGATTACATTAGTCTGCGAATACGAGAGCAAACTGATTGGGTACGCTCAACTAAGGTGGGAAGAGTTTCCTCCCTGTGTCAATAGCATCCATGCCGGAGAAATTCTGTGTCTGTATGTCGATGAGCCCTACCATGGTAAAGGATTTGCACAGGCACTGATGCAAAAGTGCTTTGCTGAATTTGAGGCAAAGGGATCGGATCCTGTCTGGTTAGGTGTCTGGGAACATAACCCAAGGGCCATCTCTTTTTACCGTAAGCTTGGGTTTACCGAGGTGGGTGAGCATATCTTTCAGGTTGGGTCAGACCCGCAGAGAGATATCATTATGAAACGCTCAACTTACGCTAGCTGAACACACATTTTGACGTCCGCTTTTGGCCCAAAGCGGACCGCCTGAAGCGTTGCGAGGTCTGCTATGAGCGAAAGGTGGACGCCCGCATAGCGTTAACAGGCGTCCGATATTTTGAAGTGGGCAGATTACTTAACACGCTTCCCCGTTTCGCCAATGACCTTCTCGCCATCCTCTTTGGTAAACGCTCCTTTCTGACGTTCCGGAAGAATATCCAGTACCTCTTCGGAAGGGCGACACAGTTTAGTTCCCAGTGGCGTCACCACAATCGGACGGTTAATCAGAATCGTATGTTGCAGCATAAAGTCGATTAGCTGGTCGTCAGTAAATTTATCTTCTACAAGACCCAGTACCTCATACGGCTCGACGTTCTTACGCAGCAAAGCACGGACGGAAATGCCCATATCCGCAATGAGTTTGACCAGCTCATCGCGTGAAGGTGGGTTTTCGAGGTAAAGAATAACGGTCGGTTCAGTACCGCTGTTTCGGATCATCTCCAACGTATTACGCGACGTGCCGCAGGCTGGATTGTGATAAATGGTGATGTTGCTCATATCAGTATCTCATTACAAAGTGAAAGAGAGACGTAGCGCCAGCGCGGCCAGCGTTACAAACAGCACAGGCAGAGTCATGACGATCCCGGTGCGGAAATAGTATCCCCAGGTGATGGTCATGTTCTTCTGTGAAAGGACATGCAGCCAGAGCAGCGTTGCCAGGCTACCAATCGGTGTAATTTTCGGTCCCAGATCGCAGCCAATCACGTTGGCATAAATCATCGCCTCTTTGATAACGCCTGTTGCGGTGCTGCCATCAATAGAGAGAGCGCCAACCAGCACGGTAGGCATATTGTTCATGATGGAAGACAGGAAAGCCGTCAGGAAGCCGGTACCAAACGTCGCGGCCCAAAGTCCTTTATCTGCCAGCACGTTCAGCACACCGGAGAGGTATTCTGTTAGTCCGGCATTACGCAGACCATAGACCACCAGATACATCCCCAGCGAGAATATGACGATCTGCCATGGCGCACCACGCAGCACTTTGCCAGTGTTAATGGCATGGCCTCGTTTCGCCACCGCAAACAGGATTACAGCGCCAACAGCCGCAATCGCGCTAACGGGAATACCGAGCGGCTCAAGAACGAAAAAGCCAACCAGAAGAAGGATCAACACGATCCAGCCGGTTCTGAAGGTTGCCAGATCTTTAATCGCTTTTGCCGGTGCTTTCAGGAGAGCCAGGTCGTAAGTAGGCGGAATATCTTTGCGGAAGAACAGATGCAGCATAACCAGCGTGGCAAAAATGGCTGCAATATCAACCGGCACCATTACCGACGCATATTTGGTGAATCCCAGACCAAAGAAGTCCACCGAGACGATATTCACCAGGTTCGACACGATAAGCGGCAGACTGGCTGTATCGGCAATAAACCCGGCGGCCATGACAAATGCCAGCGTAGTACCTTTACTGAACCCTAATGCCAGCAGCATGGCGATGACTATCGGCGTCAGAATAAGTGCCGCACCATCGTTGGCAAACAGTGCCGCTACCGCTGCGCCGAGCAGGACGATCCAGGTAAAGAGCAAACGACCACGACCATTCCCCCAACGAGATACGTGCAGCGCTGCCCATTCGAAAAAACCTGATTCATCAAGCAGCAGGCTGATGATAATCACGGCAATAAAGGTCGCTGTCGCGTTCCAGACGATATTCCACACCACCGGAATATCGCTTACATGCACAACACCAGATATCAGAGCCAGCCCCGCACCCAGCATCGCACTCCAGCCAATCCCTAATCCCTTCGGTTGCCAGATAACCAACACGATGGTCAGGACAAAAATAGCGCCTGCCAGTAACATAAAACCTCCTGACAGGGCGACTTTGTCGCCCTGTATATGCCAAAAAATTAACTCATCAACTCTCTGAGCTTTTCAATACCGGCGGGCTCTGACGCCAGCACCGGAACAAGCGCTATACGGTCAGCGTGCTGATTCTTAACAGCCTCAATCTGAGGCACTTCCTGCCGGGCACGCTGGCAAAGCAACGGAGAACACGTATCCGCAATGGAAAGGCTGTTATTGATAATCCAGCCCCACGGATGAATCCCCGTTCTTTCAAGGTCAGTCTGCAGGTTAGCCGCTTCCAGTACCGGTGTGGTTTCAGGCAAAGTGACCATCAGGACTTTGGTGCGTTCCGGGTCCTGAAGCTGCATCATCGGAGTGGAAAAATGACCTTTATTCCCCATCTTCTTGGCAATCTCACGGTGATAAGCCCCGGTAGCATCAAGCAGTAATAGCGTATGCCCGGTAGGTGCCGTATCCATGACCACAAACCGTTTGCCTGCTTCACGGATTACGCGTGAGAACGCCTGGAACACCGCAATCTCTTCCGTGCAAGGAGAACGTAAATCCTCTTCGAGCAGCCGTTTCCCTGCCTCATCCAGATTCCTGCCTTTCGTCTCAAGAACATGCTGCCGATAGCGTTCAGTTTCATCGTGAGGGTTAATTCGGCTGACCTGCAGATTTTTAAGACTTCCATTGAGCGTTGCACTGAGATGTGCAGCGGGATCTGAGGTGGTGAGATGGACATCAAATCCCATATCCGCCAGCCTGACGGCGATGGCAGCAGCCATCGTGGTTTTACCTACGCCACCTTTGCCCATCAGCATAATCAAACCGTGTTCACTGCGAGCGATATCATCAACCAGGACAGAGAGCGATAAGTTTTCAGGCGTGTACAGGACGTTCCTTGCAGGCAGCGGTAATGCTCTTGCACTGGTGTCCAGTAGTCCCTTCAATGCAGACACGCCAACCATGTTGACTGGCTGGAGTAATAAGGTATCTGTCGATAGCTCAGATAAACCGGCAGGAAGATTTGCCAGTGCTTCCTGTTCCCGTTGCCATATCGCAGCGGCAAGGGCGTCATGTTCAGCTTCTGCTTTAGGCAGCACACCATTAATAACCAGGTACTGGTTTTTCAGGCCAATTGCAGCCAGTTCTTCATGAGTGCGGGCGACTTCCTGCAGCGTAGATTTTTGCAGTCGTGCAACCAGAACCAGGCGGGTACGTTCAGGATCGGATAGCGCCTCTACTGCATGAGCATACTGCTCACGCTGCTTTTCCAGCCCGGCCATTGGGCCAAGACAGGAAGCACCATCTGGATTACTTTCAATGAAGCTACTCCAGGCACAGGGAAGCTGGAGAAGGCGAATCGTGTGGCCCGTCGGCGCTGTATCAAAAATGATGTGATCAAAGCGGGTCAGCAGAGAAGCGTCGGTCAGTAAGCCAGTAAACTCATCGAACGCCGCAATCTCAGTCGTACAGGCTCCTGAAAGCTGTTCGCTGATACTGTTAACAACGTCATCAGGCAGAAGACCTTTGATAGGATCAACGATTCTGGAGCGGTATTGTTGGGCGGCTTCCTGCGGGTCAATCTCCAGAGCAGAAAGCCCAGGAACTGCCGTCACAGGGCGAATGGTGTTACCGATAGCCTGGTCGAATACCTGGCCGACATTCGAGGCAGGATCGGTACTGACCAGCAAAACCCGCTTACCCTGTTCGGCAAGGCGGATAGCCGTCGCGCAGGAAATGGAAGTTTTTCCTACGCCTCCCTTACCGGTAAAAAACAGATAAGGCGGGATGTTCTGTAAGAATTTCATATGTCCTCCTGACATATCAGCAACAGGAAGTATTACCACCACAGCAGCTGGTGGGAGCTAACCCTACCCTCTCCAGCGGTATACCAAACCAGCGAGCTATCTCAGCACGTTTTGGGTACCGCCCTGCCATCACCGTTTCACCGTCCAACAGCAGTAGCGGAAGCCCTTCTGCTCCAGATGCTTCGAGGAATACTTTCGCTTTCTCATTATGAACAAAGCTCATGGGCTGCTGCGCCAGGTTGTAACGTTCAACCTGTACGCCACGTCCTTTCAGCCACTGCACATCAGCAGAGAAATCAACCAGAACCTGATCGATATCTGAGCCACATACGCCGGTACTGCAGCACATTACCGGGTCAAACACCGTTAACGTTTTCATCTTTAACACCTCATATCCGGAAAAGCATATATGTGCAGGCAAAATTTTTAGAGGCAAACAGCCTTACCGCTGCCAGAGCAGTTGGTTGATGCGAGCTTACGGGCGATGGCCTGTACGTCGTCCTGTTGGCTTAACCAAGCCTGCTCAATCACCTGAGCGGCCCAGGAAGGAATATGCGGGGATAAGCGGTAGTGAACCCACTTGCCCTGCTTGCGATCCAGCAATAGTCCACTTTCCCGGAGCATTGCCAAATGACGGGAGATCTTTGGCTGCGACTGATCCAGCGTCGTACAGAGATCGCACACGCACAACTCTCCCATTTCCCTGAGCAGTAACACGATGCCCAAGCGGGTTTCATCGGAGAGATTTTTGAAGAGTCGTAGGGAAGTTAGTAGCATCTGTCCTCCGGTTGATTTAATAACAGGATACTCTGTAGGTTTACAATCGCAACAATACATTCGAAAAAACATATGTAACTGTTGTCGTGGAACATTTTATCCTGATATCAGAAACTTGGTTAACTTATTGATATTCATATTTTTATACGTTTCCTTAAAGGGTGTAACTCCCATTCTGAATGCAAATAAAATATTTGGGGATTCAAGAAATGTTGATAGAACAAACTTCTTATGGCGTTACGCCGATGCTAAACTGAACTAAAGGTTTTACTTGTATGGGTATTGAATCGCCACGGAAAATCTAGACACTTCCGAGCCGTTGATAATACTGGTTTTCATATTCTGTCGGTGACATCTGATCGCTAGAACCATGCCGATGCTTACTGTTATAAAACATTTCGATGTAATCAAAAATATCGCTGCGGGCTTCTTCCCGCGTTCCGTAGATCTTTTTCTTT